>JAIYAA010000135.1 GCA_027489295.1 Sphingomonadales bacterium | reverse complement strand
CGGCGGCGCTCCGCTTCCTGGATCGCAGGGTCATTGGGGAAGGCCGCGGCATAGGCCGGATAGAGAATCCCGACGAGCCGGCCGAAGGAAGGCTCGATCGATCCTCCGCCCGGTGCGTTAGCGCGGTTGACCAGTTCGATGAGCCAGTCGTCGCTGCGAACGTCCACGCCGCTTGCCTGGGCCAGCGCGTCGGCCTGCGCAGGGGCGCCGGTCAGGCGATAGGCCATCTGCAGCACCGACGCGGCTTCGCGATCGTCCCGATGGGCCGCAACATAGCGCGAAAGAAGCGCCACGAACCCGGCGCGATCCCCCTTCGCCCAGCCGGCATCCAGCGCGCCGCTGACATAGGCGGCATTGTCCGGCTGCATCTGGGCGAGCTTGGCATAATAACCGGGCACGGCGGCGCGGTCGGCGGCATCGCCGCTCATCTGCGCGAACAGCACGTAGCGGCGGTAGAAGGCGTCAGCTTCGGTCGCGTTCGCGCTCGGGCGGTCGAGAAATGCCGCGATCGCCCGCCGTCTTTCCTCGGCATACTGGTCGCGGATGATCGGCGCCGCATAGTTCAGGCCGGGGGCGCCCGCGCTCGTATCGGCGTACAGGGCCTCCAGCTCGCGATAGCCGGTCGCCTTGTCCCCGTCGAAATAGGCGCGGAGGAAAGTCGGCAGATGGCGGGTCACGACGTAGCGGGAGGCCACCTCGTCCGCGATCTGCAGCAGCAGCGAGCGATTGGCCGGCACCGTGCCCAGCACCAGCAGCTTCTGGACCAGGAACGGCGCCGCCTTGTCCTTCAGGCCGCGATCGAAGCCGGTATCCGCCCGCATCGCGCGTGCCAGCCGGGTCCGCTGCTCCGGATCGAGCGCGGCGGCAAGCAACTGCGCCACCAGCGCTTCCTGATAGGCGGTTTCGGTATGCGTCGCCCGCATATGCTCGACGAGCTGTTCGTACAGCGCCAGCTTCTGGTCGATCGAGAAGCCGGCGACGAGCGCGCGCGGCGTCGCCGAGGCGTCGCGGCGCAGCGCGAAGCTCGCTCGCGAAAAGGGAAGGGCCCCCGATCCGCGCTCGACCAGCAACGCAAGCAGCCGCGCGTCGCTCAGCAGCGGCTCGCCGGCGGCCTTTTCCATGCGTGCATACCAGCCGGACCCGCTGCGATAGATGTCGAAGAGCGCCTCGTCGCGATAGGGCGCCGTCCGCAGCGGCGCGAGGATCAGCGTGCGGAACTGCTCCGGCGGCAGCAGGTCCACCGCCTTCAGCAGAAGGCTATAGAGCGGCGACGGCATCTGCAGGGTCGGTTCGCCGCGCTGTTCCGCTGCAAACCGTTCCGCTTCCGCGGCCATGGCGCGCGCCATTTCGGACCGGAGCGCTTCTTGATCGTCCCTGCGCAGCGCGAGTGCCTGCGCCAGTTCTCGATTGTCCATGTCCTCGGCCTGTCGTGCGAGGCCCTGTTCGGCCCAATGCGGCGGCGATGCCGGGAGCGTCGCCCACCCTTCGATATCGCGAAACGCGGCGGCACTGCGGCGCGCCTCGGAATCCGATGCGAGAAGGGGGGCAAGGCGCGCGTCGATCCGGCCTGCCAGACCGGGATCACCGGCCCGGTCGCTCATCCGCCGGCCGATTTCGGCCAGCAGGGCAAGGCGCGGATAGGCCGCCAGGGCGCCAGCGGTATCGGGCGTGATGCCCGCGGCTGCCGCCGCCAGCAGCGTTTCGAACCGGGCAAGAACGGGGGCGGCGGCTGCCGGATCCTGCGGCCAGCTCAGGCTCAGCCCCTCCATCAGCGTTCCTGCATATTGCCGGGCGTCGAACAGGGCTTCCTCGCTGTTTCCACGCAGCGGCTGGCGCTGCGCCAGCGCTTCGAGCGCGCGCCAGTACCAGTCGAGCGCCGCTGCATTCTCGCCCCGCTGCTCATGGAGGATCGAGGTCTTCACGATCAGGTCGGGATCGTCGCGATCGCGCAGCAATGCCCGCTGATAGTTGAGCAGCGCCTGCTCGGTAAAGCCTTGCGCGGCATAGGTTTCGCCCTTGACGCGATCGACGTCGATCAGGCCCGCCATGTCCCGCATCATGCCGAACGCGCGTTCGGCGCCGGCCGGATCGTTGACCGCCAGCAGCGATCGGGCGAGATCGGTATACAGATCCGGCGGATAGTCGCGCTTCAAGGCCAGCAGGCGCCGGCCATAGGTGAGCTTGGCACCTAGATCGCCGACCATCGGTCCCGACCCGCCGCCGCCCGCATCGCTGTTGCCGGCGGTCAGCGTCACCAGCATGCGCAACACGGCGGCGCGCTGGTCGCCCGCGTCCGCCAGCGCATTGCTGAACGCGCGCACCTGCAGCGGAAAGTCGGCCTCCGCCTGCGCCACGTCGGCGAGCAGCGCGGTGAGCCTGGCATCCTGCCCGGCACCGGCGATCCGTTCGAGCACCCGCCGTTCCGCCCAGCGCAGCCGGGCCGCGATCAGCCGCGCCAGGCCCGGGGAAGGGGGCGCGCCATTGGGGTCCGGAGACAGCGACGCTACCAGCGCATCGATCGCCGCCGTGAAGCTGGCCTGATCGCGGGCATGATCGGCGGCGAACTGCAGCAACGTGGCGGCCTCCGCCTGTCGCCCGCGCTTGTGCAGCAGATCGGAAAGCTGGACGCTGGCATCGATCTTGTCCGGAACGAGTGCGGCGGTTCGGCGATAGGCCGCGATCGCCGCATCGTTGAGACCCGCCGAGGCATAGACGGCGGCCGCGAAGGCGGCGGCGTCGGCGGGGGGCAGGCTCGACGTCTTGCGGAGTTCGGCCAGCAACGCCTCGATCCGCGCCCGCTGCGCCTCGGGCGCCTCGCCGTCGGGCGCGAAATGGACGGCGTTCAGGGTCAGCTGGCGCAGGTACAGATCGGCATTCCGGGGGTCGGCCTGGACCAGCCGCCGCAGGGTCGCGTTGGTCCGGTCATGGTCGCCGAGGCGGGAATAGATGCTCACCAGCCGCGCGAGCTTCACCGATTCCGATTCGCCGCTTGCCGCGGCCTGCCGTTCGACATCGGCGACGGCGCCGGTCCGGTCCTTCTGGGCGATGCGCAGTTCGACGAGCAGCGCCAGCGCATCGTCGCCGCCGCGGCGGTCGGCAAGCTGGGTCTCGAGCGTGGCGGCGACCTTGTCCAGCGTGCCGAGCGCCTGGGCCGTGCGTACGATCTGCTTGGCCAGATAGGTTTTGCGCGCAGGCAGCTTCGCCTCGGTCCAGAGCTGCCGCCAGCGCGCGAACGCCTCTTCGCCATGCCCCGCGTCCCCGGCGAGTGCGGCGATATGCACACGCTGGTCGTAGTCGAGCGTGGGCAGCTTGGTTTCGAGCGCGCGGAGCACGGCGAGCGCCTGCTCCTTGTCGCCGATCGCTTCATAGGCGTCGGCAACCGCGATGCGCTCCTGCGACGCCGCGGGCAGCAGCGTCAGCAGTTCGGCGAGCCGCTGGCGCGCAGCGGCATCGCGGCCCTGGGCGCGATCGGTCTCGACCAGGAAGAAGCGATAGGGCACCGCAAGGTCCGGCACCTTTGCCGCCTCCGCCATCAGCGCCATCGCCCGCTCGCCCAGGCCCATCGCGATCATCTGCCGCGCGGCCGGGATCAGCAGATCGGCGCGGCCGGGATTGGCGGCGAACAGGTCGCGGTATACCGCCTCGGCAGCATCGCGCCGGCCGTTGCCGAGCTGCAGCACCGCCAGGGCAGTATAGCCTTCCAGCCGGTGCGGGTCGGCCGCGATCAGCCGTCGATATTCCCCTTCGGCATCCCCGGCACGACCGGCGAGATCGAGGATGCCGAGCAGGCGCTGGCGAAGCGCCGGGTCGGTGGCACGGGCGACGCGTTCAATCGCCGCGTCGAAGTGGCCGAGTTCCAGCAGCAGATCGATACGCGTCTGGGCGATCTCGCCATCGTCCGGCTGCGCATCGAGAAAGGCGAGTGCGCCCGCCAGATTCTTGGCCGACCGATAGCTCTCGACCAGCAGCGCCAGCGCATAGCGGCGATCGGGGAGCGTGGCGGCACGTTGATAGCCGCGCCAGGCATGGCGTCCGGCCGATGCCATGTCGCCGGCTTGGATCGCCCATTCGGCCAGCCGCAGCGCGTCGATCAGGCCAGCCGGCCCTGTTTCGGCCGGGTGGTAGAGCGCAAGCGCCGCACCGGGGCTGCCCATCAGCGCCAGCGTCGATGCGACGCGGTTTGCCTCTTCCTCCCGCATCCCGCCGGCAAGCGTGTCCAGCGCCGCTGCGGGCTGACGGTCTGCGAGCAGCGCGATCCGCAGGCCAAGCCGCGATCGATCTGTCGGATCCGGCGTGACGGATGCTGCCCGGGCATAGGCCGCGCGCGCGCCCGCCAGGTCGCCGCGGGCGTCGAGCAGCTCGGCCTGAAGCCGAAAGCTCTCCGCGCCCGGCGCCAGCGCGACCGCCGACTGGGCTGCAGCAAGGGCGGTATCTGCATCGCCTTGCTGCCATGCGATGGCCGCGCGTGCGAGCAGGGCGCTGGCGCGGACGGCGGGCGTCCCGTTGCCCGCACCGATCGCGGCGAGCTCGGCGTCCAGCGCCGCGACGCGATCCTGCAGCACGGCATCGCGATAGAGGCGCGCGGCGGCCGCGCGATCGAAGCGCGGTGCGTGGACGAGTTTCGCAACCGGTCCGGCGTCCTGCGCGGCAGCGGGCGCTCCGGCCATGGCGGCCAGCGCGAGGGCCAGCGATACGGTCCAGGAGAGCGGCAGATGGGAATGCGACATTGCGACGATCTTCATGAGGGCCGCCGGCGTGCGGGCCAGCGGCGATAGAGCAGTTCGGCCAGGTACAGCAGCAGCGCGAGCAGTGCGGACCATCCGCCCAGGGCGATCGCCGTCAGCAAATGCCCGCGGATCGGCCGCGGCGCGAACGGCGCGCTGCCGCCGGCGGCGTAGCTGCCGCCAGTGCGCTCGGCGAGGGCGGCCATCGGAAGGCTTGCAGTGCCGTCGGTATCCGAATGGGCGCGATCGGCGGCGCGCAGCACGTGGCCGTCGATGCGGGCTTCTACCAGTGCGGGCGTACCGGGATCGAACGGCCTGCTGCCGACATAAAGGCCGGGCGCCCGTTCCTGCATCGCGAGCGGTGCGCCCTGCGTGCGACCCTGGGGATCGACGAATCGGATCTCGGGCGCGGCCGGGCGGGTGCCGTCGTCGCGATAGGTTACCGACACCTTGTCGAAGCGGCGCTCCAGCGCGAGCGAGGCGGCTGCATCGGGATTGGCGGTCTGGGCAATCAGCCGGCCCAGCCAGGCGCCATAGCCGCTCCAGTGCTGCCAGCCGCTGCTGCCCTGGCCCAGCGGCTCGGTCATCATTGCGGTGATCCGGCCGGCGCCGAACTGCCAGCTGGAAAGCAGCGTGTCGCCGCTCTTCGTGGTCAGCAGCGTCTCGGCGTCGTCGCGCCGGGTGGTGGGCACGAAGCCCTGCACCGCAGGCACGCCGTCCATCGCGATGCCGTGCCAGCGTTGCCGTCCCGCCGGTGCCATCGTCGCGAACGCACCGTCGCGATAGGCCGGCGCGGGCTTGTCCTGCGGCTGCTTGAGGTTGAGCTCGACCATGCTGAACTCGTCCGACACCGCATAATAGCGGCCGCGGCCCCAACGCGCCCATTGCACCATGCGCTCCTCGCCTTCGGGGTCGGCCCCAACCAGCGCGGTCGAGACGTTGATGCGGTCGTCGGCAATATGGGTGAGGAGAGCCTGGTAGCGCTGCTCCTCCACGCCCGCGTCGGAGATGACGAGGATGTGCTTGAAACGCGCGTTGCTGCCCTTCAGCGCGAAATAGGCTTCCTGGATGGCGGGGAAGAGGATGCTCGACCCCTGCGCCTGCATGCGCCCGATCGCGCGCTCCACCTCCGCCGTGTCGCGGGCGGGCTGGAGCGGGACCGACCATTGCTTCGCGCCGTAGAATTCGACGACGCCGACGCTGTCCATCGGCCCCAGCTTGCGCACCGCGAAGCGGGCGACCTGCTTGGCCAGTTCGATCGGCGTTCCCACCATGGAGCCCGAGGTGTCGATCACGATCACCAGTGCGACGCTGGGCTGTTCGCGCTTGTCCTCCTGGCGCAGCGAGACCGGCAACGCGCGGGCGATCGGCGTCCCCGCATACCCGCCCATGCCGAACGCCTGTGCACCGCCGGAATAGAACAGGCCCGTGCCATGTCGTGCGACGGCCTGGAGCAGCTGTGCCTGTGTCCCCGTGGCCAGCGCCCTGGCGGGCACGTCGTCGAGCAGCACCGCGGCGAAGCGGGTGAAATCGAACGCCGGCGACAGGCTTGCCGGCGCGCGCGGCTCGACGGCGAAGCCGTTGCCGAGCAATGCCTGAAGGCGGGGTGCGGCGCCTTGCTGGCGGCCCTGCACGTACAGCAGGGGCACCGGGTCCTGCACGGCGGCAACCGTGTCGAGCGCGGCCGCCGGGGTTGGTGCGCCCCTAGCGGACAGTTCGGCACGGACCGCAAGGAATCCAGCCCGCTCGACCGGGAACTGCAGCGGAACCTGCGTCTCGCCATCGACGTCGAACGGCTCACTCCGCGCCAGTTCGCGTCCGCCCGCGATCAGGCGAAGACGCTGCTGCGTCCCGTGTCCCGCGACCAGGACCGTCGCCTGCGCGACCGCACCGGCCTGCACCGGCGCAATCCGAAGGCCGGCGACGAACGGCGTGCCGGCCATGGCGCTCAGCTGCACGGCGTTCACCGGGATGCCGCGCAGGACAAGACCTTCGACCGCGCGCTCCCAATGGGCATCGCGCGCCGCGCCGCTGCCGATCACGGTGACCGCGCCGGCCGTCCCGGGCGGGATTTCGGCAAGGGCGCGTTCCAGCGCCGTGGAAAGCGCGCCATCGGGCAGCGCGATGCGGCGATCCGCTGCCAGGCCGCCCGGCGGAGAACCGAGCGACACCAGCGTCACCTCGTCCGCGCGTCCGAGGCGACCCAGCACCCGGCGCGCTGCCGCGACGCCGTCTTCCCCGCTGCGCGTATCGAGGATCACGATCTGCCGGGTACCCGCACGGCGGAGCAACAAGCTGGGCTGCGCCAGTGCGAGGAGCAGCAAGCCGAACACGGCCGTGCGCAGCGCACGCTGGGGCAGAGTGGCCTTCGGGCCAATCTTCCACCACACCAGCGGAAGGAGCAGCGCCGCCCAGAGCCATTCCGGATGCAGCAGCGTCAATTCGATCGGCAAGACGTCTCTCACGGCAGGCGGCCACGCTGGAACAGGACCCATTCGCCGGCGAGCAGCAGGGCGGCGGCGACGAGGGCAAGAGTGAAGGGAATGTCGCGGGGGAGGGGGTGGCTTGCCGCCCCCGCCTTGTCGATCGGCAGGACTGCCCCGGTGCCGAGCGTGGTGCCAGCATCGGTTAGGCTGACTTGCACTGCGACCCCGTCGAGGTTCGCGGCGCCAGCAGCCGGAAGCGCGACGCCGGTGTCCGCGGCGTCCATCCCGGGCAGCGAGAGCGCGGACCAGGGATCGGGTGCAACCCGGTCGGTAAGCGTACCGCCTGCAGGTGCGAACGCAATCCAGGGCGTGGGCGCGGCGAGCCAGCGGATCGCCCGTCCCACGAAGAGCGGCATGGTGCGCGCGCGCGCGAAATCGCTGTCGGGGCTGAACAGCTCGCGCCAAACGGCGATCGTGCGCACGCCGGCGTCCTGCATTGCAACGGTCACGGGGCGGTGGAGTGCATCCGCGAGGTCGCGCGCGTCGAGCTTGCCCAGGCCGAGTTGGTCGAGGGCGGCGGTGAGCGTCTCGGTGGTGCCGCCGCGCGGCAGGGCGAAGGTGAAGGTGGTGCGCTGCGATGCGGCCGGCGCGAGCAGGAGCGATGGCTTGGCAATGGCGGCCCCTGCGGTTCCATCCGTTACGAGCACCTCCGCGTCAGTGGGGCGTGTCAGCCGGATCGCGTCGTCGGCGGCCAGCACCGCGCGCAGCGACGATGGCACCTGGCCGAGGATCGCGACCCGGATCGCATGGCGCTCGGGCAGGCGCAGCGCCGCCCGATCGTCCGCCGGGAACCCGTCGCCGGTGCGGAAGGCGGCTTCGAGCAGCGCGCCGTCGGCGGGTACGTCCCGCAACAGCACCCGCCCGCTGGGCAATGCCGCGAGCGTGGGCGTGAATGGCTTGCCGTCCCGGCGGAACGCAAGGGCGGTGGGCGCAGGCGGCGCGCCTTCGGCTGCGGCGAGGCGTAGGACGACATCTGCCTTGTCCCACGCGCCGGAGGCGGCCGGCAACGCGCCGAGCGCGACGATGCCGCGATTGCCGGCGATCGGCGGCGCAATATAGCCCTGCACGACACGGGTCCCAGTATCGGCAGCAGACACCGCGGCCTGTAGCGTCGCGGCCGTGCCGTAATAGTGAAGTCGCACCGGGCCGCCGGTTTCCAGCCGCGCCGGCAGCTCCCGCCGCCACGCCGGGAAGGCCGAAGCGAAGGCCTGGGGCTGCACCTGCGCGAGCCGCCGCGCCAGCAACGCGATATCCTCGCCCGGCGCAAGCAGCCGCGTGCCGTACAGGTCGCCCAGATAGACCGCGCGATGCTCGGCCGGCACGGCGCCGACATCGGCGATCAGCGCCCGCCGGGCTTCGCCGAACCGATCGCCGGCGGTCATCGCGGCCGATGCGTCGAGATAGAAGACCTCGGTCTGCACGCCGGCAACCGGCGGCAACATCGGCAGCGCGCTGGCGAACCACAACAGGCCGACGATCAGCATTACGAGCAGGAAGGCCAGCGGATGGCGGAAGCGGCGGTGGAGCACGCTGGCGGGCGCCGCACGCGCGGCTTCGCGCCAGAACAGGGCGGTGGCGACGCGGACGACCTGTCGCTGCACCCGCAGCCGCTGCAGCAGCACGACGATGCCCGCCAGGATCAATGCACCTGCAATCCACACGGGCAGGGGGAAGGCCGCGAGGATCAAACCGCCAGCCTCCCGCCCAGGAACAGTTCGCCGAGCTGCTCGAGCACGTCACGCGACGCATCGATGCGCGCCAGCGCATGGCCATGTGTCAGGCTGTACGCCAGCAACTGCTCGTTGAAGGCGCGATAGGCCTGCCGATAGCGTTCGAGCACCTCGGGCGTAATGGTCAGTTCGATCTGGCGGCCGGTTTCCACGTCCTCGATTGCCACATCCCCGGCCAGTGCCGGGTGGCGGGTCGGATCGCCGTCTTCGGGACGGGTCAGCTGGACGAGCAGGGTGCGGTGCTGCAGCAGCCCGAGTGCCGGCAACACCTGGTCGAGCCCCGCATCGTCGAAAAAGTCGGATACGACGACCACCAGACCGCGGCGCAGGCGCATGCTCGCCAGCCGCTCGATCGACAGCGCGAGGGCCGTCCCGCCGGCGGGTGCATAGTCGGCGAGGTGGCGGGCGACGCGTACCAGACTGGCTTTGCCGGAAAGGTTGCGGGTCTGGATCGTCATCGCCTCCGCGAAGGGGAAGAGGGCGACCGAATCGTGCTGTCCGAGCACGATCGCAGCGAGCGCCAGCGTGGTGCGCAGACCGGCATGGATGCGCGGGCTTTCGCCGGTGAACATGCTGCGCGAGATGTCGATCAGGAAATAGACCGGCATGTCCTGCCGCTCCTCGAACACCCGGACGAACAGGCGGTCGAGCCTGCGATAGATGTTCCAGTCGATGGCGCGAAGGTCGTCGCCGGGCACATAGGGCCGGAAATCGGCGAAATCGATGCCCTGCCCGCGCGCCGAGCTTGCCTGGTCGGCGAGCCTGCCGCCTTTCTCGACGCGGCTCGACGTCAGCGCGAACTGCTGGACGCGGGCGAGGAAATCGGGATCGAACAGAGAATCAAAGCTGAGCGAGGGCGCAGTCAAAGCCGAACTCCGATGCGGCAGAACGATAGGGGAAGGCGTTTCGCCCACGGGCAAGAATGTAGCTGCGGTTTCAGGGCGCGGATCCCTCGCGCGCGGTCCCGCCCCCTCGTCGGAAATAGTCGCGGAGCACGCCGCGCTCCTGCGGCGAGGCGGCCGGGTGCGATACGCGGCCGAGCGTCCCGCCCGCCCGCCCACGATCGCCGGCGACGGCCGCCGACGCGGCGCCGGCGTGCGGCGGCACCGGCTGCGGCAGGCTGGAGACCAGTCCCGGATTTGCGGTGCCGCCGAGGCGATCCGCCATCGGAACGGCAAGCAGCAGTGCTGCCACGCCGTTCGACCGCTTCAGCGCATCCTGGCCGGTGCGCTGTCCGTCGCGGCCCTGGCCCTTCCCCTGGCCAGGCTGGGACTGGTCTTGGCTTCCTTGTTGGCTCCGGCTTTGTTGATTTTGCCGGCTGCCGCTGTTGCCCTGGCCTTGTTGGGGCCGTTGTTGCGATCCGAGGGGCGACGAGGAAGGGGGTGGGCTGCCATTGGCAGGATTGGTCTGCGGGGCCTGGCCGCTGCGCTGCGCCTGGGCGCCGCCGGCAGCGGGGTCGCGTTGCGCATCGCTTGCGCTCGCATGCCGCTCGGGGCTCCCACCATTTCCGGAATCTCGTTGCGCTGACTGTGCCGCGGTGTCTTTTGCGCCTTGTTGTGCCTGGCGGGCGTCGCCCGAGGGGGAGGCGGCCATGCCGCCGCGGGCATGCGATCCCGGATTGTCGAATCCGTTCGCGGCCGCGGCTTGTCCTTCCGCGCCCGTGCCCTGTCCGGCGCCGTCGCTCTGCCGCGCGGATTGCTCGGCAGCGGCGGCCTGGGTCCGTGTCGCGTGATCGGGGTGTCCGGCAGCCGTAGCGGTGCCTTCCAGCGGCACCGCGGGCTGGTGCGGGAGGTTGTTGGCATCTGCTGCGCCGTGGGGGTCCGCAATGCCGACCGCCGCCAATGCCGCTGCCAGCCCCCCTGCGGTCTGCACCGGCGGACGGGTGGATTGCTGCACGGCGCCGGCGCCCAGCAGCGCAGCGGCGCCGAGAAGGTACCACCAGCGCCGCCCAGGCGTCTCTGTGGCACCGGCCAGCGCAGGGGTGTCATCACCGATCCGGCGGATCCAGGGTTCCGCCTCGAGCAGGGCTGCGGCCTTGAACGCGCTGGGGTGCGGATCGCGCAGGAACTCGTCGGCGGCGCGGACGCGGTCCTTCAGCTGAAAGCTCTGGTCGAACAGGGCGAGCGCGGCCTGCCGCTCGGGCCGGTCGCGGCGCCAGCGCCGCCGATACGCCATCGCGAAGACCATCGACGGCACCACGACCGCGCCGATGCCGATCACGTCCCAGCGCAGCGGCGCCACCCACCCAGCCAGGAAGGCGAGGGCAGGGACGGGGAGGGTCGCCGGCAGCGCCCATCGCAGCGCGTACCCCAGCGCGTGACGCCGTTGTGCCGCCTGCAGCTGACCGACGCCGCGCGCTTCGATCGCGGCGATCTGCTTGGCCAGGGGCAGGCTAGCTACGTACGTCATCCATGATCCTGCTTCGATCGACGTTGCGCGCGCCCGAGCCCGGGCCGTACGCAGCGCCGATCGCAAATTCCGTCAACCGATGCAGGGCGGATCCGCAGCCGCGGTTGTGAAGCCTAGCGCTACCGCATCAGGCTTGCACCAACCTTGCCGCGGATCCGTGCCGGCCATCGCACGATGCAAGGCTGCTGCAAGCTTGGCGTGCAGGATGCGCCTCCTCCATTGCCCTTCTCCCATCACAGGATTTTCACGTGATCGCTCCACGCAAGGCCCTTCTCGCGGGGCTGCTCGCAAGCGCTGCCCTTTTCCCTACCCCGTTCGTACGTCCAGCCATGGCGGCACCCGCCCAGCGCGGCAGCGAACCGGTCAAGATCGACTATCGCCGCTTCACGTTGCCGAACGGACTGACCGCTATCGTCTACAGCGATCATTCGGTGCCCAGCGTCTATGTCGGGATACGCTATCGTACCGGTTCCAAGGACGAGCCTGTCGGCCGATCTGGTTTTGCCCATCTGTTCGAGCATCTGATGTTCCAGTCGACCCGCAACCGGAAGGGCGACTTCCTCCCCGCGCTGGAGGCTGTCGGCGCGACGGACGTGAACGGACAGACCACGAGCGACTGGACCGACTATCACGAAACCGTGCCCACCGCCGCGCTCGACTTCGCGCTGTGGATGGAGTCCGACCGGATGAGCTATCTCGCCGACGGGATCACCCAGCAGGAACTGGAGGAGCAGCGCGGCGTCGTTCAGAACGAGAAGCGCCAGGGCGAACTCCAGCCCGGCGCGAAGGCGGGCGATCGCTATCTCGCCGGCTTCTATCCGGCCGGCCACCCCTATGCCCATTCGGTGATCGGATCGATGGAGGACCTCGATCGCGCGTCGCTCGCCGACGTGAAGCAATGGTTCAACGACTATTACGGCGCCTCCAACGCGGTGATCGTGCTCGCCGGCGACATCGATTTCGATGCGGCGAAGGAGAAGATCACCCGCTATTTCGGGGCGGTGCGGCCCGGCAAGGCGATCGACCGGGTCGACCAGTGGCTGCCGGCGTTCGGCGAGGTGAAGCGCGAGACCCTGTACGACGCAGTAAGCAGCGCGACGATCAGCCGGAGCTGGCCAGTATCGAACCGCGATCCGCGGGAAAAGACGCTGCTCCAGCTCGCCGCGCGCACCATGGCGGGCGGAGCCGATACCCCGCTGGTCCGCCAGCTCGTGGAAGAGCAGCGGGTGGCGCTGGGGGTGGGCGCCTCGCTGGAGGAGAGCCAGCTCGGCAGCACCTTCTCGCTGTCGATGACGCTCCGCCCCGGCGTCTCGCCCGAGCAGGCCAATGCCGCGCTCGACCGAGCGTTCGATCGCTTTCTGGCCGAAGGGCCGCAGGTGCCGGCGCTGCGCACCGTCATCGCCAATTCCGACGTTGCGCTGTTGCGGTTGATGGAAAGCGCGCCCGCCGTCGGCGGCTGGCTGCTCGGCAGCGAGGTCGGTCAGGGCGATCCCACCTATTTCCTCAAGCAGCGCGACTGGATCGGCAGCGCGACGGCCGCCGAGGTCCGGTCGGTCGCCGCCAAATGGCTCGCGCGGCCCTATTATGAGCTTCGCCTCCTGCCCAGCCCGCTGACGGCGGCCTCGGGTAGCGATGTCGACCGGAGCCACCCGCCGGCGGTCGCGTCGGTTGCCGCGGATGTGCGGTTCCCGCCGATCCACGAAACCCGGCTGGCCAACGGGCTGCGCATCGTGGTCGCCGAGCGGCACCGGCTGCCGATCCTCGACGCGCGGCTGCAGTTCGCCACCGGTACGCTGCGCGACGACGCCTACAAAGCGGGTGCGGCGCGCCAGGCCTTCGGGCTGATGGACGAGGGCAGCAACGCCCTGGATGCCACGGGCTTCGCGACGCGCCTGGCCGGACTGGGCGGGCAGTTCTCCGCTGACGCGGGCGCCCGGCAGAGTGCGGTGCGCTGGAGCACGACGATGGCCAACGCCGATGCGGTATTCGCGCTGGCGGCCGGCGCGGTCCGCTCGCCCGCCTATGCGCAGGCGCGGCTCGACAAGGCAAAGGAAGCGATCGACCCGCAGTTCGATGCCTATCAGCGCAATCCGATCGCGGCGGCCGGCATCCTGTTTTCGCACGCGCTGTGGGGGGCGGACCATCCCTATGGCCGGCTGGTCGCGCGCGAGACCTTGAAGCAGCTCGATCGCGCGGCGGTCCAGCGGTTCCACGATGCCGAACTGGGCCCGGGCAATGCCACGCTCTACCTGATCGGCGATATCACCCTCGATCAGGCGCGGAGCCTCGCCGAGCGCCATTTCGGCACATGGCGGCCGGTGCATCCCGGCCAAATTCCGCAGGCGCCAGCGCCCGCCGCGACCGGACCGCGGGTGATTCTGGTGGATGCGCCGGGCGCTCCGCAGACGAGCATCACCGCCGGCCATTTTGTCGGCCCGTACGAGAAGGCGCAGGCCTCCACCGAAATGCTGATGGACGCCGTGCTCGGTACCAGCTTCGAAAGCCGCCTCAACATGAACCTGCGGGAGCGCAGGGGCTGGGCCTATGGCTTTTCCGCAGGCATCGGCGATGCCGTGGCGGGTGACCGGGTCTTCACCGCCAGCGGCACGGTGCAGGCGGACAAGACCGCGGCGAGCATGGTGGAGATCCGCAACGAGATCCGCGCCTATGCCACCACAAATCCGGTGCGCGAGGAGGAACTGGCGCGGGAAAAGGATTCCGCCATCCACGCGCTGCCGCTCGGCTATTCGAGCAGCGCGGCGTTCCTGGGGGCGATCGTCTCCGCGGATGCCCATCAGCTCCCGCTCGACTATGGGCAGGGGACGGTCGCGCGGCTGTCGCAGGTCACACTCGATGCAGTGCGGCACCGCGCCGCACAGACCTACCGGGCCGATGCGATGACCTGGGTCATCGTGGGCGACCTCGCGCGGATCGAGAAGGACGTTCGCGCGCTGGATTTCGGCCCGGTGGAAGTGTGGGATGTGTTCGGCAAGCGGCTGCGCTGAGGCAGGCACGCGGCCCCGGCGCGATGCCGGGGCCGCTTGTTCACGCGCGGATGCTGGTGAGCAGTTCCGCGATCAGGTCGTCGGCGGTTACGTTCGACGCCTGGGCATGGAAGTTGGTGACGACGCGGTGGCGCAGCACCGACATCGCGACGGCGGCGAGGTCGTCCGTACTCACCGCGAACCGCCCGTCGAGCAGCGCCTGCACCTTGGCCGCCAGCATCAGGCCCTGGATGCCGCGCGGCGACGCGCCGAGCGCGACGTTGCGGTTGACCGCGTCGCTGGCATAGTCGCTGCCGGGCTGGGTCGCCATGACCAGCCGGATCGCATAGCTCTTGGCGACCTCGGGCACCGGCACCTGGCGAACCACGGCGCGCAGGCGATTGAGCGTCTCGGCATTGGTCACCGGCCGCAGCGTTATCTGCTCGCCACTGGTCGTGCGGTCGATGATCGCATGATATTCGCGCTCACTGGGATAGCCGACGATCAGCTTGAACAGGAACCGGTCGAGCTGCGCCTCTGGCAGCGGATAGGTGCCCTCCTGGTCGATCGGGTTCTGGGTGGCCATCACGCAGAAGGGCTCCGGCATCCGGATCGTGCGGCGGCCGACCGTCACCTGGCGTTCCTGCATCACTTCGAGCAGCGCCGACTGCGTCTTGGGCGTCGCGCGGTTGATCTCGTCGGCGAGCACGAGGTTGGAGACGATCGGTCCTTCCTGGAAGGTGAGGACATGGCCACCGCCCTCGGCCTCGCTCAGCATCGAGGTGCCGATGATGTCCGCCGGCATCATGTCCGGGGTGAACTGGATGCGCGAGAAGGGCAGGTCCACCGCCTGGCTGATCGAGCTGACCAGCATCGTCTTGCCCAGCCCGGGAACGCCTTCCAGCAGCACATGGCCGCCAGCCATCAGCGCGGTAAGCACACCGTCGATGACGCCTTCCTGCCCGACGATCATCTTGCCGACTTCGGCCCGAATGGCTTCGAAGGTCTGTCTGAATTCGGCTGCGTCGTTGCGCACAGCTTCAACCATGTCGTGCATCGGGTCGGATTTCCGTGGTTCTTGGGGGAGATACAAGAGGAAGCCATCGCATGCCTGGCTTGCACCAGGCTGGCGAAGATGCGCGGCGGCTCACTCTAAAACGAGCTGGTAGCCCATGCCGCGCACCGCGTTGATCTTCACCTGCGGCGTGCGTTCGCTCAGATTCCGGCGTAGCCGTGATATCTGGGATTCGAGCGAGTTGGCGTTCACGAACTTGTCATAGCCGTAGACGCGCGATTCCAGCGTCTCGCGGCGGACCAGCTGGCCGGGGCGCGCCATCAGCGCCTCCAGCACCAGCGCTTCGACGCGGCGGAGCGATAGCGGCGTACCGTCGATCGTGAAGCTGCACGCGTCGACATCCATGCTCAGCGGACCGAAATGGCGTGTCTCGCGACGGCTGTTCAGCGGCCGGCGCAGCGCGTTGCGGATCCGCGCCAGCAATTCACGCGGCTCGAAGGGCTTGCTGACATAATCGTCCGCGCCCAGTTCCAGCGCGTCGACGCGATCGTCGATTTCGCTGAGGGCGGTGAGCAGCAGGAAGCGTTGCGGGCGGTGGGTCGCCTTGGCGTGGGCGATCAGCGCCACTCCATCGCCGTCGGGAAGCACGCGGTCGAGCAGGACCAGATCGAACCCGCCGCCCGCCAGCGCATCCTCCGCCATTGCCAGCGAGTCCGCGACATCCACGACGAAGCCGTGCTTTTCGAGAAACGCGACCAGCGTCTCGGCAATGTCTTCGTCGTCTTCGACCAGCAGCAGGCGCATCGTCAGCTTTCGTTCGCTCCCCGTGGGGGAGGGGGCGGGTCCTGGAGAAAACGGACCCGCCCCCACGGGACCCAGGCGACCCGGCGCGTCGACCGATAATCGATACGATGCAAGGTCGCCTAGCCCTGGACTTCAGAAGGACAGCTGCATTTCGAGCGACAGCGTCCGCCCGGCGACATTGTAGCGGGCCGTATCGTAGGGCCGGCTGTCGACCAGCGCGAAGGGCGGCTTCGCGTCGAAGATGTTGCGGCCGGCGATGTTCATCCGCAGGAACTTGCGGACCTGCCACGATCCGGTGAGGTCGAACGTGGTAAGCGAACGGACCGGACGGACCTGGTCGAGGTTCGCCAGCACGCCGCCGTACATTTCGACCGTATAGTTGTTGCGGTAGCTAGGGGTATAGTAGGCCCAGAGCGTCGCGTTGACGTCTCCGCGGCTCCATGCGAGCGAGCCCATGATCTTGTATTCATCCGGGCCCAGCACGTTCCCGAGCGTGGAAATGATCGGCGAATTGGCGGTAATCCGGCGCTCCGCCTTGAGATTGTCCAGATAGGTAACCCGCGGCTCGAACGTACCCAGGCTGGTACTGACGAAGTACGATGCCTCGTACGTGATCGACGAATATTCGGAGCCCGCAATGTTGAAGATCATGTTTTGCGACGCGAGGATCTTCCCGCTGGTCGGGTCGCGCGGATAGAATTGCGCGATCTGCAGCATGTCGGCGGTTTTCAACACGGATGTGAGATCCGTCCGGTTCGCATACTCGTTATGCAGCTTGGTACGGTTATACGTTACGTTGAGCGAGAGGCCGCGGAAAAGACCCTGCGGCGTCCACGAGGCACCGATATTGTACTGGTCCGACGTCTGCGGGTGCAGATTGGGGTTCGGCGCCGTGGTATTGGGTACGGCATAGCCCTTGAGGCCTGGGCGGTTGACGGTGCAATCAGTGGTGCAGGTGTACAGCGGATCGTTGTAGATCGTCGTGTTGTACGTCGAGGTACCGGTGATGCTGAACAACTGCGTATAGGGGGGCGCGCGGAAGCCCTGCGTCCACTTGCCGCGCACGACGAGGCTGCGCACCGGCTGCCATCGCACGCCGAGCGATGGCGTAGTGCGGGAGAAGCGATTGTGCCCGAAGATGATCTGCCCGCCGCGGTCCACGGGTACGTTGTTCACGGTCCCGATGGCACCATCCGTGAGATAGGTGTCGTTGCGCGCGGAGACGTTGAACAGCAACGAGTAGAAGCCAGGCAGGGAGAAGCGGCCGGCGAGCACCGGGATCGTCATTTCTCCGAACACGGCATAGCGATCCCGGCTCATCGCACCGCCGGTGACCTGGCTTACCTCGCGGCTATTGACGCCGTCGCTGTAATATTCACCGCCGAACGCATAATTGAGCGGTCCTGCCGGCAGGTTGATGATCTTGCCGCTCATATGCAGGTCATAGTTCTTCGACTGCGACTGGCGATCTTCCTGTTCATCTTGATAGAGGAAGATCGACGTGTCTGCGCCCGATCCTGTCGCGCTGGTCTTCCACGGATTGAACGCCGTTGCCGGGTCGGCGCTCGTCAGGGCGGCGCACTGGCGCTGATAGGCCTGGCGATACGCTTCGATATTGCTCCCGCGATACTGGTTCTGGGCCAGTGCGAAGTTGTAGCAGGCGAAGCCCGTTGGGCTGGTGGGATCGGCAACTATTGACGCGAGCGAGCCGAGCACCGTCGACTTGGCCTTCGATTTCGACTTTGCCGTGGTGAAGACGAACTCGATACGGGTATCGCGATTCAACTGGTAGCGAAGGCCCGCATTCACGCTCCACTGCTCGGCGGTGTTCGAAACGGTGGCGCTGGGCAAGGTGCCGGCGGCAATTTCGGCCTCAGGGAAGTAGTAAACGGACGTCCCAGGATCCCACGCGCTGAAATTGTAAGCAGGGAAAGGGTTGTAATATTGCCCCGGTGCCAGCTGCAGCGACAGTCCGGTGTTATAGTCCGAGATCTGGCTGTTCTTCGAGCGCGAGTAGAGCCCGTCCGCGAAGAAGGTCAGCTTGCTCGTGATCCGCTGTTCCATGTTGAGCGACGCGCTGATCGTATTCGTCTTGGGGCCCGCCAGTTCGGGAACGTAGTCGCGCTTGGCGGAGGGGTCGAGCGGGACGAAGTCGCTGGTCGAAGGGCGCCCGGTCAAGCCCGCGCGCGCGCTCAGCGCCTGTTCGACATAGACGAGATTGCCGGTCGCATCGGGAACATAGTCGCCGAACACGATCACGCCCGGCTGCAGGCCACGAGTGAAGCTGCGCCGATCGAAGGTCGGATCACCGTTGAACAACGCCGAATAATTCTGCGTCGTATAACCGGTCTTGTAGTTGTTGATGGGGTTGCGATGCGTGTAGCTCGCCGTTCCGGAGATGCTGCCGCTGCCCCAGGCAACCCCGGAGGAAGCCGAGAAGCGGGTGCTGCTGGCGGCATTGCTGGAAAATTCGTGCTGGGCGCTCAGCGTGGTGCCGGTGAAGTTCTTCTTGAGCACGAAGTTGATCACGCCGCCGATCGCGTCGGCGCCGTACACCGCCGAAACGCCGCTGGTATCGATCTCGACGCGCTCGATCGCGTTGAGCGGGATTCCGTTGAGATTGACGAAGCCGTCCTCGATGCCCGCCGCGCCGGCGACCCGGCGCCCGTTCACCAGGATCAGCGTGTTGCCGGCACCGCTGCCGCCCAGGTTCGCCGCGGAAACGCCCAACTGGCCGAGCGCGGACACGGAAGCCTTGCCGGCGCTTCGATTGCTGAGCGGGCTCTTCGTTCGGTCGTTGGTGATGGGTCCGATCGTCGCCAGATTCTGCGGCAGCGTGCGGATCAGTTCGTCCACGCTGGTAACGCCGCGCGCCTGAATTTCCTTCGCCGTGATCACGGTGATCCGCGCGGTCGGGTCGCCATTGGCCAGGCGGCTGCCGGTGACCGAAATGGTGTTGTCGTCCAGCGTTGTCTTGGGGTTTTTTTGCTGGTCTTCGGAGGTTTCCGGGACTTGGGTCGGTTCGGCCTGCGGTGCGTCTTGACCCTTGTCGGGCCGCGCTGCCGTGGTGTCCTGCGCCCAGGCCGATGCGGATGCGGTCGCCGTCAACGCGGCGGCCAGGGCGACCAGCGAGGTGCGGAGTTCGATTTTCTTCAAGATATGGCCCCCATTCTCGGCAACCTTTGGAAGGCGCCTGCGTTTTTGATGACCAGCCAATGTCCGTGGCCAGCGCCCCGCTGCGTTTCCCCGATTGCGTCGTTGCGCCCCGAGGCTTTTGTAACATTAGTGTAGTTGCTATGCCGCCAAGCTTGCACAAACCTTGCGCGGCGCTCGTCCGGCACGCAGCCTTGATGCGTTTTGGGACACTGCGCGCGATGCGGTTCGGACAGGGCGCGGGAAGCGCCCGGCGATGCCGGGGCCGTCCGATGTGCCCATGCGCTTCCTTGACGGGCCGGTCTTGCCACGGGCTGCAGGAGGGCGACGGAGGGTGGACGTCGCCAGGGTACACCGGCGACCGGCGCAGACCTAGAAGAGCGCGGCGCGCAGTGACAATCGGATCGTACGCCCCAGCCTGTCCAGATTGGCGGGGAGCATGGCGAATGGCGTCGCACGATCCGGGAAGGTCACTCGGGGGCGGGCATCCAGCACATTGTCGACGGCAAGGTTGAGCCGAAACTTGCCGATCGAGCGGCCTTGCGCGGCGCTGCGTCCCAGCGTTGCGTTGGTATCGATCGAAAGGCGCAGCGGCTGGTGGTAGATGCCGTTCGCGCCGCCGCCCTGGCCCAGCAAGACGGTGTTGCTGCTCCAGGCGATGCGGATCTGGGTGCCGATGCGGGGGGAGCCGATGCCTGCCTGGGCGCTCAACGCGCTTCGCGCTCCCGCGCCCCCCAGCGCCCCGATCTGCGCGGATTTCAGATCGAGCGTCGGGCTTGTCGCGGTAAGTTGCAGGCGTTGCCGCAATTGTGCGGCGTAGCGGAGGTTGAACGTCCAGTGGGGGGCGTTGCGGCGCGGTTGTGCGCGTGCGGCGTCCGGCTGCGGTCCGATCTGGCCCGTCGCGCCGGCAGTGCCACTCAGGCTCTCGCTGCTCTGGCGATAGCCGTTGAGCGGCCGCGAATCGACCGCCAGCAACTGTCCCCGGGCATCCCGGGTGAAGCGATCCGGGAAGGCCTGTTCGAACACCAGGCTGGGTGAGGGGGTCAGCACCGGGTCGTCGGTACGATCGGCCGTATAATAGAGGGAGAGCGTCGCGTTGGTCCGTCCCATCTGGCGCAAATAGCTGGCCTGCCAGAACGAACGCCGTTGGCTGGCCGCGCGCAGCGCAGGGTTGCCGCCGGAGATCTGGCGCACCCGCACGCTCTGCTGCGTCATCGGATCGAACAGCAGGACCTCCGGCTCGACGCTGATGGTCGTGAGCTGGCCTGCGCTGCCGAGCGGTTGATAGGCGCTGGTCCAATCGAGGTTCAGGCCTTTGATGGGTTCCCAGTGCAGGGCGTTTTCATAGCCGAGCAAGGTGTCGCTCCCGGTGTTGCGGCTGAGATGCGCCTGGAACCGCGCCGAGAGGTTTCCGGCGAACGAAGCTTTGCTGCCGCGCTGCGACAGCGGCAGTTCGAGGCCGGCCTGACCGTCCAGCGAACGCTGTCTGCGCGCGCCCGTGCCGGTGCCGCCCACAATCTGCGAGACGCTGGTCTGCACCAGCGAGGCCCCGCCATTATACTGCACGCCACCCGCCGGAACGTTCAGTACCGGGCCCGAGAGCGACACCGTGAGATTAGCGTTGGTGGCGCTTGATCGGCTCGTCAGGATGCTGCCGCTGCCGTCGGTCCGCGTATCGGAGCGGGATAGCGTGCCGCCGGCAGTCGCGAACCAGAAGTGCCTGCCCGAAAGTCCCGACAGCGTTGCGGATACGCCCAGATTGCCGGAGTCGAGCCGTTGGGTACCGCGCAGTTCGCCCAAATCGCTGATGCTGCGGGCGCGATTGCCGTTGACGGAGATCGAGAGTTGCTTCTGGCCGATCTGAAGTGCCTGTCCCACCAGGACTGAAATGGTCTTGCTCGCCGGCAGTAAGCTCGCCTGGGGATCGGGCGAGCCCGGCGCGGCGAGCGCGTCGCGGTCGAACCGGTCGCGGTATCGCAAAGCCGATTGTCGCGATGCGGAGATGTCC
This sequence comes from Sphingomonadales bacterium, assembly GCA_027489295.1. Next base: position 9,264 of record JAIYAA010000135.1, on the reverse strand, counting down.
AGATTTGACCGGCGCTCGCCCTTGAGCAGGGCGCCGTCGAGCGACAGGTTTTCGTTGTCGCTGTCGCCTTTGCCGGTAGCGCGGGCAAGCAGGGTCGCTGACGAAGACCGGAAATGCTTTTTCAGCACGACGTTGATCACGGGCTTGCCGCCACCCAATCCGCGCCGGACCCCAGCCGACGGCGGCAGGATCTCGATGCGTTCGATGGCCTCCGGGGGGAGGGCGGTGATGTCGGCGATACTCCCGAGGCGTCTGCCGTTGACGATGACGGGCGGATCGTCGCCGGCCACGCGCAGCTTCGCTGCGGCGATGGCGTCGCCGACATTCTGAGCGGCGAAACTGTCAATATCCGCGCTGGAGATGGTGGCCAGGGGCGGCGGATCTTCCGAGACGCGTCTGCCGATGACGACGATGTCCGCCGGCGCAGAGCCGGCGTGATCCTGCCCCTCCACAGCCGCGGTCACCGCCAGCAAAATATATGCAAATGTCATGCGCTCTTACGCTTACCTAACCCGGGCAGGTACGATGACCGATATTTCTGTTCCCAAGCTGGCACGGTAGTGACGTCTTGCTCGGGGATTTGATCAGCGCGTCGTGGAGGAATGCCGATCTGAAAGCGGCCTGGGCGGCTGTGGCGGAGGCGAGGCCACGAACTGCAGCGGCAACAGGGCGCGCATCCGCACCGTATCGACCTGCAGCGGGCGCGGCGTCCGGAAAGAGCTCCGAATGGGTTCGGATCGGAGCGGGCCGCGGTGGACGATGGTCGACGGGACGGGGTGCACGCGAGGATCGACCGGGCTCACGCGCTGCCGCCGGCTGCTTGATTGCGGTCGCGAACGCAGTGCTGTCGATGACAACCCCATTTTCGCTTTCGGCAACGGCAGACCAGGTCCCGCCATTTGCTGCTCAGCGCGGGAATGGCCGGACCGAGTTCTTTTTTCCATCCCAGGAGTGGAGTTCATCGACTACAGCCTTTACTGTTCAGTTTCAAGGGGATGTGACAGGCTATGGACTGCGACAGCTTCTCGGAACTGGTCAGTGCCATTTATGATGGTGCGATCGACAGTGACCTGTGGCCCCGCGCGCTCGAGCGGATATGCGAGACCTTGCAGTTTCGAAAGGGAACGCTCGACCTGAACCGGCTGCCGTCGATGAGCAATTTATTCAATTGTCACTACGGCATCGATCAGAACCAGGCGTCCACTATGGTTCGCAACTATCACGGAATGCCGGAAGTCTGGGGCGGCCTGGCGGCGACCATGACGCGACGGATCGACCGTCCCTGGGTCGTAAGCCGGATCATCACCCAGGACGCGCTTCGGAAGACTGCCTATTACCGCAATTGGATAGGGCCCATGGGGTTGGTAGACGGCGCAGCGATCGTGTTGAAGCGCGATTCATCGTTGTTCGGCAGCATCCGCCTGGCTACCGATGCGCGCCGCGGACTCATTGACGACGGTCTGATCGACGTCCTCACCCGGTTGCTTCCCCATTGCCAGCGTGCCGCCCGCATCAGCGGACTTCTCGACGCTGCAGGCGTAACTGCGCGAAGCTTCCAATCGGTGATCGATTCCGTATCCGTTCCGATCCTGCTTGTGTCCAGCATGTCAAGGGTGGTCTATGCCAACCCACAGGCGCGCAAGCTCCTCGATGAAGCGATCGTGCTCGGCATCCGAGGAGGGCGTCTGGTTTCGCCTGTGCCGGGTATCCAGCGTGCTATCGACGTCGCGATCGCACAGATCGTGCAGGATGCCTGCACGATTTCGGGAAAGGGCATGGGGCTGCCGGTCACAGCCGGGCCGGAACATGCGTGCACCCTGCATCTGTTGCCGCTCGCTCAAGGCGGAGCGCGCGGCCGGTCAGCCGAGGATGCGGTCGCAGCGATTTTCCTGTCGACAGCAACGAGCGCACAACCGCTTTCGAAAGAAGCCCTTCGCGCCGTTTTCGACCTGACCCTGTCCGAGCTTGTTGTTTTCGAAGCCATCCTCGGCGGACGGACCACGCGCGAAATCGCTGTGGAGCTCGGGATCGCTGCCAGCACGGTGCGAACCCATGTGCTGCACTTGTTCCAGAAAACCTCGACCCATTGCCGCGCGGATCTCGTCAGGCTCGCACACGCCGTCGCCTCGCCCGTTTCGAGCTGACGTCGCTCATTCGGACACAGCAACCGTCGTACGTGGCGTGCGTCGGCCCACCCGCGTGGCCAGGCAATTCCCAATCGCTGTGCGATTGCTCCGCGCGTCCAGGAGATAAAGAATATGCAAGGCGGGCGGCAGCAAATTCCGAACGCTACTTTCGTGTCCGGTGCGCTTAGACCTCGCGTCTGGGACGTTGGAAATATTCGGTGCTTCAATGCGCCAGCTGCGCTCTCCACCAAATGGTGGATGCGCAGATCGGCCGGGCGCCGTACTTCCGACGTAACGGGGCCGCGAGCACCCCGAAGACGAGGCGGGCGCGCATCCGCATTCGTTCCGCGAAAGGTCTGCACAAGGCGCCAAGCTAATGATCCGTAAGAACATTATTCCCGAGTGAGGAATGAGCGTCGATGAATATCTGCTCAGTTGAATTCACGCTTTAACTATCGATGGGGCATGCGATGACTCAGGTATCTCTAGACACTCCGTACGTAAACGGGATGAACTACGGAATGGGAGTCAACTTCCTCAACGGCTCCATTGCCGGGAAGGCAGTCGACCCCGGTTTGCCTACTCCGCCTACACTGGCCGCCGGTCAAACCGTCCGGTATACCCTCAATATCATCAACAGCTTTGAAGATCTCTATTCCTCGCTAGGGATAGCCGTCGACGCGAGTGGACGTTTCGGGCTCTTTAGCGCTTCGGCAAAATTCTCCTTCGCGAATGAATCGAAATTCAATTCGCAATCGACCTTCGTCCTGGCCAGATGCGTCGTCGAAAACGCCTTTACCCAAGTCGAAGGCGCGCACCTCGCACCAGACAGTGACGGCTATAATCTGCTCAAGCAGGGCAAGCAGGACCTGTTCCAGGAGCGGTATGGCGATGGGTTCGTTCGCGGTCTTCAGACAGGTGGGGAATATTTCGCGATCATCTCGGTTACTTCGACCACGCGAGAGGAGCAGGAGTCTATCGCGGCCTCCCTGTCGGCAAAGTACGGGGGGTTGTTTGCATCTGTGTCGGTGGACGCCAACTTGGATTCACAGACAAAATCCAAGATGTCGCAGAGCCAGATCCAGGTTTCGACCTATCAGCGTGGCGGTCTGGGGGACGAAACCTCGATCACTGCCGATGTCGAGGGGGTCATGGCTCGACTGAAGGCGTTTCCGGCGCAGGTCAAGAACAACCCGGTTCCCTACAGCGCCCAGTTGGCCCGATATCTGACCATTCCACTTCCCGACGGCCCCAACCCGATCGACATCGAAAATCAGCGGGAGGCGCTTCAAGCGTACGCAGGCATCCGGCTGCAGATACAGTCGCTAATCAACGACATCAATTTCGTCCAGACTCATCCCGATCTCTTCGTCGCCCCGCCCTCCGCTGCCCTGCTCAACACGTGGCAGGTGTTTCTGTCCGACGAATTGACCAGGGTGACAAGGCAAGCGTCGACGTGCAGCGACCATCCGGTCGACGGGTGCCCCTCGATCCCGTTTACCCTGCCGCCTGATTATCAGCCGGTTCAGCGGAAGGTATCGAACTCGATCGACGTTTTCGCCGCGCCCTATTCGTTCCCGGACAGCGTTTTCAAGCGTACCATCGAGGCGCCGGTCGACTTTCAAATCGTCACCAGGCTGATCACCAACTTCAAAGACGCAAAGCTCCCGGGCGCCGCCTATTATGTTGGTCTCGCGCTGTACGCGGACGACCTCAACAGGGCGCTCTGGCTTATGCGAGGCGTTGAGGACGCGGGGCCGTCCATTTCGTGCCACGCTTTCAACCAGAGCTGGGACAACCCCAGCCCCGAAACCTCGATCGGCTCGGGCTATGCCATGTACTATGATGATGAAATCCATTTGCGCCTCGCCCGCAAGGGCGCCCACCTGCTTGACGTATCGTACAGTCAGGACGGCGCCAGTTGGAAGCAGATCGCTAGCTTTGTTGATCTAACTGCACATGGTTTCAAAGCGGATACTGCCTATCGTCTGGTATATTTCGCCTATTCCACGCTGGAGAAGCCGGTTTCCGGTACGTTTTTGGATACGAATATCGTTTCAATTTGATCTGTATCGACCAGGAGATGAAGATGCCGGACCCTCTGAGCTTTGATACGGCGGAAGAAGCCAAGCAATATGCCACAGAGAATGGGGGCACCTATCTGGTTCTAGCGCCCGAGGTGCTCGCGCAAATTCGAGCGGCGGAAGAGGCAGGGGGTTTCGAAGGGGGAATGTCCGGGGCGGCGGGGGAAGGGGGATTCTCGACTGCGGGCAAAGCTCCGGACACCGACACCGCCGGAAACGTGCTTGATGGCTTCGTGTTGGACGTCAGCGGGGAGGCGGTCATCGAACGCGGATTGGACCTCAAAGATCTCTGGGAGGCGTTCACGGGTGAACCCCTGGGGCCCGTCCTGCTGGTCCCCGTCAAGGAATTGAGGCGGTGGGCGGGGATCGACACCGGCCCGGAGGCCTAAGGCGACGTATCCGTCGATGTCGCTCTTGCCGAAATCTCCGCAGCATTACGCGCGCGACACATGCCCCGCGGGGATCAGTGCAGTTTTCAGGCGCAATGCCGCACCCAAAAGGCGCAGGCTGATCATCTGAATTCCATGGGGCTTCTGCGACGTCGCGGAGAAGTCAGTCGAAGGGAGCGCCGGCAACCGGGCCGTCGACCCAAGACCCTCGCGCTTGAATGGGACGGCCTCCCCGCGACTGCGAAACCGGGTCCTACATCGCCCATGGACGACGGCAATATCTGGATTGCCCGAGACGGAAGCATGTCTCCCGTAATCGCCATGCCGCCGGCGCCGCAAAATTTCGATGCAACGTGAACCCAGAGAGGAATGACATCGTGGATACACTGCCGAACCCAGCTACTGACGAGACGACACGCTTTGAGTCAGCCCCGGATCCGGACGGGACGTTGATCCCGATACCCACCGAAGCGCCCCGGGGATCACCAATCCGGGAAGATGCAAACATCACGGTCAGTCCGCGTCGGGATAGCGGTTATTATGTTGCCATTTACAATGGGCCGCCGAACCCTCCGAGCGAGATCGTCGAGAGAATTACCGAGACACTCACGGATGCCGGTCTCGAGGTGATCGAGGAAGCGGTTCTGGAGGGGGCACCGGCTGCGCTTACCTTCGGGCTTTCGGTTGTCGGCATACTTGCCTCCGTTTTCACAACATCGCCGTTGCTCGCCGAACAGTACTTGCGGGGCACTATGGACGACGGGACGCAGGTTACCTACGCCGTGCTGACGCCGAAGCAGACGTAAGCGGCGGTCAGGCCGATACGACGGCCGCGATCGATGCGGCCCAGCCGGCGTTTCCGGCATGGGCCGCCATGGCGCCGACCAATTTCTGACGGCCGGCGGAAAAAGCTATCGCAATGATGGATGAAGCGGGGAGTACGCAAGGCATCCTGTCGTTATCGTCGGTGCCCAAAATCGCCGATCCGATCCGATCCGCGTCGCCCTCCATTGCGACAATGCCGCCGTCCTGCCCGGCCGATCGCGCTAAGCAGCCAGCAGCGGCTGTTCGAATTTATCGATCATTTCCTTCGATCTTATTCGCCTGTTTCGGCAGATCGAGTGCGCGCATTACCGCTTTGCACCGCCGGGCTGCGGCACAGGTGGAAAGGAACGCGACATGGCTTATCTCGATCTTGCATTTGACCTTCCCCGCACCGCGATGGCTGCGAACAGCGCCGCCCCACGCCACGATGTGGTGTCATATGTCGCGCCGCTGGAGCGGCAGGTCGTGCAGCTCGCCCGGTTTGATGGCCGCGCCAGCCTGCGTACGCCCGGCCGGCTGGCAACCGTGCTGGGCTGGCTGTTCGGTGGCACGCGCGCCAATGGCCTTGCCGATGCTCGGCTGGAAGCGCTGCGCCGCTACGCCGTGATGTTCCGTTTGCAGGGCGATGCGTTGCCGCAGGCCGAGACGGAGCAGCTTCGGCGCGCGGGTTTCGTGGGCGAGGCAGTCGCCGAAATCCGCCAGCTCGTCCGCAACGCCGCGCACGTCGCCGCCTGACCCACCAGCCCCGGAGACGCGAGATGACGACCTTCACCCTCCGCAACGGCACCCACCACGCGGCGAAGCGCCGGCCGATCAACCCGGTGCACATGCTGGTCCGCGGGCTCTATGTTCTCGTCGGCATCGTGGCGCTTGCTTTGCTCTATGCACGGCTGCAACTCGTACTGGCGGACCCGATCTTTTCCGCGATCGTGACGCTGATGCTGGTGATGGCGTTCACGGTCGTTGCCGCGCCGCGCGTGCAGCGGCCATGACGTGGCTTCGCGCTTCCTGATCCTGTGCGACTTCGTGCCATGCCACGCGTCTCAGATCGCAACGATGCTGGAGGTTATCGATCAGGCCGGGGCCTTATTCCCGGGCAAAGGCGATCGATGCCGCTTCGCTGCTACGCTTCTTGCTGATTCCGCAGCCGCTCGATGAGCCACGCCGCGGCGGGGCCGGGCGGCGTGTCGCTGCGATGGATGGCGTGCATCGTATAGTCGCCCGGCGGCGCATCGGGCATGTCGAGGACCACCAGACGCTCTGCCTCGAGATCGTCGTGCACCATCGGTTCGGGCATATAACCCCAGCCGATGCCGGCATTGAGCAGCATGTGCTTGGACGACACATCCGCCAGCCGCCACGTCTGGCTGCTCATCACTGCAAACTCCTTGCCTTCGGTCAGCGGCGAACGGTCGGTCAGTACCAGCTGGATATGCGCGCGCCCGGCGCCGGGCAGATTGCGCCCGGCCAGCGCCAGGGGGTGGTTCTTCGCCGCGACCGGCACCAGCCGCACCGCGCCGATCGCAATCCGGTCGATCCCGCGCATGGTATCCAGCGGTCCGCTCACGCCGATGCTCGCACGACGATCCATCACCCGCTGCGTAACCGCGCCCAGCGTTTCGACCGACAGGTGCAGTGAAACCGTAGGGAAGGTCTGGAAGAACGCCGTCAGCGCATCGACCACCCGCGCCTGTGGCAGAAAAGTATCCAGCACCAGATGGAGCTCGGACTCCAGACCCTGCAGCAGCCCCTTGGTCTTGGCGCGCAGCGAGTCGATCCCGCTCGCGACCATCCGCGCTTCTCCAACGATCATCCGGCCCGCATCGGTCAGCTGCGGCTTGCGCGTGCCTTCCCGATCGAACAGCCGAAGCCCCAGCTGCGCCTCGAGATTGGCGATCGTGTAGCTGATGACGGAGGTGGCACGGTTCAGCTTGCGCGCGGCGCCGGCGAAGCTGCCGGTCTCCACCACGGTTACCAGCACACGCAGCTGGTCGAGCGTCGGGGTTCCGGGATCGGAGATCATCGCATGTCCTTGCGCAACGCAGCAGCACCAGCCGTGCCTGACCAACATACCGATTTCATCAAACAGTTCGATCGAAACTTGGCCAGTTTTGGCGAACTATCAAGCGCGATACATCTGCTGCTCGAAGGCGCCGAAACGAAACGCGCCCCGGCACCAAAGGACCTCCCCCATGAAGCTTCTGCACATCGATTCCAGCATTCTCGGCGGCTATTCGGTCAGCCGTCAGCTTTCGGCCGAGGCCGTCGCTCAGCTGACCGCGGGCCGCAGCGAGACCGAAGTCACCTATCGCGACGTGGCTGCCAACCCGATCCCGCATCTGTCGGGCGGCTATCTCGCCGCGTTGCAGAGCGCCGAGGCCGATCGCACGCCGGAACTCCAGGCCGACATCGCACTGGGTACTGAAGTGCTGGAAGAGTTCATCGCTGCCGACATCGTCGTGATCGGCGCGGGCCTCTATAACTTCGGCATCCCCAGCCAGCTGAAGGCATGGATCGACCGCGTGCTCGTCGCGGGCAAGACGTTCAAATATGTCGAAGGCAAGCCGACCGGCCTCGTGCCGGGCAAGCGCATCCTTCTCACGATCGCGCGCGGCGGCATCTATAGCAGCGAATCGCCGACCGCCTCCTTCGAGCACACCGAAACCTATCTGAAGACCGCCTTCGCCTTTATCGGCCTGAATGCCGAGGCGATCGTTGCGGAAGGCATTGCCGTGGGGCCGGACCAGCGCGCTGCCGCGGTTGAGGCGGCGCAGGCGCAGATCGCAGCGCTGCACGCCTGATTTCGGCCTGGTGTCCTCGCGCCAGGCAATATCCGCCAGGGGAGCCATCATGTGGGTGCCGGCTCCCCTGGTCGTTTAGACTGGGTATGACCGTTGCCCGCTGGTGATGCGAATGGTCTTGCCTGCGGGTTTCATGTGCACTGCTGTGGAAGAACTGCCGGAAGGGTTTGGGCGATAGAAACGGCCGAACGGCAGCGATGCCAGCGGACCGCCGACATCCAGCGTGCGGAGATCAATCGGCACGAAGCCGATCGTATCCAGGACTGCGCGAGCCTGCGTCTTCGCATCGCTCCAGAATGAGCAAGGAAAGGAATGCCGCCATGAATGCATCCGCCATGATCGCCACGCACCGCCGCGTCCGGTACAAGACATCTGGCCAAGGCCATCGCCCGATCATCCGGCTGATGAGCCCCGGCGATCTCGGCCAGGTGCTGAAGCCGTTCGTGTTCCTCGACCTGTTCTCGCCCGAGGCCGCGTCGATCGGCGACATGCCGATCCACCCGCATTCGGGCATCGCCACGGTCACCGTGCTGACCGAGGGCGACCTGCATTTCGACGATCCCATCTCGGGTTCGGGGTCGATCGGCTATGGCGGCGTCGAATGGATGCGCGCCGGTGGCGGTGTGTGGCACGGCAAGGAGATGTCGAAGGGCAGGTCGCCGCGGATCAAGGGCTTCCAGCTGTGGCTGGCGCTGCCGCCCGAGCTGGAAAACGCCGCCGTCGACAGCCAGTATATCGAAGCGAAGGACATGCCGGTAGTTGGCCCGGCGACGGTAATCCTCGGCGAACTGGACGGCGCGGTGAGCCCGGTGCGCGCGCCGGCCGGCATCAACTATCTGCTGGTGACGCTCGCCCCCGGTGAACGCTGGACCTACACGCCGCCGGCCGAGCACGATGTGGCCTGGCTGGCAATCAGCCATGGTGCCCTGGTCGGCGACCTCACGGTGCACACCGGCGAACTGGCGCTGCTCGAGGGTGCGGGCGCCATCCCGCTCGTGGCCTCGGCCGAAGGCGCCCGCTTCGTGGTAGCCTCGGCGGT
>JAIYAA010000317.1 GCA_027489295.1 Sphingomonadales bacterium | reverse complement strand
GTCATGCTCTGCTTTCCGACGAATCTTCGATGCCGCTTCTAGAGACAGGGCATCGTCGGAAGCAACATGGCGTCGCGGGCCGTATCTGCAACGCCGTGCCGGAACGGAAAAGCTGTCACGGCACCAAGGCGAGGTTTGGCGCGATCAGCGCAGGATCCACACCGCCACGCTGGCCCAGAACAGCACGCTGCCCATCGCCATCAGCAGCAGGCTCCGCGACGCGGCCGGATCGACGCCCCGGCCTTCGACCATCTCTGGCGGCAAGTCTTGCAGGGTACGCATCTACGCAACTCCGTTCAACATCCTCTTCCTGCCTTCGTTATAGAGGATTTTGGCCGGTGTTCCGTTCAGGGAATATGCCTAATTTATGACACCGGGTCGGCAGTCACCGACGGTAGCGGCAGGTCGGGCGCCGGCGCAGGCGCAGGCAGCGCGTCCTGCGGCACGAAGCCGATCACGGCATCCTCTGCGTCCCCGCCATCGAGCACCAGAACGCTGGGTTCCAGCGTCCGCGCCGAGGCCTGGTCGTAGAAGAGAAGGAGGCGCGTACGCGACGCCCGCTTGCCATTGTCCAGCACGACCGCCAGGCGATCAGACGCCAGCCGCACCACCATTCCAGGGGGATAGAGCTGGATGCTCTGCATGAACTGAAACAGCAGGGCCTGGTCGAAATGGCCCTCCCAGCGCCACATCTCCGCGAGCGCCCGTGCCGGGGCCCAGGCGCGCTTATAGGCCCGGTGCGACGTCAGCGCATCGTATACGTCACAGATCGCCCCCATGCGCGCCGGCAGGCTGATCTCCTCCCCGCCTAGCTGATGCGGATAGCCGGTGCCGTCCCACCGCTCATGATGATGAAGACATACCTCGATGGCCAATTCCGGGATCGCAGGATCCTCGCGCAGCAGCGCCGCGCCTTCGTCGGGATGGGTGCGGACCAACGCGAGCTCCTCGGGCGAGAGCCGCCCGGGCTTGTCGAGCACCGCATCGGGAATCGCCACCTTGCCCACGTCGTGCAGCAGACCGGCCAGCCCCAGTTCGCGCACCCGCTCCGCATCCAGGCCGAGATGGCGCGCGAGATTGACCATCAATGTGCAGACCGCGACCGAGTGGAGATAGGTGTATTGGTGCTTGCTCTTGAGCTGGAGCACGCGGAGCAGCGCGGGGGCGTTGCTGTCGAGCTCGGCCGAGATGTCGCTGACCAGCGCGGTGATCTTCTCCTGCGACACCGCACGGCCAAGCCGCACATCGTCGAAGGTGCCGCGCACCGTATCCAGCGCACCGGCGACCAGCTTGGCGGCCTGCGCCTGCCGGGCCTGAAGTTCGGCGGGGCCGTGCGGCGCTGGCACGCGCTGCGTGGGAGCGGTACGCGCGGACGACGGCGCGCCGACGTCCGTGGTGCGCTCGCGTTCCGGCGAGCCGGTCTCATCCGGGAGCGGATCGGATCCGTGCGCGGACTTGGCCACATCGATGATCACGCCGCCGCGGAACTGCCGCAGCTTGTGCAGATCCTGAAGATCGGTGAGCAGAAAGCGCGACCGCCAGAAGGGGTGCTCCCACCAGGAGCCTTCGAAGCCATGAATGAACATTCCCAGGCGGACATCCCCCGAGGGAACGGTCTTCAACGACCGCATCGCGCCCTCACCTCCCGATCACCCGATGCATGACGCCAAACCAACCCCTTCCAGGCCGGGCAACCCCATAGACACCCGCCAACCACCTTCACATAGGGGAAGACAGTCTAAAGGATCATGGGGGAAGAACGTTAGCCTTGTCCTAACGTCAGATGGCGTGGACCGCGGGAGGAGGCCTGCTACCCTCGCAACCGACAGGCATGGCGCGCGTGCTGATACCCATCGGAGCCCACGTCACGACGCTCGGTGCCTACCGGCTTACCATCGTCACAGTCTTGAAGGCCGCCGGATCCGGGGGGCGGCGAAGCGTGGACTGGGGCCAACGCAATCGCGCCGCAAGATGACAGGATCTGGAATCCGCCCGGATGATGCCAGGCCCCTGCACGGGGTCGCAACCACCCGCTAAATCAGAAGCTTGGGGATGGTAGCGGAGGAGTGCTACGCCCTTCGCAGTCCGCTTCGGTCCTTCCGCGCCTGAACCAAAGGCGGCAGTCACCCCCTCCCTTCGAACATCAACGGCAAGGGAAATAGTTGAAAGGAATGAGCAACGAGCTCCGCCCGACCATCATCAAGCAAAGGTAGCTCAGGCAAAACATCAGCGCCAAATATGGGCCAGACCCTGCGCAACCCATGATGCTCAAGCATAGCATCACTGAGGAAATACCTAGGGATCGTTTTAGCGACCAACACAAGAAGCCTGCCTATCGAGTATGTGAGGGTGATGGTGGGACACCAGTCACCGCTGAGCGGTGACTTTATTGTTCCCGATTTCAAGTGCCCGATCCCATTAGCCCAGGCCCCTGCCCCGTCAAGGCGACCAATAGCGATACTCCAACCAGCGGGAATCGCTTTGTCTTGATAGAATTTTCGCCTCTCGGCCTCACTTATATTCCCACCAAGAGGGTCACCGTACTCGTATGTCATAGTGAATAGAACTGCCCAAGACGTGAGCTTCAACGTCTCCTCGGTCTGGAACGACCATATATCGCCATCTTTCAATTTCACTAGAAGCGGGAATGCAGCGTCGTAAACCCGCTCCATCCAGACGTTATTACAGGGCTCACATGCCCCTTTTACAGTTCGATTAAAATAATCTCCGGCACGCACCTTTTGCTGTTGCGAACTAACTTGACCTGAGTCGTCATACCAAACTGTGGTGTGGGTCCAATTTTTATGGCCTGGCGGCAGAAGAGGCGCTAGGCGTTTACCAAAGACATGCTCCTTCGAATGCGTGCCCTCGCCGCAGTAGATACACTTGGTGCGGAATTGAGCATTACCTTTCTTAGCCAATTATCTACGCTCCCCAATAGATACGTTCGAAGCGTACTACCGCGCGACCGCCAGTGCCCAGTGTCAATTTTCGTCAGCAGGGATGCCGATGGCCGCGCGTTCGACCGTGCCGACAGCACTCCCGGCAGGATAAAGGTAATTTACCCATTTCAATATCTTAGCTTGCCCACCCGCCAAAAGATCTAGGCAAACTCCCTCAGGGGACACACAGCTTTGTCTAACCCAATTTGGCTTGCTGGGTGGCGCGATCATGAGATTATCAGCGCGACTCGATATGGATCCCATGCTCATGAACCCAACCATCGATCGCCTCGCCGTCTCACTCACTAAAGCCGGCGCAGCTGCAACGGCGGCAATCATCTTCCAGACAAGTCCCGATGCGGACCTCGTGGCGGCTTGGCAGCAGACCGACGGCGAGCCGGGCAACCCGATCGCAGATCTACTGGCGGCGGAGATGGAGCGCCGGGAGATCGCGTTCTGAGAATTCGGCGCCCGACCGCGTTCGCGATCGAAGCGATACTTGTTGCGGCACTGATGTTTGCAGCCGTCGCGGCCCCATTGATGGGGTGGCTCTGGTAACCAGCTCGGTGGTGGCGTAGACCTGCGTCGTCACCCCCTCTCGCCACCTTGGCAGTCCCCCTGTACGTGGTTGGCTCCCCGGAGGGGGTGGCAACTCGGCAAATGTTGCCTACCTACCCTCCATGCCCTGCCGCCTCTGCACCGCGAACGACGAGGACGCCCTGGTCGAGACCCTCGCCGCTGATCTATGGGAGAGCAGGCGCCATGGCACGCTCGACGATCGGCCATGGGAACAGGCCGGCGATCACTGGCAGCGCATCTTCCGAGATTTCGCCCTGACGGCGCTGGAAAGCCTGCGCGCAGAGCATCGCCACCGGTAATCGGTCACGGCCATTTCAACCTCGCCGGGTCTGGACGTTGATCCGGCCCGCCCGGCCCGACGCGCGCCTGCACTTCGCGCCAGATGCCTTCCGACACGTCCTCGTCGCGCTTCCGCCCAGCCGCTGCATAGATCCGGTCAAGACACCGATCTGCCGCCATAAAGCGCAGGACGTAATTGTCCGAAGCGATCTCCCTCCAAAAATCTCGAAAGTCGCAGGCGTCGCCGCCGCTGGTGGACCAGAGGTATGCGAGCGCCATGCCGAGCGCGCGGGACCGCCGCACGGGCCGATAGCGGCATTCGTGCAGCGCTTCCTCCAACGCCAGCAAGGCTTTGGCCGTGAGATCCTCGCCGACTCGCATCGGCGGAACATGACGAGAACAAACGCCTCTGTCTATGCGAGCCCCGCGTGCGGTGCAGCAATTTCATTTCGACAGCGAAAGATTTATCCCCGCATCTCAATTAGATGCTTGCGATATCTAGGGCATTAAGCGCGACAAGCCGAAATGCTGCGGTGCAGCCAATTTCATATTCGAACGTTACACGCATCGGCAAGTAGCACCCTCGCACGAGAAGCAATAACTGCATCGCGACAGCCTCGCGAACGCTCTATTGGTTGGAGTATGTACGTTGTTTGAGGTTCTCGCGTATGCAACCGCTACGATAGCGCTCGCCTTAGCTGCTGGTATTTCCTTAGTTAAGCTTGGCTTTCCTCTTCCGGATAAAGGCCGACAGCTGAGCATCGACGGCTTGCGCGGAATTCTTGCAACCGCTGTGCTTGTCCATCACGCCTGGATTTGGCGCATAAGCCCCGAAGGCGGGTGGTCTGCCCCTGCCGAGCCGCTCGCCAACCAACTTGGCGCTGGCGCCGTCGGCTTGTTCTTCATGACGACAGGTTACCTGTTTTATCGGAAGATCCTGTCGCTCTCAGTTTCTGGCTGGCTGAACATGATGGTCGGCCGCGTATTCAGGATTTACCCGCTGGTCGCGGTATCCTTCGCTGCCATTTTGCTGATCGTCCTCTACCGCGCGCAGCCCGAGATCGAAGTAATACCGCTCATCCGGTCCGCGGCGCTGTGGATCTCGGCGCGCCAAGAGGTGCCCATCCTTGGATTTGCGGATTCCGGTCGCATCAACGCGTTTGTTCTTTGGTCGCTCTGGCAGGAATGGATGTTCTACGCCCTGATGATTCCTGCGCTGGGCTGCACGGCCTGGGCATTGCGGCGGACCGGCGCACCACGGGCGACGCTTCCGATCGGCCTTATCGCTATTGGCTTCATCGCCCAGGCTGCCCTTCCCGGTAGCCTCCACAGCGCGCGGTTCTGGCCGCTGTTCGGTGCAGGCATGCTCGCAGCGGACGTCGCAGGCAGCAAATATGCCCATATGCTGGCGCGGCCTGCGGCGGGAGCGATCGCAGCGGCGCTGCTCGCAATCGCCTGCATGTTCACCCGCGACCCCTATGGCATGGGCTTCCCCGCCTTTGCCTTCTTCTTCACCTGCGTCGCAAGCGGCAACGCTATGGGCGGGCTGCTGACCAACCGCGCAGCACGTGCGCTAGGAGAATGCTCCTTCGGCATCTACCTGTTCCACGGCATCGTGCTGTCGATCGCGTTTGCAGACATAGGCGTCCCGATTGAGGCGCCAATCGCACCGCTCGCTATTCTGGTCACCGTGGCGATCGTCGCCCCGCTCTACTTGATTGTTGAGCGTCCAATGGATCGCGTTGGTCACCGGGTGCGGAGCGTAGTGGTTGATGCACCCCGAGCGCTTGCCCTTTGGCTCGCCAAGAAGGACTTCGTTGAAGACGAAGCGCTTTTGACTTCGGCTGGCGCTGATGCGAACGCTACCATTAGTGAAGCAGAACACGGGCAGTCTAAGCCGAAGCCGGTTATTGCCTGACACCCTCTGTAAAATTTTTCCTTGTGCGAAACGATCATACGGAAAAACACCTATAAGGTGGGTGTCATCCCCGTATGTCGACCCCAAATCGCTACCCGCGGGGATGACACCTTCAAGTCGCCCGAAGGCGCCAGCAATTGCCTTTGCAGGCCTACATGCTAAGGTCCCCCAACTAGGGGGGACCTATGAACATTGCACAAGCCGCTTTGATTTGCGTGATCGCATTTACCATCATCGGCCTGCTCAACATTTCCCATCGCGAGCAACCCGCGGCCAGGGAGGGGTTCTGCCCGGATTGCGACGACGTACGCACACCGAACGGTGAGCAGTGCGGGAAGTGCTGGCACGGGGACGTCATTTGACCTCCTAAACCGTCATGCTGGCCAAACCGCGCGCAGGCCGTACTGCGGCGTATCGGCGCCGGTGGCGAACTTGAACATGCCCGCTGCTGTCTCGTGTAGGCTGTCCGTCTGGTAGTTGACGCGGTTCTGAGTGTCGGCCTGCGTCTCGAACACGCTCGCGCCACCGCTGCGCATCAGCGGCATGTCGAGGATACGCAGCTTGCCATCATAGGTCTGGCCAGGCCCCGCGTTGTTGTCGGTCAGCAGGTTCTTGCCGCTGATCTGGCTCCGCTGCAGCGCGCGGTAGCTGGTCCACCCCGAACCCGCGCTGCCGTTGATATAGGCGTCATTGTTGTTGTGCATCTCAACAACCAGCGTCACGTCCCAGCCTAGGCCCAAGTAACTGGGATCAACCGTCCCGGAAATCAGGGTGTTGACGTTCCCATAGATCGTCAGCGGCTTGTCGCCGCTTGCGATGCGGGGCAAGTCGTTGTGCCCGATCATGAACGCCAGGCGGTTCTGCCCGCCAGGAATGAGGCATGACAGGCCGGCCAAGGATGCGTTGGTGCCGGCGTACTTCAGGCGCCCCAGCAGCGCCGTTTGCCCGGTGCTGTACACCGTATCCGCGCCGCCAATCGCGTAGTTGATGACGCGGACGCTTGCCGGCAGCGCATAGCTTGCGCCGTGGTCCGTCAGTACCATGCCAGGGTTTTCGGCCGGCAGCGTCGGCAGCACCGAACACATGCGGCTGTCACCCTCCAAGACAAGCTGGTCCGTAACTTCGGGGATGGAATAGCCGTTCGCCAGCGCAGACATCACGCTGTCAAACTCGGCATCCGTCAGCGCACGATTGTAGATGATACACTCAAGGCTATCGCCCGTCAGCCAATCGCCTTGCGCCGGGCTGTTGTTGCTGAGGTTCACCGCCGCCGTGGTGGTGGCGGAATTGCGGCCCAATTCGATACCGGGCGCAGCGGTCGCGTTCTGGTTCGTGACGTTCAACGCCTTGCGGTTCACGCCGCATCGCTGGCCCACGGTGTTCGTGGTCGCGGCGCCGGGCGTGCCGGTGTTGCCGTTGCGCCAGCCCATGACTTGAAGCTGGCAGCCAGCGGCAAGCCAAGGCTTCACCGTCGTGTCGGTTGATGTGCTGGCGCGCCCGACATACGGCGCCGCGCCATTGGTGCCGTTCGTGAGGTATGCCAGTTTGCTGCCGGGCGTGCCGGATCGCGTGCCGCACGATAGCCACGTCTTGTTCGTCGCGCGGGTGTTTTGGTCGCGCCCCACGATGATGACGGTGGACGCGAGCGGCCCCATAGAGGGCGTGCTGGGGTTGGACAGGAATCCGTCCTGGTTGAAGCGCAACGCCTTCAGGCCGCTGGGGTAGGTCACCAGCGACGGGCCGGCGCCAGTGCCTTCGTCCGTCAACGTGTAGCCGTTGCCGGACAGGTCGGACACGGACGTGATGCGCCCGCTCGCCTGGCTGATCGTGGAATAGTTGGCGTTGTAGCGCGCGACCAAGCCCGAGGTGACAGGCAGAGTGACGTTAGGCGCCGGCGCCACGGCAACAGGCGTAGCGGATTGCGTAGTCGAAAGCGCGCCCTCGCCGATGCTGTTCACCGCGGACACCCGCACCGAATAGCTGAGGCCGTTCGTCAGCCCGCTAATCACATACGGCGACGCACCAGTCGGCGACGCCACCAGCGCCCCGTTCACATAGATGTTGTGCGAGCTGATCGCCGATCCGCCGTTGCTGCCGTCCGTCCAGGCAACCGAGATCTGGCCATTCCCCGCCGTCAGCGTGACTGCCGGCAGCGACGGCACCGCGGGCGCGCCGGTGCACTTCACCGCATATTCCACCGCCCGCGCCGTCGCACCGGACCCCACCTGCTCGCGAACCTGCGCGATCACCGAGACGCCCGCCGCCAGGCCGCTTCCCAGCGCAAGCCCGTCGCCGCCGTTCAGGGTGATGCTCGCATCCGTGCCCGACAGCAGCGAGAAGGTGGATGCGCTGCCCAGCAAGCGCACCAGGTTGACCACTCGCCCCGTGCTGCCCGCAGGCACATTCACGTTGCGCACGGCCACCCCGCCGCCACCGCCGATCGGGCCGATGCCGAAACCGAAACTCAT
>JAIYAA010000321.1 GCA_027489295.1 Sphingomonadales bacterium | reverse complement strand
CCCGGCCGATCCCGGTCGACCCGCCGGTGACGAGCACCGTCTTCCCCTCCAACAGCTTCACGGGCATCCTCTCCTTCTTATCGTCGATGTTTGCGGGCCGGGCGCATCTCCGCGCTCCAGCCGAGATCGGTGCTGATCGCCTCCGCGGTGCCGCGCACCTGCGCGCTCAGTGCCGCCATGCGGTCGTCGTCCATATACTGCGCCGCGCTCGACACGCTGATCGCCGCGACGATCCGGCCCGAGACGTCGCGCACCGGCGCCGCCACGCAGCGGATCAGGTCCTCATTCTCCTCGAGGTCGAAGGCGTGGCCCGCGCCCGCATAGGCACGCATCCGTTCGAACCACAGGCCGCGATCGGTGTGCTGCTGCCCGCGCCCCGCGTCGGCGGCGTAGAGCCGTTCCCATTCGCCCTCGGCCGTGTCGATCAGCAGCGCCTTGCCGAGCCCGGTCGAGGTCAGTGGCTGGCGATCGCCGATGCGGCTGGAGATCTCGACCCGCCTGCGGCCGGAAATCTTGTCGAGATAGAGCGCAAGGTCGCCGTCCATCCGGCCGAGATGCACCGTGTCCTCGGTCTCCGCCGCCAGTGCTTCCATGCGCGGTCGGGCGATCTGGACGATGTCCGCCTGGCTCTGCGCGAGGAAGCCGAGCTGGATCAGCTTCGGTCCCAGCTGATAGCCGTCGCGCGGTAGATAGCTGAGGAATCCACGGTCGATCAGCGCATTGGCGAGGCGGTGCGTGGTCGAGCGCGTGAGCCCCATCCGCGCCGACAGTTCGGCCAGCTTCACCGGCCCTTCGATCACCTTGTCGAGCATGTCGAGCCCGCGCAGCAGGGTCTGGCTGCCTTGGATCTTGGCGCCCCCGGCGGCCGGCACGGCGCCGTCCGCGCTTTCCGTATTTGACGTGGAGCGTTCCATCAATTAACATCCTATCCCATAAAGTGAGAAAGTAAAGCATTCAGGAGGATGCCGGGCAGCCGATCGCGGCTGCGACCCACCCGAACCTCTTGGGCGCGGACGTACCACATGCTGGCACGATGCGCGCCCGAATTTCATATTGTCGGAAACCGTCCAGCCATCTGGGATGGACGCCAGAAGGGAAGCGTCGAGCCGTGGTAGCCGGACTTTCGAAGATCAAGCAGGTGCGCGCCTATACCGTCCGCGGCGGGGGCGCCGATTATCACGACCAGGGCGAAGGCCACTGGATCGACGATCACATCGCGACGCCGATGGCGCGCTATCCCGAATATCGTCAGTCGCGGCAGAGCTTCGGCATCAACGTGCTCGGCACGCTGATCGTCGAGATCGAGGCCGAGGACGGCACGATCGGCTTCGCGGTGACCACCGGCGGCGAGCCCGCCTGCTACATCGTCGAGAAGCATCTCGCCCGCTTCCTCGAGGGCCGCAGCCCCACCGAATACGAGAAGATCTGGGACCAGATGTACTTCTCGACGCAGTATTACGGGCGCAAGGGGCTGGTGGTGAACGCCATTTCCGGCGTCGACCTGGCGCTGTGGGACCTGCTCGGCAAGCTGCGCGGCGAGCCGGTCTACCACATGCTCGGCGGCGCGGTGCGCGACGAGCTGCAATTCTACGCGACCGGCGCGCGGCCGGACATCGCCAAGGAACTGGGCTTCATCGGCGGCAAGCTGCCGCTCCACCACGGCCCTGCCGAGGGAATCGAGGGGCTCAGGAAGAACATCGCCGAGCTGGCCGAGATGCGCAGCCGCGTTGGCCCTGATTTCTGGCTGATGTGGGACTGCTGGATGGCGCTCGACGTCGACTATGCGACCCGCCTCGCCATCGCCGCGCACGAGCATGGCCTCAAGTGGATCGAGGAAGCGATCAGCCCCGACGATTACTGGGGCTATGCCGAACTGAAGCGCAACGTGCCCAGGGGCATGCTGGTCACCACCGGCGAGCACGAAGCGACCCGCTGGGGCTTCCGCATGCTGATGGAGATGGACTGCTGCGACATCCTCCAGCCCGATGTGGGTTGGTGCGGCGGCGTGACCGAGCTGCTCAAAATCTCGGCGCTGGCCGACGCGCGCGGCAAGCTGGTCGTGCCGCATGGCTCGTCGGTCTACAGCTATCACTTCGTCATCACCCGCCACAACTCGCCCTTCGCCGAGTTCCTGATGATGCATCCCGGACCCACCGAGGTGGTGCCGATGTTCCACCCGCAGCTGCTGGGCGAACCGGTGCCGCAGAACGGCCGCCTCCGCGCGAGCGCGCTCGACAAGCCCGGTTTTGGCGTCGAGCTCAATCGCGACCTCGCCATGCACCGCCCCTATTCGCACTGAGAGAGACGCCCATGAAATTCTGCCGCTTTGGAGAGCGGGGCCAGGAGCGCCCCGGCCTGATCGACGCCGAGGGCCGCGTTCGCGACCTGTCCGGCCAAATCGCCGAACTGACGATCGATGCGATCGCCGGGCTGGGTGCGGTGGATCCCGCCGGCCTGCCGCTGGTCGATACGGGCGTGCGCCTCGGCGTGCCGCTCAAGGGCATCGGCAAGATCGTCGCGATCGGCCTCAACTATGAAGACCACGCGATCGAATCGAACCTGCCGATCCCGACCGAGCCGGTGATGTTCATGAAGGCGCTGTCGAGCCTGACCGGCCCCAATGACGAGGTGATACTGCCGCGCGGGTCGACGCACAGCGACTGGGAAGTCGAGCTGGCGGTGGTGATGGGCAAGACCGCGCGCTATGTCGACAAGGCCGAGGCGCTTTCCCATGTCGCCGGCTATGCGGTCGCCAACGACGTGTCCGAGCGCTTCAACCAGAAGCAGCGCGGCAGCCAGTGGAGCAAGGGCAAGGGCCATGACAGCTTCTGCCCGCTGGGCCCCTGGCTGGTGACGGCGGACGAGATCGTCGACCCGCAGGATCTCGACATGTTCCTCGACGTCAACGGCGCGCGGATGCAGACCGGCAACACCCGCACGATGATCTTCGACGTCGCCGAGATCATTGCCTATGTCAGCGAATATATCACGCTCTATCCGGGTGATGTGCTGATCACCGGCACGCCGCCGGGCGTGGGCGAGGGCAAGAAGCCGGAATCGATCTTCCTCAAGGCGGGCGACACGATGCGGCTGGGAATCGCCGGCCTCGGTGAGCAGCAGCAGAACGTTGTCGCATGGCGCCACCTCGGCGACGCGGTGCTCGGATGAGCGCCTATGCGGGACGCTTCGCCGGGCGGACGGCGGTGATTACCGGCGGCGCCTCGGGCCTCGGGCTGGCGGTGGCGCGGCGGCTGGTCGCGGAAGGCGGCACGGTCGCGCTGTGGGACCTCAATCCGGACCAGCTCGCCGTCGCGGCGGCCGACCTTGGCGGGGCGCATGTCGAGCAGCTCGACGTGTCGGATGCCGATGCGGTCGCCCGCGCGGCGGAGGCGACGGCGGCGGCGCTGGGCAGGATCGACATCCTGGTCTGCTCGGCCGGCATCACCGGCGCGACCGTGCCGGTGCACGAATTCCCGCTCGACAGCTGGCGTCGCGTGATCGACATCAATCTGCACGGCCTGTTCTATTGCTGCCGCGCGGTGGTGCCGCACATGCTGGCGAACGGCTATGGCCGCATCGTCAACGTCTCGTCGGTGGCGGGCAAGGAAGGCAATCCCAACGCCTCGGCCTATTCGGCCTCCAAGGCCGGCGTGATCGGCTTCACCAAGTCGCTGGGCAAGGAACTTGCCGGCAAGGGCGTGATCGCCAACGCGCTGACCCCGGCGACCTTCGAGAGCCCGATCCTCGCGCAGCTGCCGCCCAGTCAGGTCGATTATATGCGCTCCAAGATCCCGATGGGCCGGCTGGGGGAGGCGGAGGAAAGTGCTGCGATGATCCTGTTCATGGCGAGCGAGGAGTGCAGCTTCACCACCGCGTCGACGTTCGACACCTCGGGCGGACGGACGACCTATTGAGCATGCGTTCCCCTCCCGCCTGGGGGAGGGGCTTGGGGAGGGGATGATGGCCCGCGATCTGCCGTTCGTCGATGCGCATGTGCATCTCTGGGATCTGGACCGGATTTCCTATCCTTGGCTGACGCCGCCGTTCGCCGACGATGGCCCGAACGGCAGCGTCGAACCGATCGCGCGGACCTACCTGCTCGACGACTATCTGACCGACGCCAGCGGGTGGGACGTGCGCGGCATCGTCCATGTCGATGCCGGGGCGGCACCCGAGGCGGCGCTGGCCGAGACCGAATGGCTGCAGGCGATGGCGGACGCGCGCGGCATGCCCAACGCCATCATCGCCTTCGCCGCGCTCGACGATCCGAACGTCGACGCACTGCTCGCCGCGCATGCTGCCCATCCGGCGGTGCGGGGCATTCGCCACATCGTCAACTGGCACCCCGACCCGCGGCGCAGCTACACGCCCCGCGACGTGACGCAGGACGAAGCCTGGGCCCGCGGGTTCGCGCTGCTTGGGCGGCATGGTCTCAGCTTCGATCTCCAGGCCTATCCCGGCCAGTTCGACGCCCTTGCGCGGCTGATCGCGCGCCATCCCGACGTGCAGGTGATCATCAACCACACCGGTATGGCGGTGCCGGGCGAATGGGATACGTGGCGTGCCGGCATGCGCGCGCTCGCCGTGCTGCCCAACGTCGCCACCAAGATTTCCGGCATGGGCTTCACCCATCGACCCTGGACCCGCGCGCAGATCCGCCCCTATGTGCTGGAAACGATCGAGATGTTCGGCGCGGATCGCGCGCTGTTCGCCAGCGATTTTCCCACCGACAAGCTGTTCGGCACCTTCGCCGCGCATCTTGATGCCTATGCGGCAATCACGGCGGCCTTCTCCGAAGACGAGCGCCGCGCGCTGTTCGCCGGAAATGCGAACCGACTCTATCGGCTCGGGCTCTGGCTCTAGCCTTACGCTGTGCCGCGCACGCCGCACCCGCGTCTGCCAAGAAATTCTTCGCATGTCTGCTCCGACAAGTTGTCGGTGTCCTTGTCGGGCCTTGCATGCGCGCCAAAAGCTGATAACGTTGCATTAAGTGAAGCATAGATTCACAATGTGGGAGTAGCGGACAAAGACCCGCACTCCCGGGGAGCAAGGCGGCAGGGGAGAAAATCCCCAACCGGGTGCCGCCTGCGAAGCACAGGAGAGGGAATGCCATGAACAGGGGACATCATTCACGCCGTCATATCGCCGCGACGGCCAGCTGGGCGGCGCTGGCCGTGATGCTGGGCGGCGGCATCGGCAGCGCGGCGGCGCAGACCAGCCCGGCTCGGCAGGACACGCAGGCGCCGGACATGGACAGCCAGCTGACGGTTGCCGACGAGGAAGCAATCGTCGTCGTCGGCTCGCGCGCCAGCCAGCAATCGTCGAACGCGCGCAAGAAGAACGCCCGCACCGCCACCGATTCGATCGTCGCCGATGACATCGGTTCCTTTCCCGATCGGAATGTGAACGAGGCGATCTCGCGCATCCCGGGTGTGGCGCTCAGCCGCAACGAATTCGGCGAAGGCGATGGCGTCGCCGTGCGCGGCAACGGCCCCGATCTGACCCGCATTGAACTCGACGGCATCGGCGTGCAGAGCACCAACGGTCTGGCGATCGGTGCTGGCAACGGCCGCAGCGCCGACCTTCGCGAGCTGCCGGCGGAACTGGTCAAGAGCGTCGACGTGGTCAAGGGATCGACCGCCGACATGACCGAAGGCGGTCTGGGCGGCACCGTCCAGATCAAGACCCGCACCGGCCTCGATTTCAAGAAGCCCTATCTCTCGCTGCGGGCGGGCGCCGGCCAGAACTCGCTGGGCAAGGACTGGACTCCGGATTTCAACGCCGTCTACGGCCGCCGCCTGTTCAACGATCGCGTCGGCATGATCGTGAGCGGCAGCTATTCGAAGCTCCAGAACAACGGCCACGGCTTCGAGACGACGACGAGTAACAATCGCGGCTATTCGCGCCTGTTCGACTTCGATCAGTCCCCGGAAAAGACGTTCACCTACAACCCGGCGACGGTGGGGACCGACGCTGCCGATGTCGCCTTTGCCAACAGCACGGCGCCCGGCGGCGGCGCGTTGACGCCGCGCCAGCTCGTCACGCTGTCGGCGGGAGCGAAGAGCAAGGCCGAGTGTCTGCAGATCTTCCCCAACAATGCCACCGCCAGCGCCGCCGTGCGGGCGCAGCGGATTCTGGAGCAGCAGAGCTGCCTCAACCAGTGGAACGACTATACGCCGTCGCTGATCCGCAACTTCATGAACACCCAGACCGACCAGCGTTCGGCGTTCGACGCGCGGTTCGACTATCGCGTCACCGATCGCCTGACCGTGTTCGCCAAGGGCACCATCGCCAACCGCAAGGTGCACGACCAGAACCGCAGCCGCACCCCGGTGACGCTGTTCGGCCAGAACATCACCGGCACCTTCCTCGACAGCACCACCGGCTATCCGCGCACCCGCAGCGTCGCGGCGACCGCGCCGGCCGGCTATTATCTGTTCGACGGCCTGAACAATGTCGGCAACAACGCGACGACCGGCAACGTGCTCAACCTGGTGCCGAGCAGCGTGAAGGTCGACAGCGCACACAACGTCACCGAGATGACGCTCACCAACAATTCGGTGAACATCGACCAGATCGAGAACACGATCGACACCAAGACCAAGTATTTCCAGGGCGGCGCCGAATTCCGCGGCGATCGCCTGGACATCGACGCGATGGCCGGCATGACCCGCGCCACCACCAGCCGCGGCGACATGCGTACCGCGCGCTCGTACAGCTATGGCAATGCGACGCTGAAGCTGCAGCCGAACGGGCTGTGGGACGTCCAGCTGCCCAGCAACTATGACGAGACCAATCCGGCCAACTATGTTCAGCTTGCCGCGCCGGCCTGCATCGGCGGCGGCACAGCGCCGACGTGCACCGGCCAGACGGCGGTGGCGGCGGGTCCGAACGGTCCGGCCACGCCGCTCTACACCGTCGGCCAGATGCCGCTCACCACGCCGAGTTTCAGCGTGCAATATACCCCCGCGCTGGGCGTCGCCTCGGAGAAGATCGCCAAGTTCGATCTGACCTACCGCACCGACGGAATCGTGCCGTTCTTCAAGCGGATCAAGGTCGGCGCCCAGTATCGCAAGAACGATCTCGATCGCTGGGGCAATGGCGGCTACACCGCCAAGAGCCAGATCGGCACCTTCGGCCAGCCCGGCTATGTCGCCGCGGTGGTGGTGCCCACGGCGATCGTACGCGGCACCTATCGCGCCTGCCAGCCGACCGCGACCTCCACGCTATCGTGCAACTATGGCTATGTGCCGAGCACCAACCCGGCGAACGTTCGCTCGGGTGTCGATACGCTGACCCCGCAGGCGCTGCAGGACCTGTTCGCCCGCACGCTGGAGCCGAGCGACAGCGCCTATTTCGGCGATCTGCCCAATCGCGGCAACCTGCCGCCGGCGTGGCAGGGCCTGCGCACCGACGAACTATTCTCGGCCCTCGGCACCTCGCAGTTCATGAACTTCGACTGCCTCAAGACCTGTGTCGGCAGCGACGGCAACACCTATGACCAGCCGGTCAGCCGCACGCGCGAGACGATCAAGAACATCTACGCGATGACCGATTTCGACCAGGATCTGCCCTGGGGCCTGCGACTGGACGGCAATGTCGGCATTCGCGGGGTGTTCGCCAACGTGAAGGGTTCGGGCCTGCTCACGTTGAACTCGATCCGGGTGACACCGGTGTTCAACCCCAACGATCCCAACAACGCGAACGGCTTCACCACCGTTTCGTACAGCCAGAACGTGACGCTGAACGCCAAGACCAATGCCTGGCTGCCCAGCTTCAACGTCAACCTATGGGGCTTTCACGACCAGATCGTGCTGCGCTTCTACGGCGGCAAGACCGTTGCACGGCCGAACCCGACGCTAATGTTCCCGGGCGGCACCTGCAACATCGACCAGCGTGTCGAGCTGGATACCAACCCCGACGACGTCTATGGCTGCAGCGGCCGCGTCGGCAATCCGGGGCTGAAGCCGTTCACCGCGTGGAACTACAACACCAGCCTCGAATGGTATCCGAACGCCGACACTGTATTCTCGGTCGCCTATGGCAAGCTTGACGTGAAGATCGGAAACCCGATCAACGTCACCGAAAACCGCAAGCCGTTCGCCGGGACCGACATCAAGGATCCGGTGACGGGCGCGGCGCTCGCCGACCTGGAATTCGCGGTGCCGACCTATGCCAATGGCCCCGGCTACAAGCGCGACATCTGGGAATTCCAGGCCAAGACCGCCTTCACCTTCCTGCCGTGGATCCTGAAGCACACCGGCGTCGACCTGAACTTCTCGATCCTCGCCTCCTCGGTGACGAGCGGCCAGCGCGACCCGCTGACCGGCGACGTGATGCTGCCGCCGAACGAGTCCAAATACTATACCAACGCGTCGGTCTGGTATGATGACGGCAAGTTCAACTTCCGCGTCGCCTATCAGAAGCGCAGCTCGCTGTTCACCTGCATCACCCCGTGCGGCGGTAACACCACCGACATCAACTATCCGGGCGACCAGTGGACCAACGTGCGCTTGGTGGCACCGGGCTACAACCCGGGCGTGCCGCGCTTCATCGATGGCTCGACGTTCATCGATGCCAAGATGTCGTACAACATCAACCGCAACTTCCAGGTCTATCTGGAAAGCCGGAACGTGACGCGCGAGGTATCCCAGACGATTTCGACCGGCGAATATGTTCCCTTCGCCGACGGTACGCCGCGGGTAATGCGCGTCTCCTATGGCGGCCGGCGGATCATGGGCGGCGTTCGCGTCCAGTTCGGCCGCTGAGCCGACAGCGGGTCACCCGGCCGGTGTCGGGTGGCCCAGCGCGGCGCTGATCTCGGCGGCCGCCGCACGAAGCTGCACGACGACGCCGTCCAGCGCGGCGTCGTCGACATATTGCGCCGGGCTCACCACGCTGATCGCCGCGACGATCCGCCCGGCCGCGTCGCGGATAGGTGCGGCGATCGCGCGGAGATCGTCCGGCGGCGGGCTGCGATGCACCACGACGCCGCGGCCGCGATCCGCGGCGATGTCCTCCAGAAAGCTCGGTTGCGGCGAGGGCCGGCGCACGAGCAGCGCGGCGAGAGCATCGGGAGTCTCGTCGAGCAGCAGGGCCTTGCCCAGGCTGGTCTCGGGCAGCGGTCGGCGGGTGCCGACCGGCGTCGTCACCACCACGCGCTGGCCCCCGCCGACACGGTGGAGATGGACCGAATGATCGCCGTCCCGCTCGCCGAGGAACGCCGGCATGTTGGTGGTGTCGGCCAGCAACCGCAGCCGATCGCGTGCGAGCTCCACCACGTTGAGCCGCTCCTGCGCCCGCACGCCCAGCTGCATCAGCTTCGGGCCGAGCCGCAGGCTGCCGTCGCGATCGCCGATCGCAAAGCCGCGATCGATCAGCGCCAGCGCCAGTCGCCGCGCCGTCGACACCGTAAGACCCGATCCTGCGGCCAGCTCGCGCACCGTATGCGGCCGTTGCGCAAGCAGATCGAGCAGGTCCAGCCCGCGTTCGAGCGTCTGCGTCCCCGCCCGCCCTGCGGCCTTTTCGTCGGTCATGCGATCCCTTTGCCTGCGCTCGTTCGAGCCCAAGGACTAGGCAGCAACGCTGGCGCGGTAAAGTGGCTTGGCAGGGCGACACCGGAGGAGAATCTCAGCTGTTATGCACAAGCCGTTGATCGTTAATTAGGATTCTCCGAGCAGGAAGGTCTTGACGTGCCCCCGGGGTGGCGCGGATCGACAGGGGAACTGCATGCGGATTGCACTGATGGCGGGCGCGCTTTGCGCCATCGCAGGCCCGGCCTGCGCACAAGGCGCGCTGGAAACGCCGGCAGGCGGCGTGCGGCTTGAACTGGTGGCCGGTTGGGATCGCCCGGTGCTGCGGGTGCAGTCCGACGGCAGCGGGTCGATCGGTAGCGGTGAGGTGACCGGTGGGCAGACGGGCGTCAGCTATGGCGGCGAGTTCGGCTACGACGTCGCGACCAGCAGCGCGACGTTCATCGGCGGCTATGCGGGCGTCGCCGGATCGACGGCGGCATTCTGTACGGCACCGTCGATCCTTCTCCAGTCCTGCGTGCATGCCGGGCGGAATCTCACGCTAGGGCTGCGGGCCGGCGTCATGTCGCGCGGGGTGGCCTTCTACGCCAAGGGTGGCTGGTCGAACGGACAGATCAATGCCGAGACGACCAGCAGCCTGTTGCCCGCGCTCAATGCCAAGGGCTCCGACAGGCTCGACGGCTTTCACGTCGGGCTGGGGCTGCAGGCGCGCTTGCCCGGCCGCGCCTATGCCAAGGTCGAATATGTGTTCACCAATTACAACGGCTTCGAATATCTGGTCAGCGGTTCGCGGATAAAGGCCGACTTCGATCGCCACCAGATCAGCGGCGGCCTCGGCGTGCGCTTCTAGACTGACGCGAGCGGACCGCTGCTGCCGCGCAGCACCAGCGTGTAGGGCAGGCGGCGCGTGCGGTCGGCGGTCGCCCGATCGTCGCTGCGGGCGATGCCGTCGAGCAGGTCGACGGCGGCCGCGGCCATTTCGACGTGCGGCTGGCGGACGGTGCTGAGCGGGGGCCAGGCCATGCGGGCGATGGCCGCGTCGTCGAAGCCGACGATTGACAGCTGGTCGGGCACGGCGATGCCGGCGCGCATCGCCGCCACCAGGACGCCGAGCGCCATTTCGTCGTTGGCGGCGAAGATGGCGCTGGGGCGCGGCGTTGCGGCGAGCAGCCGTTCGCCGGCCTCCAGGCCGGAGCGGAACGTGAAATCGCCCTGCAGCGTGCGGTCGGGCGCCAATGCCAAACCCGCCGCCACCATCGCTTCGCGAAACCCTTCCAGACGGCGGGCGGCAGCATGGTGCTCCAGATTGCCCTGGATGAAGCCGATGTCGCGGTGGCCGAGCGCGATCAGCGCCTCGGTCAGTTCGCGCGCGGCGCCCCTCTCGTCCATCTCCACGGCGGCGGTGCGTTCGGGATAGTCACCCGGCGAGATCCGCACGACCGGCACGTCCATCCGCGCGAACAGGTCGAGCAGTTCGGGCCAGTCGCACAGCGGCGGTGTGAGGATCGCGCCGCCCAGCCGCATCGCGCGCAGCGACGCCTCGCATTCGGCGAGCCAGCTTGGCTGGTCGCGCGTCACCTGCTCGACGACGAGGTGATAGCTGCGCGTCCGGCACCGGGCGAGCGCGCCGCGCTGCAGGTCCGCCGCATAGGTCGAGGAAGGATCGTCGAAATAGAGGCCAAGCAGGAAGGAGCGCGAACTGGAAAGCTCGCGGGCAAAGGCGTTGGGACGATAGCCGAGCTCGTCCACCACCCGCTGCACCGCCGCGCGCACCTCCGGCCGGACATAGGCCTCGCCGTTGATGACGCGCGACACCGTCTTGGGCGAAACGCCCGCCTGCACGGCAACATCCTTGAGCGTCAGCGGCTTCATCGCGGCGCAGCGTATCGCGTTGCAATCGATAGCGCTACCATGACGGCAAAGCCCGCAATCCCCAGATAGCACAGCAATGGCAGACCCAGCGCAGCGGCGAGCCCGAAGCGATCGGCCAGCGCGCCGGTCGCCAGCGGCACCACCGCGCCGCCGACCACCGCCATGCACAGGATCATCGAGGCATAGGCGGCCGCGCTGCGATCCTCGGGCAATGCGAGGGCGAAGATGGTGGGATACATGATCGCGTTGCACAGTCCGACGGCAATCAGCGCCGCGGCCGCGATCGGGCCATGGGCTTGGATGGCAATCCCGATCAGCACCACGGCACCCAGCGAAACGCCCGCCAGCAGCCGCGCGGGGGCGATGCGGGCGAGGCCGAAGGCGCCGGCGAACCGGCCCAGCATCGCGCCGCCCCAATAGAGGCTCACCAGTCGGCCGGCGCTTGCCGGATCGCTGGCGAGGATCGTCGGGAGGGCAAGGTAATTGGCCAGCAGGCTGCCGATCGTCACCTCCGCGCCGACATAGCCGAACATCGCCGCGCTGCCCCAGGCCAGCCGCCGGTCGGCGAGCACCCGGCCAAGCTGCGCCAGCGGCAGCCTGCGGGGGGCGGGGTGGTCGGCAAGCAGGTCCCGCGCCCGCCAGAAGACGAGGCACAGCCCGGCCAGCACCGCAGCGCATCCGACGAAGGGCAGGGCAAAGGGCAGGCGGCCCAGCGTACCCGCATAAAGCAGCAGGCCCGCACCCAGCAGCGGCGCGAGCACCGTGCCGATCGAATTGAAGCCCTGCAGCAGCGTCAGCCGCGCCGCGCCGCCGCCCTCGGTCGCGACCAGCGGCTGCACGACATTGGCCGCGATCTGCAGGAAGGTGATCCCCGTCGACAGCGCGAGCAGCGCGACGAGCAGTAGCGGATAGCTGCCGAGCCACGCCGCGCCGCCCAGCGCGAGGCAGGCCAGTGCCATCACCGCCAGGCCTGCCGCGATCGCGCGCATGTAGCCCGTGCGCACCAGCAGCAGCGTGATCGGCAGCGCGAACAGCAAATAGCTGGAATGGAAAGCGAACTGGACGAACGCCGCGCGGGTGAAGTCGAGTCGGTCGATCAGTGTGAGGCGGGGCACCAGCAGCCCGACCATGGCGGTGACGAACCCGCCCATGAAGAAGATTCCGATCGAACGGCGGAAGAGCCGCGCCACCATCTCGGCGCGCGCTGGGGAGGGGGACGAGGCTTGCACCGCCGCAGCTTAGCGACACGGCGCGCTTGCGCAAACGGCGTCCATGTCCGCGCTTGACATCGCTGTCAGCTTGCGTCAGACATCGATGTCAGAAACAGACTCCGTAAAAATACGGAATGCATAGGGAGAGGGGACATGCCGGGCATTGCTGCCGTTCGTCGCGCATTCGCGCCGTCGTCCCCCGCACTCCACGCCACTGTTGGCGTCCTTTCCTTTCCGGCCCCCTCCTCAAGGGCGGACACCCTGCGGCCGTCGCCTGCCCGATGGGCGGCGGCCGCATTTTTCGATTCTGTCACGTTCCGCCCCGCCGCGCCCTGGCTGCGCGATGCGAGGCGGCGTGCGCGACTGCTGCAACAGGAATTCTCCGCTCGATGATCGCTGCCCGCACCCTCGCCCTCGTCCTGCTGGCGGCGACCGCGCCTGCTGCCTTGATCGCGCAGAGCTCGCCGCAAGGGGCGGCCGAGCCTTGGCGGAACCAGCGTCTCGCACCCGAAGCCCGTGCCGAGTCGCTGGTGCGCGCCATGACACATGCGGAGAAGCTGCAGCTGGTCCACGGCCTGTTCCCGCCGCGCGCGACGCCGGCCCCGGCCGACATGATCCCGTCCGCCGGCTATGTGCCCGGCATCCCGCGGCTCGGCATCCCAACGCTGCGCGAGAGCGACGCCAGCCTTGGCGTCGCCAACCAGGTCGAGCAGCGCAAGGGCGATGTCGCGACGGCGCTGCCGTCCGGCCTGGCCACCGCCGCCACCTTCGATGTCGACTTGGCGCGAGCGGGCGGGGCGATAATCGGTGCGGAGGCGCGCGCCAAGACGTTCAACGTGCTGCTCGCCGGCGGCGTGAACCTGACGCGGGACGCCTGGAACGGCCGCAACTTCGAATATCTCGGCGAGGATCCGCTGCTTGCAGGCCGGATGGCGGGTGCGGCGATCGACGGTGTCCAGTCGAACCACATCGTCTCGACGGTGAAGCACTTCATTCTCAACGCCCAGGAGACCGGCCGCGCCGTGCTCAATGCGCGGATCGACGACACCGCGCTGCGCGAGAGCGACCTGCTGGCCTTTGAACTGGCGATCCGGATCGGCAAGCCGGCGTCGGTGATGTGCGCTTATAACCGGATCGAGGGCGACTATGCCTGCGAGAGCCACCGCATGCTCACCCAGGTGCTGCGCGGCGACTGGCGCTACACCGGCTGGGTGATGAGCGACTGGGGCGCGGTGCACTCGACGGTCAAGGCCGCGGTGGCCGGGCTCGACCAGGAATCGGGCCAGGAGCTCGATCGCGAGATCTACTTCGCGCCCGAGCGGTTCGATGCCGCGATCAAGGCGGGGCAGATCCCCGCGGCGCGGCTCGACGAGATGGTGAAGCGCATCCTCACCGGGGTGATCGCCAGCGGCCTTTACGATCATCCGACGCCGACCACTGCCCAGCCGATCGACTATGCCGCGCATGCCCAGGTGGCGCAGCGCGTCGCCGAAGCCGGTATGGTGCTGCTGCGCAACCAGCGCGACGTGCTGCCGCTCGCCAAGACCGCAAGGAAGATCGTGCTGATCGGCGGCCATGCCGATGTCGGCGTGCTTTCGGGTGGCGGATCGAGCCAGGTGCGTTCGGTCGGCGGGGCGCCGGTCGAGATTCCGCTGACCAGCGGTGCGGCGGCCTCGTTCGCGCGGGTGACCTGGCATGCCTCGTCGCCGCTTCAGGCGATCCGGGCCAAGGCGCCCCAGGCGCAGGTGACCTATGTTGACGGGCGGGATCCCGCGGCCGCCGCCGCCGCGGCCAAGGGCGCGGACATGGTGGTAGTGTTCGCCACTCAGTGGACGACCGAGGCGCAGGACGTCGACTCACTGGCGCTGCCCGACAACCAGGATGCGCTGATCGCCGCTGTCGCCCGGGCCAATGCGAACACCGTGGTGGTGCTGGAGACCGGCGGGCCGGTGCTGATGCCGTGGCTGGAGCAGGTGCCCGCCGTGCTGCAGGCCTGGTATCCCGGCCAGCGCGGCGGCGAGGCGATCGCGGGCATCCTGTTCGGCGACGTCAATCCCTCCGGCCGCCTGCCGATCAGCTTTCCCAAGAGCGCCGAGCAGCTGCCGCGCCCGAAACCGGTGGTGCCGCCGGGCCTCAACGTGAACGCGGCGAGCGACGCGGGGGCCGGCGACGGGAGCACGCTGCCGAGCTGGGACGTGACCTATAGCGAGGGCGCGAATGTCGGCTATCGCTGGTACGCGGCGCAGGGCACCAAGCCGCTGTTCCCGTTCGGCTACGGCCTCAGCTACACGCCCTTTGCCTTGTCGGCACCGCGCTTTTCCGGCGGCGCCAGGCCGGCGGTGACGGTCACCGTCGGCAATCAGGGCGCACGCGCCGGTGCGGTGGTGCCGCAGCTCTATGTCACCGATCCGCAAGGCGGCGCGCCGCGCCTGGCCGGCTGGAAGCGCCAGT
Source organism: Sphingomonadales bacterium (assembly GCA_027489295.1). The sequence goes on along the minus strand of JAIYAA010000321.1, from coordinate 25,268 downwards.
GGCTCAAGCCCGGCCAGGCCGCGCAGGTGACGCTGACCGCCGACCCGCACGCGCTCGCGCGCTGGAAGAACGGCCGCTGGACCATCGTGCCCGGCCGCTACCGGCTGGCGTTGGGCCAGGATGCCGCCACCGCCACGTTCCAGCAGGTGGTGAATGTTCCCGAAGGAGAGGTTTCCAATTGAAAACAAAACGAAAGGGGTGAATGTGAGGAAACGATGGACAACGTTGTCGCCGGCGCTTGCCGGTACTCAGCGGAAAATTCGGGCCTAAGGGCCGGTTCAGGAGGGGAGAAAACCCAATGCGTATGACCAACGCCGCGCGCCTTCGCGCGGTTTCCATGTTCGCTGTCGCGACGGCGCTTGCCGTACCCGGCATCGCCGCGGCGCAGACCAGCGGCGCCACCGATTCGCCAGCCGCGCAGGATGCGCCGCAGGATGGCGGCGAGATCATCGTCACCGGCATTCGCGCCTCGCTCGAGCGTTCGATCGCGCTGAAGCGCGATTCGACCGGCATCGTCGACGCGATCTCGGCCGAGGACATCGGCAAGTTCGCCAACACCAACCTTGCGGAATCGCTCCAGCGCATCACCGGCGTGTCGATAGATCGCGTCAACGGCGAAGGCTCGACCGTGACGGTCCGCGGCTTCGGCGCCCAGTACAACATGGTGACGCTGAACGGCCGCCAGCTCGCGGCCTCGAACATCGTCGCGGTGGGCGGCGACCAGGGTGGTGACGGCGCCGGCGGCTTCGGCCGTTCGTTTGACTTCGCCAACCTCGCCTCGGAAGGCGTGAAGACGCTCGAGGTCTACAAGACCGGCCGCGCCGCCATTCCGTCGGGCGGCATCGGTGCCACCATCAACATCGTCGGCACGCGTCCGCTCGATCGCCCGGCCGGCTTCTCCGGTTCGGTTGGCGCCAAGGCCAGCTATGACACTTCGGCCGACGACTGCATCAGCTGCGGCAGCCACGTGACTCCGGAATTCTCGGGCATCGCCAGCTGGAGCGACGCGGAGCAGCGCTTCGGCGTCAGCGTGTTCGGCAGCTACCAGAAGCGCAACTTCAGCTTCCCGAGCCAGGCGAACAATTACTGGAACATGCCCCGCCTGTCGGATTTCCTAGATCCCTCAAAGGGCTACATCACCGCCAACACCAAGATCAACAACCGCCCGACCGATCCGAACACGCTGGTCGCAGTGCCCGACGACTATCGCCACCACTTCTCGGAGGCGAGCCGTGAACGCATTAACGGCCAGGCGGTGCTGCAATATCGCCCGTCGGACAGCATGACCTTCACGGTGGACGGTCTGTTCGCACAGCTGCGGTCGTCCGAACGCCGCTCGTCGCAGTCCAACTGGTTCTCCAAGCCGTTCGACGAAGTGACCTTCGACGATTCGAGCAACGGCATCGCGACGACCAAGTATCTTCACGAGACCCTGCCGGGCGTGAAGGACGAAGGCTTCGAGAACGCCTATCGCGCGCAGAAGAACCGGCTGTGGGATATCGGCGGCAACCTGAAGTGGGAGCTGGCCGACAACTTCACGCTCAAGATCGACGGCCATTTCGGCAAGGCGGAGAGCCTGCCCGACAATCCCAACGGCCAGACCTCGACCACGGTCGCCTTCAACGGCAACATCGTGACCTCGCACGGGCTGACCTGGGATAATGATGGCTTCCCGACCCAGACGCTGACGATCAACGACTGCTACAAGCAGACCACCCCGAAGGGTGTCGCCTTCACCAACGGCAACTGCAACGGCGTCTTCGATGCAGGCGATCTGTCGGCGGCGGTGCAGCGCCAGTTCGCATCGACGCAGACGCAGAAGATCAAGGAAGGCCGCATCGACGCGGGCTGGGATCTGGGCGGCGGCAGCCGCTTCGACTTCGGCGGCGACTGGCGCAGCACCGATACGCGCCAGACCCAGTACAACACTCGCCAGGTTCTGGGTGACTGGAACAACGCGCTGCCGCCGGACGTCGCGGCCTTCGCGCCGGGCACCGTCCAGCAATATTGCCTGGTCTGCCAGTTCCACCACAACAACGCGACCGCCGACGCGGTGGGCAAGGTGGCCTGGCGCGCCGAGGACGCGACCAAGCTCTACAACGCGCTGTACAACCACTATGTCGGCATTACCAACGACGGCATCAATCACCAGAACATCATCGATGCCAACAACGACAACCGGGTGAAGGAAGACATCTGGGCGGCCTATGGCCAGCTCACCTGGAAGGGCGAACTGGGCGGCCGCAACGCGACGCTGGTCGCCGGCGTGCGCTACGAGCACACCAAGGTGAAGTCGGTGTCGTACCAGACGGTGCCGCTGGCGATCGTGTGGGAAGCCGACAACGACTTCTCGGTGCTGAACTCGAAGGATCAGCAGGCGGTGAGCGGCCGTGGCAGCTACGACAATCTGCTGCCGCAGGTCGATTTCCAGATCGAGGCCGCGAAGAACCTGATCGGCCGCGTCTCGTACAGCAAGACGATCTCGCGCGCGCCGTACGGCAACCTGTTCGCCTCGACCGGCGCGGGTGCGCTCAACAACCCCACCTCGCTGGGTGGCGTTGCGACCGGCAACCAGAACAATCCGGCGCTGAAGCCGCTGGATTCGGATAACTTCGACGTTTCGCTCGAATGGTATCCGCGTCGCGACGTGTATCTGTCGGTCGGTTTCTTCGACAAGCGGGTGCATAACTTCATCGGCAACACGGTGGTGCAGCGCAACCTGTTCGGCCTGCGCGACCCGACCGCGGGCCCGCTGGCGACGAGTGCACGCAACATCGTCACCGGCCTCGGCGGTGATATCAGCAACGTCAACCTGTTCACCAGCGCGGCGATCCTGCAGAAGTACGGCGGCAACGTCGCCCAGGCGACGCAGGAGCTGCAGGCGAACTATGTGCCCGCGACCCGGACCTTCGGTTCGACCTATATCAGCAACACGCTCGCGGCGATCGACGTGCAGCCGACCTCTGCCGACCCGCTGCTCAACTTCGCGGTGAACACGCCGATCAACAACAAGGACGCCGAAATCTACGGCGTCGAGCTCGCCGGCCAGTATTTCCTCGGCAATACCGGCTTCGGTATCGCCGCGAGCTATACGCTGGTGCGCGGCAACATCGGCTTCGACATCACCGCCGATCCGACGGCCAACCAGTTCGCGCTGGTCGGCCTGAGCGACACCGCAAACGCCACGCTGATCTATGACAAGCACGGCATCTCGGCGCGCCTTTCGTACAACTGGCGCGGCAAGTTCCTGAGCGACGTCAACCGCGGTGCTGCGCACAACCCGGCGTTCAACGATCCGTACGGCCAGGTCGATGTCAGCATCAACTATGACCTGACCAAGAACATCGCGCTCAGCTTCGAAGGCATCAACCTCCTTGAGGAGGGCGTTCGCAGCTACAGCCGCGATTACATCAACACCTGGTACGAGTCCGAAGGCTCGGCCCGGTATCTGGTCGGCGCGCGCTTCCGCTTCTGAAGCCCGCCTGTACACAAGGGAAAGGCCGCTCGCCTCGAGCGGCCTTTCTCGTTTAAGGTTCTGACATGCCACGCGCCGTGCTCAACAATATCGACCATGCCGATCTGCGGATCCGGCTCGACCGTGGCGCCGCGTTCGGCGACGCGGTCAATCAGATGACCGTCTTCCCGACCGAGTTCGAGGCGTTGAGCCGCGACTATGTGCTGATCTTCCGCCGGGACGAGGGCGGTGTTTGGCGCTCGACGGTGCTTCTCGGCCTCGACGCCGACGAGAACCTCTATCTGGAGGGCGATCGCTGGACCGCGGACCAGCTGCCCGCGTTGATGGAAATCGGTCCCTTCTCGATCGGCCTGCCGCGCCCCGGCGAGGCGGGCGAGCCGCTGATCCATATCGACACCGATCATCCGCGCATCTCCACGCAAGACGGCGCGCCGCTGTTCCTGGAGCAGGGCGGCAATGCGCCCTATCTCGATCGCGTCGCCGCGACGCTGCAGGCGATCTATGTCGGTGACCAGCTTTCCGCACCGATGTTCGCCGCGTTCGAGGCGGCCGGGCTGCTGGAGCCGGTTACGCTCGACATCGAACTTACCAGCGGCCGGCGCTACAAGGTCCCCGATTGCTGGGTGATCGAGGCGAGCCGGTTCGCGGCGCTGGGCGGCGACGCGCTGGCCGCGCTCCACGCGCAGGATTTCCTGCGCTGCGCCGTGTGGCAGCTTTCCTCGCTCGGCAATCTGCCGCGACTGATCGCGCGCAAGGAACGCCGCGAGGGCTGACGACAAAAGAACGGGACTTCAGGGGAGGAAGCGATGGGCGAGCAAAAGTTTCGGGTAGTGATCGCCGGCGGCGGCACGGCGGGCTGGGTCGCGGCGGCCGCGCTGGTGCGGCATCTGGGGCCGAACCTCGACATCACGCTCGTCGAATCCGATGCGATCGGCACGGTGGGCGTGGGGGAATCGACGATCCCCACCGCCTGGACCTTCCACAAGCTGCTCGGCATCAACGAGCAGGTCTTCCTCCGTGAGACCAACGCCACCTTCAAGCTCGGCATCTCGTTCGAGAACTGGCAGCGCGACGGCGACCGCTATTTCCACCCGTTCGGATCGATCGGCCGGGGGCTGCCCCTGTGCGACTTCCAGCATTTCTGGCTGGAGGCGCAGGCGCGCGGCTTCGGCGGCGCGCTGGGGGACTATTCGCTCGAGACGCAGGCGGCGCTGTCGGAGAAGTTCGCCACCGGCGATCCGATGCCGCTCGCTTATGCCTATCATCTCGACGCGACCGCCTATGCGGCCTTCCTGCGTGGTCTGGCAGAGGCCGCCGGCGTGCGCCGGGTTGAGGGCCGCATCACCGAGGTGGTGCAGACTGCGAATGGCGATATCGACGCGCTGGTGCTGGAAGGCGGCCTGCGCATCGAGGGCGACCTGTTCATCGACTGCACCGGCTTTCGCGCGCTGCTGATCGAGGAGACGCTCAAGACCGGCTTCGACGACTGGAGCCATTGGCTGCCCACCAACCGCGCCTTCGCCGTCCAGTCGGAGACCACCGAGGGGCCGGTGCCCTATACCCGCGCCATCGCGCACGGCGCCGGCTGGCGCTGGCGGATTCCGCTGCAGCATCGCATGGGCAACGGATTCGTCTATGCTAGCGACTATCTGTCCGACGACGAAGCCCGCGACCAGCTGCTCGCGGCGGTGCCCGGGCGCGCGCTGTTCGATCCGCGGCTGATCCGCTTCACCACCGGCATGCGCAAGCAGGCATGGAATCGAAACTGCGTGGCGCTGGGGCTGGCGAGCGGCTTCATCGAACCGCTCGAATCCACCAGCATCCACCTGGTGATGATCGCGGTGACGCGGCTGCTCCAGAACTTTCCGTCGCACAGCGACATGGCGACCTTCTCTGCCCGGTTCAACGCCCAGTCGCGTACCGAGGCGGAGCATATCCGCGACTTCATCATCCTTCACTACAAGCTCAACGACCGGCCCGAGCCCTTCTGGCGCGACCATGCCGCGCGTACGGTGCCGGACAGCCTCGCGGCGCGGATCGCGCTGTTCGAGGAAGGCGCGGCGGCCTATCAGGAAGGCACCGACCTGTTCCGTGTCGACAGCTGGAACGCGGTGATGCTGGGGCAGGGAGTTCGCCCGCGCGACCATCACCCGATGCCGGCGCAGATCCCCAGTGCCGATCTGGAGCGGGCGCTGGCCGATCTGCGGGTCGGCATCGCCGCGCAGCTGGCCAAGCTGCCGGGCCACGGCGCCTTCATCGCGCGCTATGCGGCGGCCAAGGTCCCGGCCGCCGCCTGAGCCCCCCGGCAAAAATTTCCTAGCGGCTTTGAACCTTCCGCGACGCCCGCGCCACTGACGGAGTGCGGCAGATCGGTGCTCGGGCTATCCCCTGTTCTTGGGCGAGCATCTGCCGTGCGTGCCTGGCCCGGTGCTCCCCCGCATCGGGCCGGGCCAATCACGGGAGAATCAAAACATGCGTATGTTCCTCGGCGCTGCGGCGCTTGCCTGCCTCGCTTGCACCGCCCCCGCGCTGGCCCAGACCCAGAGCGTTACCGATGCCACGGGCGATTTCCTTTCGGGTTATACCGGCCCCAAGCTCGCCGACCTCGACGTCACCAGCTTTTCGGTGAGCTATGATGCCTCCGCCAAGCTGTTCACCCTCGGCGCCACCTTTGCGGGTGCGATCACCCCCGGCACCGCCGGCTTCTATGTGTACGGCGTGAACACCGGCAAGGGTGCGATCCGTCCGTTCGGCGGCATCGGCCAGGGCAACGTGATCTTCGACCAGGCGATCGTCGTGCAGAAAAACGGCACCGGCTCGATCGGCGGCACCGCGCTCGACCCGAACTGGGTGGCGATTGCCGGCAACATCCTTACCGTCAAGGTGCCGCTGTCGCTGCTGCCGAGCACGGGATTCGCACCGGGTCGCTACGGCTTCAACCTGTGGCCGCGCGCCGGCGCCGGCAACGCCGCGATCAGCGATTTCGCGCCCGAGAACGCCACGCTTTCCGCCGCTGTGCCCGAGCCGGCGACCTGGGGCATGCTGATGGTGGGTGCCGGCCTCGCCGGCGGCACGCTGCGCTATCGCCGCCGCCGCGTCCGGACCGCGCTGGCGCTCGGCTGAGGTCGATCCCGATGCTGGCCGGGGTGCTGCGGCATCCCGGCCAGCAGAAATTTTTTCGCGCGCGTTGAACCTTCCCCCGTCTGCACGCCACTACGCTGCAAACGAAGGGAGCGCGTGACGCGGATCGACCAACAGGGCGGCCCCCCGCCAATGTCTGCCGACGAGGAGGAGATGGGCCTCGTCGTCGCCGTGCGCGCGCGCGATCTGCGCGCGTTCGAGCAGCTCTATCGGCGCTACCAGCCCCGCCTTGCCCGCTTTGTCGGCACGCTGGTGCGCCGGCCGCCGCTGGTCGAAGAGGTGGTCAACGACACGCTGATGGTGCTGTGGCAGAAGGCCGGCGACTTCACCGGCGCCAGCCGGCTTTCGACCTGGCTGTTCGCCATTGCCTATCGCAAGGCGGTGCGGGCCCGCACCCGCGACGAAGCGCCGGTGGACGATACGGCGACCGCCGCACTGGTGGATGCCGAAACCCCCGATGCAGCGCTGTCGCAGGACCGCACCCACCGGGCGTTGCGCCTGGCGATGGCGGGCCTGTCGGCGGAGCATCGGGCAGTCGTGGACCTCACCTATTTTCACGAGATCGGCTATCGCGAGATCGCGGAGATTCTGGGGTGCCCGGTGGATACGGTAAAGACACGCATGTTCCACGCGCGGCGCCATCTCCGCCGGGCGATGGCGGGCGAACTGGCGGACTGGATATGACGATGGGCGAACTCCACCATTTGCGCGGCGATCCGCACGAAGCGACGATGCTGCTGCTGCCCTGGTATGTCAGCGGCGCGATCGAGCCGGGCGACCGGCTGCTCGTCGAGGCGCATCTCCCCCAATGCGACGAATGCCGTGCCGAGCTGGCAGCCGAGCGCCGCCTGCGCACCGCCGTCGCGGATCTGCCGGCGGCCGCGCCCGGCGGCTGGGAGCGGTTGGCCGCCGATCTTGCTGCACCTCCGCCACCACAGCGCCTGCCGCGCCGCTTCGCGGTTCGCGCCGGGTGGATGCTGGGCGCGCAGGCGGCGCTGCTGCTGCTCGGCATCGGCGTCGTGCTCCAATATCGCCAGGCCGCCGCACCGAGCGCCGGGACCTATCATGCGCTGGGATCGCCCGACGCCCACCCGACCGGCAACATCCTGGTGATGTTTGCCCCCGATACCCGCGAGGCTGCGCTGCGTAAGGCGATCGCGGCGTCGCAGGCCCGGCTGGTCGACGGACCGACGGCGGCGGGTGCCTATTTGCTCGCCATCGCGCCCGAGCAGCGCCGCGCCGCGATCGCGCGACTGCAGGCCGCCCCCGGGGTGGCGATGGTCCAACCGGTCGACCCCGCGCCATGAAGCTGCTGGCGGCCCTGCTGCTGGCGGTCGCCGCGCTGATCGCCGCCCCCGCCACGGCCGGCGAAGCGAACGGCCCGCGCATCCTGGTGATGCTGCGCCTCGCACCCCCGCACTTCCGTGCCGGGAGCGGCTATGGCGGCGGCTATGGCGAGGACGGATCGGCGGCGGGCCGGCGGCGGATCGCGGCCGCGGTGGCAAAACGGAACGGCCTGCAGCTCACCGGCAACTGGCCGATGCCGATGATCGGGATCGATTGCTTCATCATGGCCGTGCCCGAGGGTCGCACCGCCGAGGAAGTCGCCGCGCAGGTCGCCCGCGACACGGCGGTCGAATGGTCCGAGCCGATCGCCACCTTCCAGGCGCAAGGCCAGCCGCACCCCAATGATCCGCTCTACCCCGCGCAGCCGACGGTGCGGGCGTGGCACCTCACCGCCCTGCACCGCATGGCTACCGGGCGCGGCGCCCGCGTCGCGGTGATCGACAGCAAGGTCGACGCGCAGCATCCGGATCTGGCCGGGCAGGTTCGCCTGGCGCGCGATTTTATCGGCACCGCCCCCGCACCCGCCGAGAACCACGGAACCGGCATCGCCGGGGTGATCGCGGCGCGGGCGAACAATGGCATGGGCATCGTCGGCGTCGCACCGGCCGCCACCCTGCTCGCCCTCCGCGCCTGTCGGCAGGAGGGCACCGGTTCGGGCGCAGCCACCTTGTGCGACAGCCTCAGCCTCGCCCGCGCGGTGAGCTTCGCGGTGGAGCAGCGGGCAGACGTGATCAACCTCAGCCTCAGCGGACCACCCAGCCGGCTGCTGGAAACGCTGCTCCGGCTGGGCCTCGATCGCGGTGCCACCGTGGTGGCGGCGGTGGACCCCAAGCTGGCGGGCGGCGGCTTCCCCGCTTCGATGCCGGGCGTCGTCGCGGTGGCGGAGGCGCGGGCGGGCACGGCTTTTATCGCACCCGGCCGCGATATTCCCACCACCCAGCCGGGCGGGCGCTGGTATCTGGCGAACGGTTCGTCCTACGCTGCAGCCGAAGTCAGCGGCCTGCTGGCACTGCGCCGCGAGCGCGATGCCAGAGGGGGCAGACGCATGTTGCCGGTATCCGCCAGGCCGGGCGGGGGGGAGATCGATGCCTGTGCGACCGTGGTGGGGAAGAGTCCATGTCCGGCAGACGCCGAGGGCCCCTGACGTTCGCGCCGCCGCCGCGATCGTCGTTGCGCTGGCTGGCACCGGCATCGCCGATCGCGCGCGCGCGCAATGGAATGGCGAGGTCGCCGTCACCAGCGACGAGCGTTGGCGCGGCCGCAGCCTGAGTGCCGGGCGGCCGGCGGCGACGCTGTCGCTGGGCTATGACGATCGGTCGGGTGCCTATCTCGACGGCGCGGCGACGGTCGCGGCGCTGCGGGGCGGGCCCGACCTGGTCTCGTACGGCATCGACGCCGGCTATGCGCGACGGCTGAACAATGGCCTGGTGCTGGACCTGGGGCTGACCCGGCGCGAGTTTCGCGGGGCAGGTTCGGGAGCCAGCGGATCGGGCTATACCGAACTATATGTCGGCGCCAGCGGGCGAAGCCTTGCGGCGCGGGTGCTCTACTCGCCGGACTATCTGCGAAGCGGCGTCCACACCGTGTACGGCACGCTCGACGGCGTGGTGCGTCCGCTTTCCGGCTGGCGCCTGCTCGGCCATGCCGGACTGATGACGGTAGTGCGGCAACGCCGCTGGGGCGGGATGACCGGCACCCAGTTCGACTACAGCCTCGGCGTGGCGCGGCAGATCGGCAAAATCGATGCCCGGCTCGCCTGGAGTGGCGGGCTGCCGGGCAAGGATTATTACGGCAACCGCGCGCGCAGCCGTCAGGCGGTCACCGTCTCGGCGTCGATCGGATTCTAGCCGCTAGCGCTCCAGCCGGACCCGGTTGTTGTGCAGCGTCACTTCCGGTGCATTCCCGGGCAATGCGACACGGACCTCGACCGGCGCCGCGCTGCCGGCCAGCCGCACCCGCACCGTTGCGGTGCGCGGGATGAGATCCGTAGGGGCCGCCAGCGCCGGCACGGTCGCCCGGCCGAGTTCGCCCGCCGCGCCCGTGACGATTACCGTCCCCCCGGACGTGGCCGCATGGCCGAGGCTGTGCACGGTCACGGACAGCGTGCGCCCGCGCACCGCCACATCGTCGCGCCCGATGCCGAGGTCGGGGCGCAGTTCCACCGGATCGCCGGCCTCCTCCAGCGCGAACACCCAGCGGCTCGCGCCCGGCGGGAAGCGGAGCGCCACGTCGCTCGAGCGGCCGAGCTCGAGCGCCTGCATCGCACCGTCGGGCCCGCGCATCGTCCAGCGCCCGGCGGTGACGTTCCAGCTGGTCATCGTCGCGTCTTGCGGCGCGGCGCTGGTGTTGAATGCCTCGACCGTGAAGCCCGCCGGCGTCGCCCCCGGCACCAGCAGCGCGACCTGCTCGGCGGCCCCGTCGGTGGCGAAGCGCCAGCTGACCGCGTTGCCGGGATAGGTCTGATTGCGGCGGAGGGCGATGCCGCCCAGCCGCTCGCGTTGCAGCCACTGGTTCTCGCTCTCGACGCGATCGGTCCACCAATGGCCCTCGGTCACCATATACAGGCGTGCGGACTTCTCCTGGATCGCCGCCTCGTGCAGCGGCACCAGCGGGGCGGGATCGCCACTGCGGGTCCAGGCGGCGATCCGCGCCGCCTCGCTATCCCCCTTGCCCGCAACCATGGCTCGGGTCTCGGGCAGCAGCGCGCCGTTTTCGTTGATCTCGCCGACCGAACCGGGGCGGGCCTGGAGCGGGCGGAGATATCGGGCGTCGCCGGTGAAGCGCCATGCCGACCAGGTCGTCTGCAGCGGGGTACTGACCCCGCCGCCATCGCCGGCACGGGTGGCGTCGGTCCGCCAGTTGACCTCGTTGGGGAAGCTCCAGCGGCCCTCGCCATCCTGCTTGCCGTGCGCGAGCCAGCCATCGGCGAGCCCGGTGACCAGCCCGCGCGCGGGCGGGCTGGCGTTGAACACGCCGAGCAGGATCGGCGCGTGCATCACCGTGTAGCTGTACGGCTTCTGCCACTCGAACGCGCCTTCGCGGTACATCTTCCGCGCGCCGTACCAGTTGCTGGCGAAATGGAGATGCCCGGCGGGGTTGGGCAGGATAACCTTGCCCAGCGCGCGGGTGGTGGCGAACAGCCGCTCGACCGTCCTGGGCTCGCCCCAGTTGAGGTAGAGCCGCGCCGCATCGGCGTTCAGCCCCTCCTCATAGGCATGCAACTCGTCGGTGGTGATATAGCCCAGGCCGTCGACGATCATGCCGTTGCGATAGGCGGCATCGTCGAGTGCGCGGAGCGAGGCATTCACCTTGTCCGGGATCACCCCCATCAGCGCGAGGCCGGGCCATTGCGCCATCAGATCGGAATCGTCGCTGATCCCGCCGCCGAAATCGCCATAGGGCACCTGGCGGTTGTCGATCCACCACTCGACGAAGCGGCGGGTGAGCGCGAGATCCTGCAGCTGCCGCGCCGCCCAGGCGGGCACGCCCACCGGGACGGGGGGCAGGGCCTCCACCGACATGTTCTCCGGACGATAGTCGATATCCGCCCAATAGGCGCGCATCTCGCGGTTCTCGGGATCGACGCGGAGCAGGTCGGTCGCATCGGCGCGCACCCGGCGATAGAGCGCGGCGCGTTCGGAGGAGGTGTGCTCCTCGACCAGGAAGCCCCAATTGTCCTTCACCTGGTGGGAGCGATCGGTGACATGCTCCTTCAGCGCGTCGGCGCGGGGCTTGAAGACGAGGCGGATTTCGGCGCCGTCCAGCGCCTCGGCGTCGAAGTCCGGCGCGGCGGAAGCGATGGTGAGGAACAGGCTGTCGTCGCCGAGGATGCGGTCGCGCAGATCGAGCCACAAGGTCCGCGCCTCGCCCGGGCGGACCGAGACCGACAAATCGAGCATGTCGCGCTGTGGCCAGATCGGATCATGGACACGGATGTTGAGCGGGATCAGGCCTTGCGCATCGGGCTTGGCCTTCAGAGCAGGGATATCGATCGCAATGCCGTCCAGCCCGTCGTGCAGGTTGCGCCAGCCATAGTTGAACGCGCGGGCGAGCGGTTGGTCGGGATGGGCCTGGTTGAGGTTGGACGGAATCAGAATGTGGACGATCGGCTTGGGATCGGCCGACCGCACCGCGACGCCGCCGTCCCCGGCGGCCCCGGCTCCCACCGCCGCGCGGACGCCGGATTTGGGCATCGCCAACACCGTGCTGCGCTCGTCGGGGGCGAAGCGACCGGCAATGTATCGATTGAGGCCGTCCAGCGCTGCAAGGTTGGCCGCAGCCCTGGCATTCACCCGGTAGCTGAGCTTGAAGCTGCCTTCGGGCTCGGCCGCGCCGTCCACCTGATACGCCCAGAATTCCTGAATCGGCTGTTCCTGCATCACATTGGTGAAGCGCAGCACGCCGCCCTTGTGCTCGGGCAAGGCGTCGACCGAGCGAACGACGCCCTTGGCCCGATCCGCCACCTGCGCGAAACGCGTGCCACCCGCCGACCAGCCAAGCGCGCCGTACGCGGCCCCGCGGATCTCCACCCGGTTGAACGTCTCGCCGGCGGGCACGGTGAGGGTATAGGCCTTGCCGCCCTCGACATAGGTGTTCCAGTCGGGAAGCTCGAAATAATCGTCGCGCCCGGGCAGTCGCGAGCGGTTGTAGACGCCGGGCCAGGTCGTCTCCGCGATGCCGTCCACGCCCTTCCACATCCACTGCTTCTGGTCGCGCGCATCGGCGAACTCGACCTTGCGGACGCGGGTGACCTTGTCGGCGAGGACCGGCGGCGCGGCCCTGTCCCAACCGTAACGGTGCAGCCAGGCGGTGCGTTCGGCGGCAGTATCGCGTGGGGCCGGAGCACCGGGCAGGCTGCGCGCGGCGAGCGCCGCGACGTCGGTGGCAGCCAGCATCCGGTCATAGACGCGGATCTCGTCGAGATCGCTGCCGCGCATGAAGTTGTAGCGGCTCTGTACCTGGTGCGGGCTGATCACCCGGCCCGCCATGCCGAACTGATCGAGCCCGGAATCGAGATCGGCCACCTGATCGCGCCGTGCCACTTCACGGCCATCGAGGAACAGCCGCACCCCCTGGATCTCGTCCCAGGCAAAGGCGAGGTGCTGCCATTGCTCGGGCGCCGGCACCCGGTCCAACCGAAAGGACACGCGGATACGCGACAGATTGGCGTCGGTGACGAAGGCATCGAAGCCGTGGCCGTTCCAGTCGATCCGCAGGAACGCCATGTCCCAGCTCGAATGGTCGGCGAACCCGGCGCGGAAAAGCACGAAGGGCGCTTCGCCGAGCGGGGTGCGGGCGCGCCAGAAGAAGGCGAGGGTGCCGCGCTCGGCACGCATGTTGCCGGGGGCGTTCCAGGCGACATAGCCTTCGTCCGCCCAGCGCGCCGCGCCGCCCAGCGCGCCATCGGCCGTGATCGTCACCGCCGAACGGAAATTGGGGACCGGGTCGCCCTGCGCGACGTCCGCGGTCAGGCCCTTGTCGGCGGAAAGGTAGAAGAGGAGGCCGTCCTGCGACGGAGCGGACTGGGCAAAGGCCGGCACGGCGAGGACCAGTGCCCCGGTCGAAATGCCCCAGCGTCGCATATAGTCCCCTCCCAACCCGTTGTTTTGGCGGGCCGCACACGATCCATGGCCGTGCGCATTGCCCGTTGACACCGGTAGCAATTCAGGAAGCGAATGCCAATGGGTGCTTGAGGATCCTAGCGGCGGCTGCCGAGCAACGCGAGTTCGGCAACACGCAGGCTGAACCGGTCCGCAGCGCCGGAATCCCCCCAGGAAAAGGCCGAACGATCCCCGCCAAGATCGGCGCGGACCCGCGCGGCCACGCGCGCGAGTTCGCCGGGTGTCGGCGGACGGCCCTCGGCAATGCAGGCGATCACTTCGGGTGCAATCGTGCTGGGCATAAACGACATCCTTCCCCTCCCTGTCTTTGGCGGAAGCTGGGGACGAATGAACGGAGAAAAAGGTCCATTACGGGGCGCTTGCGACGAAGCGCGCGGGCGTTAGGATCAGCGCCGATGTCCATCCCCGCGCTTCGCATCACCGGCCTGCAAAAGTCATTCGGCAAGCCCGTCATCACCGGCCTCGACCTCACCGTCGGCGCGGGGCAGCTCTATGCGCTGCTCGGCCCCAATGGTGCGGGCAAGACGACAACGCTGCGCATGGCGGTGGGGCTTACCGAACCCGACGGCGGCGATATCGAGATCTTCGGCGTCGACGCGCGGCGGCGGCCGCAGGAGGCCAAGGCGATCACGGCCTGGCTGCCCGACGAGCCGATGCTCTACGACAAGCTGACCCCGGCGGAGTATCTCGGTTTCGTCGCTGGGCTCTGGCGGATCCCGCCCGACCAGGCCGCGCCCGAGGCGGAGCGGCTGCTGCGCTGGCTGGAGCTGTGGGAGGTGCGCGACACGCGCTGCGAGGGCTTTTCGCGCGGCATGCAGCAAAAGGTCGCGCTGGCGGGAGCGCTGATCCACGATCCGCAGCTGCTGATCCTCGACGAACCGCTGACCGGCCTCGACGCGGCGATGGCGCGATCGGTGAAGGATGCGCTGCGCGCCGCGGTCGACCAAGGCAAGACGGTGATCGTCACGACCCATATCCTCGAGGTCGCCGAGCGGCTGGCCGATCGGATCGGCATCATCGCCGGGGGCAGGCTGCTCGCCGAGGGCACGCTGGAGGAGCTGCGCACGCTCGCCGGCGCCGAGGAAATGACGCTGGAGGACACCTTCATCCGCCTGACGAGCCGCGCATGATCGGCTGGGCGATGCGGCACCTGCCGCCGGGCAGCCTGGGCTGGCTGACGCTGCACGAGCTGCGCGGCACACTGCGCAACGCCGGGCGGAGCCGGGTGGGGCAGGTGGTCGGCGCGCTGTTCCTGCTCGGCTATACCGGCCTGGGCGTTTTTTTCGGCGTGATCCTGGCGGATACGCCCTTCCACCCCGGGCCGATCGCCTGGCTGGCAGTGCTGACCGCCAGCCTGCTCGTCTTTACCTTCATGACCACCCAGGCACTGCTCGCCAGCCAGCGGACCTTGTACGAGGCGGGGGACCTCGACCTGCTCTTCTCGGCCCCACTCGATCCGCGCACGGTCGTCTCCGCCAAGCTGCTCGGCATCGCCGGCGGCGTGGTGCTCACCTTCTCGATCTTCCTGTTGCCGATTCTGCTACCGGTTGCCGTACTGGGCCATCCCGGGCTGCTCGGGGCCGTCGCCTTGCTGGTCGCGCTGGCACTCATCGCGGCCTGTCTGGGGTTGGGCGTGACGCTGGCACTGGCCCGGATCGGCGGCCCACGGACGGCGAAGACCGTGGGACAGATCCTGGCGGCGCTGGCGGGTGCGAGCTTCTTCCTCGTCACACAGATCTTCAACCAGCATGACGAGAATCGCCAGTCCAGCCTGGTGCTGCTGTTCGAGGCGATGCGCGCGCGGGGCTATGGCAGCGGCCCGTTCGGCAGCCTGCCCGGTCGAGCCGCGTTCGGCGAGCTGCCGGCCGTCGCATTGCTGCTGGGCGGAGCGATCCTGCTGTTCGCGCTGACCGCCTGGGGCATGCGACACGTCTTCCTCCAGAGTTACCGTGCGGGCGGAGCGCGCCCGGTTTCCAGGCGCGCGGCCAAGGGCGGCATCGCGCGACGCTTCCATCGCGGCCTGTTCGCGACGATCTTCGCCAAGGAGCTGCGGCTGCTGCTGCGTGATCCGGCGCTCATCTTCCAGATGCTGCTGAGGATCGTCTATCTCGCGCCGATCCTGCTGATCGCCTTTCGCGACGGCCGCTCGCTGCCGCTCGGGCCCACGCTCGCCTTCACCAGCGTGGTGGTGGCCGGACAGTTGGTCTCCAGCCTCGCCTGGCTCGCCGCCTCGGCCGAGGATGCGCCGGACCTGCTGACGGTGGCGCCGGTCCTCAAGGACGATCTCGACTTCGCCAAGCTGCTCGCGGCGATGGCGCTGGCGGCGCCGTTGGGGGTGCTGCTGCCGATCGCGATCGGCTTCCAGTCGATCCTCGGCGCGCTGGTTGCCCTGGTGTTCACCGCCGGCTGTGGTGCCGCGGTCGGCTATCTCGAAGTGGCGCACGCGCAACCCGCTCCCCGCGCAACCTTCCAGCGCCGCCAGAAGAGTGGCGGCGTCGTCCGCAATCTCTTCGAGTTTTTCATTGCCCTGATCCTCGGCCTGGTTGCCGGCGTCCTCGTCTATCTGGTGTGATGTCGGGCCCACCCGCCTCCGCGGCGCAAATTAATGCAATCGATTGTTGCCCTCGTGGCGGATCCGCCGCATAAGAGGAGAAGAGAGCAGAACCTGCCCGGCGGAGAGGCCCAATGACGATCGTAGCGAACGGCAAGCCGCATCTGCCCCTGTGGCGCATCCTCGAGATGAACCTGGGCTTCCTCGGGCTGCAGTTCAGCTTCGGCCTGCAGCAGGGCAACATGGCGCCGATCTACTCCTATCTCGGCGCATCCGAGGCGTCGTTGCCCTTGCTGCAACTGGCAGGGCCGCTCACCGGCCTCCTCGTTCAGCCGATCATCGGGGCGATGAGCGACCGCACCGACAGCCGCTGGGGCCGACGTACCCCCTATTTCCTCGTCGGCGCCGTGATGTGTGCGCTCGGCCTGTTCTTCATGCCGCTCAGCAGCTCGATCCTGATGGCGGTATCGCTGATGTGGCTGCTCGATGCCGGCAACAACATCACGATGGAGCCCTATCGTGCCTATGTGTCCGATCGGCTCGACGGCAGCCAGCACGGGCTCGGCTTCCTTACCCAGAGCGCGTTCACGGGCCTCGCGCAGATGCTGGCCTTTCTCACCCCCTCGCTGCTCGTCTGGGCAGGCATGAACCGCGACTGGGTGGATGCGCACCACATCCCCTACACGGCGCGCATCGCGTTCATGGTAGGTGCGGCGCTCTCGCTGGGAACGATCCTCTGGTCGGTGCTGCGCGTGCCCGAACTGCCGCTGACCGATGCCGAGCGCGCGCATATCCAGGCCCAGCCGAAATCGGCGCTCGCGACGCTGCAGGAAATCTGGAGCGCGATCCGCGACATGCCGCTCGCCATGCGCAAGCTGGCGCTGATGAGCCTGTTCCAGTGGTACGCGATGGCGGCCTATTGGTATTATGTCATCTACGCGGTCGCGCGCTCCGTCTACGGCACGGGCGATCCTGCCTCGGACGGGTTCCGCGCGGCGGTGCTTACCAATGGCGAGATCGCCGCCTTCTACAACGCCGTGGCGTTTGTTGCCGCGCTGGCGATGGTGCCGGTCGCCCGGCGGATCGGCGCGGCGAGCCTGCATGCCCTGTGCCTGGTACTGGCGGGGATCGGCATGCTGTGGCTGCCGCACGTGCAGGACAAGGCGCTGCTGTTCGTGCCCGCGATCGGCGTGGGTCTCGGCTGGGCGAGCATCATGGGCAATCCGTACGTGATCCTCGCCGGGTCGATCCCACCCGAGCGAACGGGGGTCTATATGGGCATCTTCAACATGATGATCGTGATCCCGATGCTGCTCCTGTCGGTGACGCTGCCCTTCTATTACGGGCCGCTGATGGGCAGCGACCCCCGCCATGTTCTCACCCTGTGCGGCGTGCTGATGTTCTGCGCCGCCGCCGCAGTGCTTACCGCGCGCGCGCGACCCACCGCCGCATGAATCTGCCCAACCTTCTGATCCTCGAGGATTTTCGTGACGCCTGACGCCCCCGCCACCACGCCGCGTGCTTCCTGGACCCGAGCGGCCGTTTCCGGCATCGCTGCCCAGGCTGGTGCCGCCCTGCCGCGGTTCGCACCCGACCGGACGCCCATCATTCCCGGCATGGACGTATGGGACATGTGGCAGATCGCCAACGCCGCCGGCGCGACCGTCGTGCGGGGCGGCCGCAGCTGGTGGTTCTTCCTGGCCGCGCCCCGCGGCGCCGATCCCGAGGCACGGCACGACGTCGCCCGCATCTGGCTCACCAGCCACGGCGCCGATGGCTGGCGCGCGCATGGCCCCGCCTTTCCCGACGGCTTCACGCCCGGCTCGCGCGAATGGTCCGGCTCGGCCGTGCTCGGCGAGGATCGCGAGTCCCTCACCCACTATTTCACCGCCGCCGGGCGACAGGGCCAGCCGACCACCTTCGAGCAGCGGCTGTTCGTCACCGAAGGCCGCTTCCTGCTCGACGGCGACACGCCGCGGCTGGAGGGCTGGACCGCCCCCCGCGTGATCGTCGCGGCGGACGGGTCCTGCTATTTGCGGGCCGATGAGGCCGTCGCGCCGCCGCATGGAATCAAGGGCTTTCGCGATCCAGGCTATTTCCGCGATCCGGCGGACGGCAGCGAGCATATCCTCTTCACCGCCAACGCCGCCTGGACCGCGGACCGGGTCAGCGGTGTGGTCGGCCTGGCGACCCGCCGCGGCGAAGACTGGCGGCTGGAGGCTCCGCTGGTCGACGCGATCGGCGTCAACAGCGAGCTCGAGCGGCCGCACATCGTCGTGCAGGGCGGCCGCTATTATCTGTTCTGGAGCACCCAGGCCCGCCGCTTCGCCGAGGGGATCGTGGCGCCCACCGGGCTCTACGCGATGGTCGCGGATTCGCTGCAGGGGTCATGGCGGCCGGTGAACGGTACCGGGCTCGTCGCCGCCAACCCGGCAGCGGAACCGGCCCAGGCCTATTGCTGGTGGGTGACCGGCGAGGGCGAGGTGCTCAGCTTCGTCGACTATGCCGAACTGGCAGGCGGCAGCATCCCGGACGACGTCGCCGGACGGCGACGCCATTTCGGCGGGGTGCCGGCGCCGTTCTTCACCCTGCACTTCGACGGCGACCGGGTGACTATCGCCCGCTGACCCCCGGCTCAGGCAGAATCGCGCACCACCAGCTGCGGCGGCATCACCACCGAGGGGGCATCCTCCCCGGCGATTCGGGCGAACAGCGCATCGACCATGGCGCGGGCGCCGCGGGCGATGTCCTGCTTGACGGTGGTTAGCCTCGGCACGGTCTGCAGCGCCAGCGGCAGATCGTCGAACCCGACCACCGGCACGTCGTCGGGCACGCGCATGCCCTGATCGGCGAGCACGCGCAGCGTCGTCATCGCCAGCACGTCCGATCCGGCGGCGATACCGTCGATCCGGTCGAGATGCCGGGCCATGTGCGCGGCGATTTCCTGCTCCATCATGTCCGAGGCGAGATGGGCGTCGAGCTGGAGCGGCGCCGGCAGACCGGCGGCCGCCGCTGCGGCGCAGACGCCGGCATAGCGGGCATGGATTTCCGGCGCGCGCAGTTCGCCCAGAAACGCGATGCGCCGAACTCCGCGGGCGATGAGATGCTCACCCGCCAGCCGGCCGCCCTCGACATTCTCGGTGCCCACCGCGCAGTGGACCTGCCCCGGCAGGATGCTGCCCCAGGCGACGAGCGGACGATAGCGCTGGGCGACGCGCTCGATCGCCGCCATCTGGTCCGACTGGCCGATCAGCAGCACACCGTCCAGCATGCCCGAATCGGCAATGCGCTCCAGCCAGTCGGCCGCGTCGGGAATGACGCGCGACAGCATGATGTCATAGCCATTCTCGGTCAGCGCGTCGGCGAGATGGCCGAGCAGCGTCATGAAGAACGGATCCGACAGGTGCTGCCGTCGCTCATGGCCGAGCGGCACGACGACGCCGACCACGCCGGTCTTCTGCGTGCGCAACCGGCTGGCCATCTGATTCGGGCGGAAGCCGTGCTCGGCGGCGAGCTCCTGGATGCGGCGGCGCGTTTCCGGATTCACCAGCGTCTTGTCGGCGAGCGCGCGCGACACGGTGCCGGCCGAAACGCCGGCCAGCCGTGCGAGATCGGCAAGCGTGCGGACGGGTCGGGCGGGGGGCTCGGTAGTCACGGTCTCCCTACTGATCCTTGCAGAAGGAAAGGACAAGCATCCTCATCTGCAATCGATTGCGAAAGGGTGTTGCAAACGATTGTTGTACGTCGTATGCCCAAGGATGAAGGCGCCCCCGAAGAGAGGGGCAGCCATATCTCCGGGAGAGTGGTTCATGGCACGTCGCCATTCGCGTTCGCTCGTTTCACTGCATGCCGTCGCGCTCGCGACGCTCGGCGCGGGGAGCGCCTACGCCCAGGACGCCGCCGCACCGGCGCCCGCCGACACCGCCGCCGCGCAGCAGCAGGGCAGCTTCCTCGACGAGATCGTCGTTACCGCCGTGCCGACCAGCCGCAGCAAGATGCAGAGCTCGGTCTCGGTCACCGACATTTCGGCCGAATCGGTCCAAAACCTCGCGCCGCGTTCCGAAGCCGAAGTGTTCCGGTTGATCCCCGGCATCCGCGCCGAATCGACCGCGGGCCCGGGCGGCAACTCGAACATCACCGTGCGCGGCCTGCCGCTCGCCTCGGGCGGCTCCAAATATGTCCAGCTGCAGGAAGATGGCGTTCCCGTCGTCGAGTTCGGCGACATCGCTTTCGGCAACAACGACTATTGGACGCGCTATGACCTTACCGTCGATCGCGTCCAGGCGATCCGCGGCGGCTCCGCCTCCACCTTCGCCAGCCAGGCACCCGGCGCGGTGATCAACTATGTCTCCAAGACCGGTGAGAAGGCCGGCGGCGAGGTGCGCGCAACCACCGGGATCGGCTACAACGAGAGCCGGCTGGACTTCAACGTCGGCGGCCCGATCAACTCGACGCTGCGCGCCAATGTCGGCGGCTTCTACCGCACCGGCGACGGCCCGCGCGACACGCCGTGGCATGCGCTGGAAGGCTATCAGATCAAGGGCAACGTCACCCAGACATTCGATGCCGATCGTGGCTATGTCCGCCTGCTGTTCAAGGTGATGAACGATCGCGCGCCGACCTACACCGCCTCGCCGATGCAGGTATCGGTGGAGGGCAACAAGATCACCGGCTACAGTGCGCTGCCCGGCTTCGATGCCCGTTCGGACACCAATTTCTCCAACTACAACCGGTACTTCACCACGGTGAACCCGGACGGTTCGGTCAAGCGCGGCGACAATGCCGACGGCATCCATGTCAAGTCGCGCAGCGTCGGCGCGCAGCTTCACTGGGGCAGCGGCGCGTTCGAGATCGACGACAAGTTCGCCTATAGCTGGAACAGCGGCAAATTCTCCGCGCCGTTCCTCGGCAGCCTGACCAGCGTCGCCGGCCTGACGACCGGCGCGGGCGCCTACAGCATCGCTGCCGGTGGCACGACATACACGGCGGCGCGCGCCGTCTATGCCAATGGCCCCAAGGCCGGGCAGACCGTGGCCGCATCGACCGTCGTCAACCAGAACCCCAATCTCTACACCGACATGACCGGGATGGACCATTGGGCGAACGATCTGGGCGTCACCGGCAAGTTCGACCTGGGTACCGGCAAGGTCACCGGGCGCGCGGGCTGGTACCATTCGCGCCAGCAGATCGCGATGAACTGGCACTGGAACGCCAGCCTCACCGAAGCGACGCCGAACGGCGCGCTGATCGACCTCTATAGCGCCAACGGCACGCGCCTGACCGATGCCGGTCTCACCGGCTACAACAACATGTGGGGCGGCAACGACCGGCAGTACGATCTGCACTACACCACCGATGCGCCATATCTGTCGCTCAACTATGCCGATGACGCGCTCGACCTCGACGGCAGCGTGCGCTTCGACAACATGAAGGGCGGCGGCACCTTCTATCCGACCGGTGCCCGCACCAGCCGCGATATCAACGGCGACGGCGTACTCAGCGTTGCCGAGCGCAACGTGTACCTGACCAACTTCGCCGGGGCGCAGCCGATCGATTACAAGATCGACTATACCAGCTGGTCGCTCGGCGGGAATTATCGCTTCACCCCCAGCACCAGCGCGTTCGTCCGCATCTCGCGCGGCAACCGCGCCAATGCCGACCGGGTCGTCTCGGATTTCGCCGGCGCCTTCACCTCGACCGGCCAGCTGACCTCGATCGGCCAGGCGGTGGTGGCCAACCCGGTCACCCAGCAGGAATTCGGCGTCAAGCAGCGCGGGCGACTGGGCGGCGGCAATTACGGCCTGTTCGTCACCGGCTTCCGCAGCCAGGCAACCGAGTATAATTTTGACCTGACCACCCAGCGCCAGACCTTCCAGCGGTACAAGACCTGGGGGATCGAGCTCGAATCCCAGTATACCAATGGCGGCTTCTCGCTGCTCGCCAATGTGGTCTACACCCATTCGCGGATCGCCGAGGACTTGATCAGCGGCAACGCCGGCAAGACGCCGCGCGCCACGCCGGACCTGATGTACACGATCGCGCCGACCTATGACTTCGGCAAGGCTGCGATCGGCTTCACCCTGATCGGCCAGACCAACAGCTATCCGCAGGACGACAACCTGCTGAAGCAGAAGGGCTCGAACATCGTCAGCGCCTTCGTGCGGGTGCGCCCGCTCGACCGGCTGGAGGTGTCGATCAACGCCAACAACCTGTTCAACGCCTGGGACCAGGCCGGGCGGCTCGACCAGGGCAGCGTGGCCGACCTGGCGGCACTCGGCAAGCTCTACGGCGTGCCCTATGCGGCGACCAACCGCGTCGGCCAGGGCCGCACCGTCTCGGTCTCGGCCGGCTACCGCTTCTAAGGGGCGACCCTCGGAACCCGGCGCGGCGGCATCCCCCCTTCCGCCGCCGCGCCGGACAGGCATAAGGTACCGCGATGACCGACGATCGCCGCATCCGCTCCATCCTGATCGCCGGCGGCGGCTCTGCGGGCTGGATGACGGCGGCAGCGCTCGCCAATGCGCTCGGCCACGGCGTTGCGATCACGCTGGTCGAATCGAGCGAGATTGGCACCGTCGGCGTCGGCGAGGCGACGATCCCGCCGATCCGGCTCTTCAACCGCACGCTCGGCATCGATGAGGCCGAGTTCGTCCGGCGCACCAAGGGCTCGTTCAAGCTCGGCATCGAGTTCGTCGACTGGGGGCGGATCGGCGCGCGCTATTTCCACCCCTTCGGGCCGTTCGGCCGCGATTTCGATCTGGTGCCGCTCCACCAATATTGGCTGGATGCGGCAGCGAGGGGCGAGGCGCCCGCACTCGATGACCTTTCGATGGCCTGGGCGGCGGCCAAGCGCGGTCGTTTCTCCCCGCCGCTGCCGGATCCGCGCAGCGTCGGCTCGACCTTCGACTATGCCTATCATTTCGACGCCGGGCTCTATGCCGCGCTGCTGCGCGACTATGCCGAGACGCGCGGCGTCACCCGGATTGATGCGCGGATCCAGGGGGCGGAACGGGACGGGGAGAGCGGCAATGTCGCCGCGGTCCGCCTGGAGGACTGCCGCAGGATCGACGCCGACCTGTTCATCGATTGCTCGGGCTTTCGCGGGCTGCTGATCGAGGAGACACTGGGCACCCGCTACACCGACTGGCGCCACTGGCTGCCCTGCGACCGGGCGATCGCGGTGCCGTGCGCGCGTGGTGACTTTACCCCCTATACCCGCTCGACCGCGCGGGCCGCGGGCTGGCAGTGGCGGATTCCGCTCCAGCACCGCACCGGCAACGGCCATGTCCATTGCAGCGCCTATATGGGCGAGGACGAAGCGACGGCGACCCTGCTCGCCAATCTCGGCGGCGCACCGCTCGCCGATCCGCGCGTGCTGCGTTTCAACACCGGCCACAGGCGACGCTTCTGGAACCACAATGTCGTCGCAATCGGACTGTCGAGCGGCTTTCTCGAGCCGCTCGAATCGACCAGCCTGCACCTGATCCAGGCCGGCATCTCGAAGCTGCTCGCGCTGTTTCCGACGCGCGACATGGACCCGCTGCTGATCGACGAGTTCAACCGCGTCTCGATCGCGGAGTTCGAGCGGATCCGCGACTTCCTGATCCTCCACTACAAGCTGACGACCCGCGACGACTCGGAGCTGTGGCGCTACTGCGCGGCGATGCCGGTGCCCGATACGCTGCAGTGGAAGATCGACCATTTCCGCAGTGCCGGCCGGCTGGTGGCGCGTGAGTTCGACCTGTTCGCGGCCCCGTCCTGGCTGGCGGTGCACATCGGGCAGGGCAACCGGCCGGAAACGCGGGACCCGCTGCTCGCGGCGCGGGGAATAGACGGCAGGGCGCACCTGGCCAAGCTGGCGGAGGCAATGGCCCGCGCCGCCGAGACGATGCCGACTCACGCCGATTACGTCGCGGCGCGGTGCGCAGCGCCCGGGATCTGACACCCCCGAGTCGCCGCGGATTTCCCGCTGTTCGTCCCTGTTAGGGACAGCATAGCTGCCCCGTTTTTGACCTTGCGGCCGATTGCTGCTAGCGGCCGCGCCTCGTTCAGCCCGCCTTGTTGTCGTTCGGAGCCGCCTGTCGGCGCGGACCACGCACGGGGGCGAGACGTGGGGGTTACCCGGCGCATCCTCTACCTGCTTGCATTTTCACGATGCGCAGGGCGCCCCCGCGCACAGAAGAAAAGCTAGATGATCAAGCGTCTCCCGATGGTTCTATGTCTGTTGCCGGTATTGCTCGGCGGAACGACGAGCATGAAGCTATCCGCGGCAAGCCCCGCCCAGCCGCCGGCTTCGCAACCCACACAGGACCAGACGGTCGAGGCCCTCGCCGCCGCACAGCCGGTGGCGGAAACGCCTGCACCCGAACCGAATCCGCGCGACGTCGCCTGCGTCGCCAAGGTCATCATCCATGAGGCCGGCAACCAGCCGGTGAAGGGCCAACTCGCGGTCGCCCAGGTGATCCGCGCACGCATGGAAGACGGCCGCTTCGCGACCAGCGCCTGTGCCGTCGTCAAGCAGCCGGGCCAGTTCTTCAACGTCGACGCCTATCATCCCGAGCGCGGCGACGAGCGCTGGGACGGCGCGGTCGAGCTCGCCAAGCAGACGCTGAAGGGCGAGGGCGAGGACGTGGTGCCCGGCGCGCTGTTCTTCCACACTGCCGGTTACGACATGCCGAACCGCACGCGCGTCGCGCGCGTCGCCGGGCACGTCTTCTACCGCTGAGCGATCAGGGGGCGTCCGCCGCCCCCGCTTCGCCGGGTGCCTCCGCCCCGAACCGCGCCTTGCGCGCCGCCAGCCAGCGCTGCCGCAGCCATGCGGCCGGCGCATCGAGCTGCGCGCGGGCGGTGATTTCCGCCCAGCCATGCACCGGCGGCTGGAGCGCAGCGGCGACCGGGCTTGGCGGCAGATCGTCCGCCCAGTCCGCCATTGCGCGGCCCTCGACCAGCGCAAGCAGCACCGCCGCCACCAGGATGCCGCTGGTCGTCCAGATCCATGGGCGACGGCGGTCGACCGGCGCGGGCGGCAGCACCACCGGCGATCCGATCTCGGCGATTTCGCCCTGTTCGGCACCTACGGTCACGCGGCCTCTCCTCAGAACTGATAGTAGATGAAGGGGGCAACGCCCTCGGG
>JAIYAA010000401.1 GCA_027489295.1 Sphingomonadales bacterium | reverse complement strand
CGCACCGCGCTCGGCCGCCTCGGCCATGAAGGTTGCTGGCCCGGCGCCTTCGTCGTCGGCCGCAAGCCGGCCTGGTACATGGGCGACGATTCGCGCCGCGAATATATCTACAAGTTCGTCTCGGCCACCGCCTGGGTCGCCGCCGATGCGAATGCCACCGACCGCCTGGCGATCGGCGACAAGTATCTGGACAGCGGCACGCTCTACGTCGCCAAGTTCAACGCGGATGGCACCGGCAGCTGGCTGCCGCTGGTATTCGGCCAGAACGGCATCGACGCGAACAACGCCACCTATGCCTTCGCCAACCAGGCGGACGTGCTGGTCAACGCGCGCCTCGCCGCCGACGTGCTCGGCGCGACGCCGATGGATCGCCCGGAATGGACCGCGGTAAACCCGGTGACCGGCGAGATCTACGTGACGCTCACCAACAACAACGCCGCCGGCCGCCCGCTCACCGGCACCGACGCCGCCAACCCGCGCCACTATAACGACCCCTATGGCACGGCGAAGACGGCGCAGTACGGCAACCCGAACGGCCACATCATCCGCATGAAGGAAGCCAATACCGAAGCGACCAGCTTCAGCTGGGACATCTACGCCTTCGGCGCGGGCGCAGATCTCGACAAGGCCAACATCAACCTGTCCTCGCTGGATGACAGCAACGACTTCTCCAGCCCCGACGGCATGGCGTTTGCGCGCACCACCCATGCCGGCGGCCAGGTGACCCCGCTGATGTGGCTGCAGACCGACGACGGCGCCTATACCGACGTCACCAACTGCATGATGCTGGCGGCCCAGCCGGGCACCGTGGGCGACGGCGGCGCGCGGACGATCACCAACACCGGCTCGACCGGCGCCACCGCGACCCAGGCGACCCGCATCGGCGCCGCGCCGGGCGCCAACCTGCGCCGCTTCCTCGTCGGCCCGATCGAGTGCGAGATCACCGGCGTGGATTCGACGCCGGACGGCCGCACGCTGTTCGTCGGCATCCAGCATCCCGGCGAGAACGGCACACCGACAGCCCCGAGCAGCAAGTGGCCGGACAGCCAGGCCGGCGGCACCGTCGCCGCGAGCGTGCGACCCCGCTCGGCGGTGGTGGTGATCACCAAGAACGACGGCGGCGTCGTCGGCCTCTAAGGCCCGAACGAAACCGCTGTGGAGGGAGGCCGCAACGCCTCCCTCCTTCGTTTCAGCCCTCTGCAGCGGCCCGGATGAAGGCGAACACCTCGGCATCGAAACCGGGATTGGCCTCGCCCTGCCAGGCGGGCATGTCTTCATACATGCGCGCGACGCCCGCCTGCATCGCCGGCGTCGCCACGGCATTGAACGGCGCCAGCAGCGCGCGCCACTCGGCCACGAAAGCCTGCGCTGCGGGGCTTTTCGGATCAAGCGGCAGCGCCGCCTTGATGCGATCCCCCAGCGCCTGCCACCGGGCGGCATAGTCCGTCGCATCGAAGCCTTGCGGCAGTTTCGCCATGGTGGCGGCGAAGTCGGCCTTCTCGGCCTCCGAGAAATAGCGGGACGTCACCGCATCCCACTGCGCCCTTGTATCCATCTGTCGTTCTCCTTGTTCGATCAGCGAGCAGAAGGTCGCGACGTCGAGGGGCTCGCTGCGCTCGATGCGGGACTTGGTTTCCAGGAGCAGTTGGCGGGATCGTTCGATCGCGGCCGCCTGCTGCTCCAGAATGGCGAGCTGGGCATCGATCAGCCCGGCGAGATCCAGAGTCCGCGAGGCCAGCAACCGCTGCACCTGCGCCAGGGTGAGCCCGGCGCGCTTGAGCGCGAGGATGCGGTGCAGCGTCGCCAGCTCGCCCGGCCCGTAATGGCGGCGGCCCGCGGCGGTACGCAGCGGCATGAGCAGCCCGCGCGCCTCGTAGAAGCGCAGCGCGCGGGCGCTGATCCCGGTGCGGCGGGCAACTTCGGATATGTCGAGCGAATCAACCATGGCGCGGTTATGGCAGTTGACGCTGCGGCAACCGCAAGCCCTTCCGTGCGGCCACGCAGCACTTTACACCGGCAGCACCTGAAAGAGCCGGAAAGGGCTATCGATGCAGATCGCGGTGTTGACGTTCGACGGGTTCAACGAACTGGATTCGTTCATCGCCGCCGCCATCCTCAACCGGCTGCGGGCGCAGGGCTGGGCCGCGCACATCACGTCACCGGCCGAGGAGGTGACCTCGCTAAACGGCGTCACCATCCGGAGACAGAAGCCGCTCGCCTTCGCTGCCGAGGCCGATGCGGTGCTGATCGGCAGCGGATCAAAGACGCGCGAGATCGCCGCCGACGCGAGCCTGCTCGCGCAGCTCCGGCTCAATCCGACGCGCCAGCTGATCGGCGCGCAATGCTCGGGCACACTGCTGCTGGCCAGGCTGGGGCTGATCGGCACCCTGCCCGCCTGCACGGACCTCACCACCAAGCCCTGGGTAATCGAGGCCGGGGTCGAGGTGCTGGATGCCCCCTTCGTCGCGCACGGCAATGTCGCGACGGCGGGCGGCTGCCTCGCCTCGCAATATCTCGCTGCCTGGATGATCGCGCGCGGCGCCGGCGTGGCGGCGGCGCGGGAGGCGATCCACTATGTCGCGCCGGTCGGCGAGAAGGAGGAAACGGTCGCCCGCGCGCTGCGGGCCGTGTCGCCCTTCCTCCTCGCCGAGGCCGAGTTCAGCGATCGGTGCGGCTGACGATCTTCGCGGTGCCGTCGGGCGTGATGGAGACCATGTGCGCCACGCCACCGCTGCAATTGGCGCGCCACAAGGGCAGGCCGTCCTGATCGGGCAGGCGCTGCGAGCTTTCGACATGGTCGCACTTCAGGCCGGCGTCCATGATCGCCCGGATGAACACGACGTTGCGCTGCGCGTCGTTCATCGCGATCACCTGCGCCGCGACATTGTTGCCCGCATCGCCGTTGCCGACCACCGCATTGCTCTCCGCCGCGGTGTCGGCCGCGGCATTGCCCGTCGCCTCGTTGCCCTTCTGGCAGCCCGCCAAGGCCACCACCGCAAGGCCGGCAAGAAGGATGCGCTTCGTCATGGTCCCAGTCTCCTGATCGCCCGGCGCGGGTGCTCCGCGCCGGGGCCGTTCCATCATTCCGCCAAAGCGCGTGCGATCGTGAAGGTTCCGGATGGAACCGCCGCGATCAGCGCTGATACGCCTTGGGCAGCGCGCCTTCGGTGGGTTTCCAGTAGCGATCGCGCAGCCGCGTCTGGCGGCTGGTGAGCGTCTGCTCGATACCATCGACGTACAGCCGCACCGGCGCGCTGCCGATCTCGAGCGGATCGCCGTCCCAGACCACCACGTCGCCGGCGCGGCCGGGACGCAGCGATCCGAACGCATCGCCCATCCCCATCGCCTCGGCCGGCTTGGCGCTGATCGCCGCGAAGGCCGCATCCCAGCTCAACCCGGTTGCCCCCGGCACGCGGGTGAGCGCGACAAGATTGCCCGCGAACTGCTTCTCCAGCCGCGCCTGGCGTGCCTCGTCGTCGTTGATCGTGCCGACGCCGACCAGCACGCCCGCCGCCTGCATCCGGCCGATGTTCGACTGGGTGGCCGCCAGCTGCTCGAAGCTCGCCGGCAGGTCGTTGAGCGGCGAGGCGATCACCGGCACGCCGGCCGCGGCGATGTCCTTCGCCACCGTCCAGCCTTCGCTCGCGCCGACCAGCACCAGCTTCAGCCCCGGCGTGTCGCGCTTGAGCTGGAGCAGCACCAGAATGTCCGACGCGCGCTCGACATGGACGAGCAGCGGCACCTTGCCCTGCACCACCGGCGCCAGCGCCTCGGCATCGGCGCGGGTGAGCAGCGTGTCCTTGCCGCGATCCGAGAAGCTCGCCGGATTGCGGGCAAAGGCGCGAACCTCGGCAAAGGTGTTGCGCAGCAAGGCGATCGCCGCCGAACGGCTGCCGCCACCGGCACGCGCACCGCTTTCGCCATATTCCATGAACTGGAAGGCGCGCGGGCGGGCGACCGTGTGAAAGTCGCTGCGCGTGTCGATCACCGCGCCCTGGCCGGCGAAGACCGAACCGCGACCGACTTCGGGTGCCACCACGGCGCGGGTGACCCCGTCGGCCCGGTTGATCGCGATCGGCGTCGCGCGCGGATTGACCGAGGGGCTCACGTCCAGCGCGGCGCTGAACGGCGAGCTTTCGGAACCGGCATCGTTGGTCACCGAAACGCCGTCGACCTCGACGATGCCGAGGCGGGTGAAGCCGGCGAAGATGCCCGGCGTCACATAGCGCCCGGCGGCATCGACCACCTGCACGCCCGCGGGCACCGCGACGCCGCGACCGGCCGCGACGACCTTGCCGCCGCGCACCACCACCGTACCGCCCTCGACGGGCGCGGACCCGTCGCCTATCACCAGCTTGGCGTTGGTGATCGCCACGTCCTGCGCCATCGCAGGGGCCGCGAGCGCCGCAAGGGCCGCCGCGGCGAGAAACAGGGTCTTGCTCACTTCACATCCCCCTCGCCCGGCTGGCCGAGCTCGAAATCGGAAACCGGACGG
>JAIYAA010000394.1 GCA_027489295.1 Sphingomonadales bacterium | reverse complement strand
CGCAGCTTCTGGTCGGCGAACTGGTTGCTGTCGTAGAAATGGACGTCGCGGTCGTTGTGGACCGCATCGACCTTGAGCTTGCGATCCCACAGCGAGCGCGAGGGGAAGGGTTCGTGCCCCTCGCCGCTGATCTGCCAATAGGCGCCGGAGTTCGGCTCCAGGAAGCGTTGGTCGGCGAGTTCGCGGGTCATGCGGACTTCACCATTGCCGTCGAGCTCGGTCGAGACGATCATCGACGAGACCAGATAATCGAGCTGGTCGTCGAAATTGCGCGTGATCGCGTCGCTCAATACCTTGTTGAGCGCCAGCCCGCCGCCGACCAGCAGCAGCAGGATCCAGGCGGTGGCGACCAGCAGCATCCGCCGGCTGACCGATCCGGTGACGCGCACCGGGCGGCGCGACTTGGGCTCCGCTTCCACCACGTTGACGGCGGGTGCCCCGGCATCGGCCTCGTTCAGGATCGGCGCGTCGTCCACGGACCTGCAATCAGCCGAGGTTGGCTTCGTCCAGGCTGTAGCCCAGGCCGCGGATGGTGGTGATCACATCGGCGCCCAGCTTCTTGCGGATGCGCGTGACGAACACTTCGATCGTGTTCGAATCGCGATCGAAATCCTGGTCGTAGATATGCTCGATCAGCTCGGTGCGGCTCACCACCTTGCCCTTGTGATGGAGCAGGTAGCTGAGCAGCTTGTATTCCTGCGCGGTCAGCTTCACCGGCTCGCCGGCCTTGGTGACCTTGCCCGAGCGGGTGTCGAGCCGGATGTCGCCGGCGGTCAGCTCGGCCGAGGCGTTGCCCGAGGCGCGGCGGATCAGCGCGCGGAGGCGGGCGATCAGCTCCTCGGTCTGGAAGGGTTTGGCGACATAGTCGTCGGCGCCGGCATCGAGGCCCGCCACCTTGTCCGACCAGCTGTCGCGCGCGGTGAGCACGAGCACCGGCGTGGTCTTGCCTTCCTTGCGCCAGCGATCGAGCACGGTCAGTCCATCGATCTCCGGCAGGCCCAGGTCGAGGAGGATCGCGTCATATTGCTCGGTCGAGCCGAGGAAATGTCCCTCCTCGCCATCGGTCGCAAGGTCGACGGCATAGCCGGCGCCTTCCAGCGCCGTGCGCAGCTGGATGCCGAGATTGGGTTCGTCCTCGACGATCAGAAGTCGCATTCGCTGTTCCGTCCTTTTCCTGGTGACTGCTCAATTGCCCATGCGGCGCAGGATCTGGCCGCTATGGCCATCGACCTCGATCCAGATGACCGATCCATTGCGCAGGAATTTGAGGGTGTAAACGTCGTGCTCGGGATCATAGTCGAATCCGAGATATTGCGCGCCCGGCATGCGGGGGATCACGCGCCGCTCGATCTCGCGCACCGGCAGATTCTGGCCACGAAGTCGCCGTTCGCGCGCCGCACGCTGGCCGTCATCCTGGGACGAGCCGAACGGGCGCGCCACGGCCGGGCTCGTGGGCGCGAGGCCCGCAAGACACGCGACCAGAACGAGGTTGACCAGCATTCGCATGGGCATGGCATAGGGTCCGGGCATTGAATAGCCCCTGAACATGGCGGCCGGCAGCGGGTCGGCAATTGTGGCATTGGTGCATCGCCTGCGCGCGGTACCTGGCGGCTTGCGGGCCCGCCCGTGCGCCCCTAGGTGCTGCACCATGGCTGCTCCGGTGCTTTCCTATGAAGGGCTGGGTCTCGTTCAGGGATCCGGCTGGCTTTTCCGCAATCTCGACCTGCATGTCGGCGAGCGCGATCGGCTCGCGCTGATCGGCCGCAACGGTGCGGGGAAGACGACGCTCCTCAAGCTGATCGCGGGCGCGATCGAGAGCGACGAGGGCCGCCGCACCATCGTGCCGGGCACGCGCGTGATCCTGCTGGAGCAGGAACCGCGGATGCTCGGCTGCACCACGCTGATGGACTATGTCCTTTCCGGCGACGACGCGCCCGCCCAGCACGAGGCGGAGGCGATCGCCGACCAGCTCGGCATCGATCTCAGCCGCGAGGCGGCGACCGCAAGCGGCGGTGAGCGCCGCCGCGCCGCTATCGCCCGCGCGCTGGCGCAGGATCCCGACGTGCTGCTGCTCGACGAACCGACCAACCATCTCGACCTCGGCGCGATCGAATGGCTGGAAGACTGGCTGACGCGCTACAAGGGCGCGTTCGTCGTCATCAGCCACGACCGTACCTTCCTCACCCGCCTCACCCGCCAGACGCTGTGGCTCGATCGCGGCGCGATCAAGCGCGCGGAGATCGGCTTTGGCGGGTTCGAGGCATGGACCGAGCAGGTCTATGCCGAGGAGGAACGCAACGCCCAGCGGCTCGATGCCAAGCTCAAGATCGAGGAGCATTGGCTGCAGCGCGGCGTCACCGGCCGCCGGCGCCGCAACCAGGGGCGCCTCGCCAAGCTGAAGGAGATGCGGGCGGAGCGCGCGGGCATGGTCGGCCCGCAGGGCACCGCTGCGCTCGCCACCGCCTCGGACGGCAACCAGACCAAGGTGGTGATCGACGCCAAGCACGTCACCAAGCGCTTCGGCGAGCGGACGATCATCAAGGACCTGACCTTCCGCGTCACCAAGGGCGACCGGATCGGCATCGTCGGTTCGAACGGCGCGGGCAAGTCGACGCTGCTCAAGATGCTCACCGGCGAGCTCCAGCCCGACGAAGGCACGGTCAAGCTCTCGCAGACGCTGGATGCGATCATCATCGACCAGCAGCGCAGCCTGATGGCGCCGGACAAGCGCGTGCGCGACGTGCTGGCGGATGGCGGTGACTGGATCGACGTGCAGGGCGCGCGCAAGCACGTCCATGGCTATCTCAAGGAATTCCTGTTCGATCCCAGCATCGCCGAGGCACGGATCGGTACGCTTTCGGGCGGCGAGCGCTCGCGTCTGCTGCTCGCACGCGAATTCGCCCGGCCGTCCAACCTGCTGGTGCTGGACGAACCGACCAACGATCTCGACCTCGAGACGCTCGACCTGCTGCAGGAGGTGATCTCCGACTATGCCGGCACGGTGGTGATCGTCAGCCACGACCGTGACTTCCTCGATCGCACCGTCACGGTGACGCTGGGGCTGGACGGCAGCGGCACGGTGGACGTGGTGGTCGGCGGCTATGCCGATTGGGAGGCCAAGCGCCGCCCACGGAACGAGACGAAGAAGGCGAGCAAGCCGGCAGCGCCGGCACCGGCGGCGGAGGCGCCCAAGCCGCGCACCAAGCTCAGCTACAAGGACCAGCGCGATTACGAGCTGCTGCCCAAGCGGATCGAGGAGATCGACCAGACGATCGCCCGCGACGAGGCGGCGCTGGCCGACCCGCAGCTCTACACGCGCGATCCGGCCAGGTTCGCCAAGCTGAGCGACGGCATCGCCAAGCTGCGCGACGAGAAGGACGCTGCCGAGATGCGCTGGCTGGAGCTGGCGGAGATGGTGGAAGGGCTCGCCTAAGCGACGGCCGCAACAGCAGAACGTCCCGCCAATACGGTGCGGCGGGACGTTCTGCTGCGGCGCTGCCGATCAGTTCGTGGTATAGCGAACCCGCGCCCGCCGCGACGCGCGCAGCATGCTGCCGGCCAGGCCGAAGCCGGCGATCATCATCGCCCAGCTCGCCGGTTCCGGCACGGCGTTGACCGCCGTTGCCGAGAAGCTGGTAAGGCCGCTGCCCTGCGTGGTCAGCGTCAGGACGCCCGGCGTCGGATCGAAGCCGGTGATGCGGAAGACGCCCGAAGCGATTACCTTCAGTCCGCCACCGAGGCCATCGGGCGAGCGCGTGACCGACTTGATCGTGCCGAGATCGAAATAGACGGTCGACTGGATATTGAAGAACGACGTGATCGACGCAGTCGAGAAGGTGGGGAGGTCCTTGATGGTCCCGCAAAGTCCCACGCAGACCGCGCCAGCGAACAGTCCGGATCCTCCCAGAACGCTGGTGATCGTTCCCGGCGTACCCAGATCGCCACTTGGCGGCGAGCCAAAGCCGTAGAAGTCGAGGCCCGTGGCGCTCGCCATGCCCGTCGATCCCACCGGCCTGACAAAGCCGGTGAAACTCAATTGCCCGATAATCGTGGCTGCCTGTGCCGGGGCCGCAACACCCAGTAAAGCCGCTGCGGCGGCCAGCCGTGCTGGAATACGCATGTGCACCCTCTCCACTCAAGACGCTTTTGTTTTGGCGCGACTCGACAGTTTTTCGCACTGGAGAAAGATGAACCCCGGTTTAATACTTCGCAACATCATGCTGATAATGCATAAATGCGCATATTCGTATTTTGCGGCACAGTGCGTGGTGACGTCGCCCAGCCTGACTGCAGGCTGTTTAGGACGATCGATCCGACCATCGGGGTGTTGCGGTGCACACCCATTCATCGCCGTAACAAAATAATGTCTCATTTCGAGACATTAAGTCTGGGGCGACAGGCGAGGGCATGTGCAACCGGCTGTGAAGCCGGCGGATTACAACCGTTTACCGTGTCGTCCGGCAAGCTCGACGACATATTGCCAGGCGACGCGGCCCGAGCGGCTGCCGCGCCGCGTCGCCCATTGGATCGCGTCCTCGGGCTGGAATGCCAGACCATGGGCCTGCGCATAGCCGCGGACGATTGCGACATAAGTGTCCTGGTCGACCACATGGAAGCCCAGCGACAGGCCGAACCGGTCCGCCAGCGCCAGATCGTCGTCGATCGAATCGCGCGGATTGATCGCGCTCGACTGTGCCTCGATATCGCGCGGCAGCAGGTGGCGGCGGTTCGAGGTGACGAGCAGGCGGCAGGTCGCCGGCCGCGCCTCGGCCCCGCCTTCGAGCAGCGAGCGCAGCGCCCGCGCATCGGCCGCGGCGTCGAACCCGAGATCGTCGATGAAGATCGCGAAGGGACGGTCAGTGGTCGCCAGCAGCGCGAACAGATCGGGCAGCGTCTCGAGGTGGGTCGTCGCCGCCTCGACCAGCGCGAGCCGGCCGCCCTGCGCCTGCACCTCGGCCACCGCGCCCTTGACCAGCGCCGACTTGCCGGTGCCGCGCGCCCCCCATAGCAGCACGTCCTGCGCGGCATGGCCGGCGGAGAGCCGCTCGAGATTGGCGAGCAGCGCGGTCCGCTGCTTCTCCACGCCCTGCAGCAGCGCCAGCGGCATCGGGGCGAAGGCGCGCGCGGGTGCGAGGTGGCGACCGCGCCACACATAGGCCGGGTGCACCTGCAGGTCGGCGGGCGGAGCAGGAGGCGGTGCCAGGCGTTCGAGCGCCTCGGCGATGCGGAGCAGCGGATCGGTCATGCCCGCGCTATAGCGCAACGCCGCCCCAGCGCGAGCCTCCCGACGGCGATCAGCCCTGCGCGGTTTCCTTGTTCCGCCAGAAGTCCTGGACGATTTCCCAGCCCTCTTCTGCCGTTTCGCAGAAGCGGAACAGGTTCAGGTCGCGCGGCGAGATCACGCCCTCGTCGCACAGCGCCTCGAAATTGACGACGCGGTTCCAGAATTCCTTGCCGTAGAACAGTACCGGGATCGGATCGACCTTGCCGGTCTGGATCAGCGTCAGCAGCTCGAAGCTCTCGTCGAACGTGCCGAAGCCGCCAGGGAACACCGCGACCGCGCGGGCATGCAGCAGGAAGTGCATCTTGCG
>JAIYAA010000268.1 GCA_027489295.1 Sphingomonadales bacterium | reverse complement strand
TACTCTTTTTGGCACGCGCTACCCTCTACTTTCCGGGGGTGTTAGGCCATGGCGGACGCAGTGACAAATCCGGAAATGATAGCGCTACAGGCGCTTGTCTGGGTGCTCGGCGAATCGGGCCGGGCAAATCGCCTGCTCGACCTGACCGGGCTCGATCCCGCGACGCTGCGGTCTCGCGCCGGCGAGCCTGCGCTGCTCGCCGCGACGCTCGGCTTTCTCGAATCCTACGAACCCGATCTGATCGCCTGCGCCGACGCGCTCGATCTTCCCCCGGCGGCGCTGGTCGCGGCGCGCCGACAGCTGGAGCAGGCATGAAACCCCTTCTGATCACCGATTGCGACGAGGTGCTGCTCCACATGGTGCGCCACTTCGGCGAATGGCTGGGCGCCACGCACGACATCGACTTCGCACTGAACGGCAGCGACTTCGCCGATTCGATGCGCCGTCGCGGCGACGGCAGCACGCTGGCCGCGCCCGAGATGTGGGCGCTGCTCGACGGCTTCTTCCCCGCGGAGATGGAGCGCCAGACGCTCGTCCCCCATGCCCGCACGGCGCTGAACCGGATCGCCGAGGTGGCGGACATCGTCGTGCTGACCAACCTGCAGGACCATTGCCGCGACCATCGCATCACCCAGCTGGCCAATCACGGCATCGTCCACCGGGTGGAATGCAACCAGGGCGGCAAGGGCGAGCCCGTCGCCAGGCTGGTGGCGGAGCATGGTGCCCCGGTCGCGGTGTTCGTCGACGATCTCGCCGTGCACCACGAATCGGTCGCCAGGCACGCGCCCGAGGTGTTCCGCCTCCACATGGTGGCCGAGCCGAGCCTCGCCCCCAAGGTGCCCCCTGCGCCCCACGCCCATGCCCGGATCGACGACTGGCGCGAGGCCGAGACCTGGATCCTGGAGCGCTTCATCCGGGCTTGAGCCGGCCTCTTGACCCTGCCCCCACCGAATGGTTGGGTCGGCGCATGACCACTGCCATCGATCGCAAGCTCGCCGAGCTCGGCCTCGCCCTTCCCGAGGCCGCCGCTCCCGTCGCCGCCTATGTCCCGGTCGTCGAGGCCGGCGGGCTGCTCCACGTCTCCGGCCAATTGCCGTTCAAGGACGGCGCGCTGATGACCGGCCGCCTCGGCGAGGATCGCGACATCGCGTTCGGCACCGAAGCCGCGCAGCGCTGCGGCCTGATGCTCGTCGCGCAGATCAAGAAAGCACTCGATGGCGACCTTTCGCGCGTGAAGCGCGTGGTGAAGCTGGGCGTCTTCGTGAACTCCACCGCCGATTTCACCGATCAGCCCAAGGTCGCCAACGGCGCATCGGAGCTGATGCAGGCGCTGTTCGGCGAGGCGGGCCGCCATGCGCGCAGCGCGGTCGGCGTCGTCGCCCTGCCGCTGGGCGCCGCCGTCGAAGTCGACGCCATCATCGAACTGGCCTGACCCTACCCTCCCTGCCCGGCGCGCCCGGGCAGGGCTGTGACTTCCCGGCCACAGTTTATAACAAACTATTGCTAGGATCGGCGAATATTGTTGTGCGACGCGGCGTAAATCGGGCAATCTTTGTTTGCCGGTTGGAAGTCGTCGGGCCGCAGAGCCCATCAAAATGCGACGCCGACGGCAGCAGGCGGAAATCCTTTAGTTGCAATTGAAAGGGATTCCATGCGCTTCACCTCGATCAGTCTCGGCGCACTCCTGCTCGCCACGACTGCGCCGGCAATGGCACAAGAGGCAGCTCCGGCTTCGGCCCCGGCCATCACGCTGAACGGCACCGCGACGGTGATCAGCGACTACAAGTTTCGCGGCATCTCGCAGACCGACGGCAATTTCGCGGTGCAGGGTGGGCTGACGATCAGCCACGCCTCCGGCTTCTACGTCTCCGCCTGGGGTTCGTCGGTCGACGATTACGTGACGACGCACGGCTCCGCCCACCAGGAACTCGATCTGATCGCTGGCTACAAGCACGCGTTCAAGGGCGGCGTGACGCTCGACGTCGGCGCGCTCTACTATGTCTATCCGGGCACCCGCCCGGGCTTCACCGGCGACAAGAGTTCGTCGGACTTCATCGAGCCCTATGCCTCGGTCACCTATGCGATTGGCCCGGTATCGGCCAAGGCGACGGTGAACTATGCGCCGAAGCAGAAGGCGCTTTCGCTCGATCAGGGCCAGAGCGGCACGCTGAAGAGCAACGACAATGTCTATCTGGCGGGTGACGTTTCCGCCGCCATCCCGCATTCGCCGATCAGCCTGACCGGCCATCTCGGCCACAGCTTCGGGCCCAGCTGGCTCGTGCCCATCCAGCGCAAGGAATATACCGACTGGTCGGTGGGCGCGGCCTATACCTGGAAGAACCTGTCGCTCGGCGTTTCCTATGTCGGCACGGACGTGAAGTACATCACACCGACCGGTCACGATGCCGCCAAGGGCAGCATCCTGGGATCGATCGGCGTCAGCTTCTGATCCCAACCCCTGCCGGGGCAGCGGGGCGGCATGGGGGCCGCTTCCGACCGCCCCGGCAGATCGATACAAAAAGCGCCGGCCCGCATGTGCGGACCGGCGCTTTTTCGTACCGGAAGTGCGGCCGCTTACTGCGGCGTCTTGACGCTGGCGTCCTTGTTGTCGCCCTGGGGCGACTTGAG
>JAIYAA010000094.1 GCA_027489295.1 Sphingomonadales bacterium | reverse complement strand
ACCGCTCGACGGCGCGCACCGGCCCGGCCACTTCGACGGCGTCGCCACCGTCGTGTCGAAACTGTTCCACCAGGTGCGCCCGGATGTCGCCCTGTTTGGCGAGAAGGACTGGCAGCAGCTCCAGGTGATCCGCCGCATGGTCGCGGATCTGGACATGCCCATCGAGATCCAGGGCGTACCTACCCAGCGCGAGGATGACGGCCTCGCCCTCTCCTCCCGCAACGCCTATCTGATGCCCGAGGATCGCGCCCGTGCCGTGGCGCTGCCGCGCGCGCTGGGCGCCGCCGCCAAGACCATCGGCGAGGGCGGCGATCGCGACGCAGCCCTAAACCAGGCGCGCGACACGCTGACGGCTGCGGGCTTCGAGGTCGACTATGTCGCGCTGGTCGACGGCGAGTCGCTCGGTGATCCGATCGAAGGCAAGTCGATGCGGCTGCTCGCCGCCGCGCGGATCGGGGGCACCCGGCTGATCGACAATATTCCCGTCCTCTGAACAACTACAGTTAAGTCGCTTAACCTTTTATTGTCCGTTCGCCC
Source organism: Sphingomonadales bacterium (assembly GCA_027489295.1). Next base: position 12,895 of record JAIYAA010000094.1, on the reverse strand, counting down.
CCAAATTCGGCTTCAACGAAGGAGTCGAACGGGGAATGTCGCGATGGCGAACAGTGAAAGAAGTGCCCGATTTCTGATTGAAAGCCGCCTGCGGGATGCCGCCCGGGGCAGCGCCGATGCCTGTTTCGATCTGGGCGTGGTCTATTCCAGCGGCGCCGAAGGCGTGTCGATCGATCTGGTCGAGGCGCACAAATGGTTCAACATCGCCGCGATGACCGGCAGCAGCGAGGCACAGGCCTGCCGCGCCGAGATCGCCGAGGACATGACCGCGCGCGAAATCATTTCCGCGCAGAAGGCCGCGCGTGCCTGGCTGCGCGGACTGGACAGCCGCGCAGCCTGACGTCACTCGGCCTTCTGGCCCCAGCCGATCGTTGCGCGGGTGCGGCCGTTATGGGTATCGACCACCACGCGCAGGCTCCGCGCGGTCTCCTCACCGGCCTCGTAGCTGTACGGCGTCTCCCGCCGATATTTGAGGCCCGCGGCATTGGCCTGTGCCCGCGACCAGCCGAGCACCGTCTTCTCGGGCGCATCGACCTCATACACCAGGTTGCCACTGACATGCCGCCCGTCCAGCCCGTCGGGCGCGGCGGTACAGCCGAGCGTGGTGGCCCCGGCATAGACCGGCACGAAATCGGGCGTGTTGCTGCAATCCATTGCGGCGGCAACATTGGCCGGCACGCCCGCCGCCGCCGCCGAGGCGACATTCTGGCCAACCGGATCCTCCGTGGTCTTTTCGCCGCGCCCACAGGCGGCCAGCAGCAACAGCGCCACCCCCGCCGACCAGCCGCCCGTACCCCTGTTCCGCATCCTGCCCTCCGCGCGATTCGTCCGCAGGCAGCAACGGCGGACCCGCGACTTTGCTCCCGTCCCATGAAAGCGGCTGACGCCCGGCAGGCATTGGTCTAGCGCTGGTGATTGCCACAGACCATCACGGCGCTTGGGGGACATGATCGAACGGACTGGGAACCGCGCAACGCCGCTGCCGCTGCTCGGCGCGCTGCTGGCGCTGCTCTTCTGCGGCGGATTGCTGGTCTACGGGTCGGGCCGCGGAATCGATCTGACCGACGAGATCTTCTATCTCGTCTGGGCACGGGATCCCGAAGCCTATGCGCTCCTCTACCAGCCGTTCGGCTATCTGCTCCATCCGCTCTATGCGCTTCTGGGCGGGGACGTGCAGCGCTATCGGCTGGCGGGCTTCGCGATCACCCTTGGCGCCGGGGCGCTGCTCGGCTCGCAACTGGCGGCGGCCAGGGAAGAGCGACTGCGCCTCGCCCAGTTCGGCGCAGCGGCATCGCTTGTCGTCTATTTCCCCTGGATCATCACGCCCAGCTACAACTCCATCGCCAATGTCGGGGCGATGCTGGTGCTGGCCGGACTCGCGATCCTTTTGCGCACGGACCGGCGACGAGCGGCGGGTGCGGCATGCATCGTCCTCGCGGTAGGGCTCTGCGCTGCCGCATTCGCCAAACCGCCGCTGTTCGCACTGGCCTGTGTGCTGCTGATCCTTCTTTCGGCGGCCGCGCTTCGCCATCATCGCAAGCGGAGTGCCGACCTCGTCGTCGCGTTGGCGCTCACGCCGCTGCTGATCCACCTCTTCCTGCCGCTGCATGCGATACCGGCGCTGCTCCAGCGGATCGCGACGAGTCAGCATGTCCTTGCGCTTCCCAACACCCCCACGCATTTGCCGATCAAGGTGCTGGGCGACTGGGCGGCGGTGCCGCCACTACTGACCGGCGCGGCGCTGCTGGTTGCGACGGCGACGGTTCTGGCATGGCGGCGGACGCGCTGGTCGGCAGGGGCGGGCCATGGCGGCATCGCGCTCGCGCTGGCCTATCTCGCATCGACCGTGCCCGAGACGCTGGACGGCAGCATCCCCGAATTCGCCGGGCTCGCCCTGGTTCTGATCGCAACCGGCTATGCGACCCTCGTCGCGCGACGTGACCTGCTGCTGATCGGCCTGCTGCTCGCCGCCCCCTTCGCGGTGGCGCTGGGCACCTTCAACAACCAATGGGCACAGCTCGATTTCAGCATGGTGTTCCCGCTGCTCGCGCTGTTCCGGCTGGCGGGCGAGGATGCCCGCCGCTGGCGGCAGGCCGTCGCCTATGTGCTGAGCATCGCCGCCACGCCGCTGCTGCTGCTCGCCGCCGCGCAATCGCCCTATAGCCTGCCGAATTCGGTGTTCGCGCAGCAGATTCCGGCGACGCATCCGATCACCGGCAGCCGGCTGCTGGTCGATGCCGAAACCGCCGATTTCCTGAACGGCGCGCGCGGAAAGGCGCCGGGCGCGCTGCTGGTCGATCTGTCGGGAACCGGCCCGGGCGTCGCCGCCGCGCTTGGGGCGAGGGCGCCGGTGCTGCTCTGGCTCAATCCGGCGACCGCGACCTGGCCCGATGTCGTGTGGGATCGCCTGAGCGAGCCCGAGCGGTCACGGGCCTGGTTCGTGGTGCCGGTGCTGCCGCTGTTCGCCCCTTCGGGGCCGGCACGCTGGCTGGCCGCGCATCGCGGCGCCTATTGCGCGATGCCGTTGCCGCGCATGATGTTCTGGTGGGAGGAGCGGGCGCTCATGGTGTTGCGGCCCTGCGCCGCGCCCGCACCGGGCGCAGGCCGCTAAGATCGGCCGATCAGAAGGGTTATTTCGGGGGAGAGGTGTAACTGTATGTAAGAACAGGTCCTTTCTCACACCTAATGCGGACGTCATTCGCACGAGTGGCAGGGTTCCGGTGTAACTATCGGACGAATTGTCTCAATCACCTCCATGGTGACAGAGGTCGGCGTAGCCAAGCTGTAACGAAATCGTAGTCCCGCTTCAGGTGTATGACGCGGGGTCATCCTCGTCGAGGTGAATAGCCGGATCGCCATCGTCATGCAGCCGCTCCTCGTGGTAGCGCCGCGACGAGATGCCATTGATGTCATATTCGAGTTCGGGCCAAGGCTGTCCGGTGAACTCGTCAATCTGGTCTTCGTCCAGCAGCCCCTCCCACGGCACCTCAACGTCACCGCGCTGCCCAGGAAGTGTCAGGTGCCCGGCAATCACCTTCTCCAGATGCCTACGGCCCTCGCGAAGCTCGCGGATTTCCTGCTTCAGCTCGGCTCGCTCTTCGTTTCCGCCCTTCAGGCGTTCCCTTCGCCACAGTGCCGCACCGCCATCCAGCTTCATGCGCAGCGACTTCTGATGCTGCTGCACGCTAGCGATCCTAATATCGAAGCGGTCGAGCAGAGGATGTGACACGTATTGCTTGAACCGGCGGCCAGGAGCGGCCGCTAGCAGCGTGTCCGGGATTACACCGGGTGCAAGCCGCACCTCAAAGCCGGAGGCATCCTGCGGGCGCCACAGCACAACCAGCCGTTCGCTGAGCGCAACAGCCTCAATGAACACAACGTTGAGGTTATTGTAGCCGCTGAGCCAAGGCAGCCCCTCCGGAAGCGAACGGGTCTTTCGCATCGCAGCGGGCGCGCGTGCCAATAGCGACGTAACGGCGCCCTCGCTCATCCAGTCTGCTGTATCTGTGTATTTGTCACCGATCCTGACTGGCGACCAAGTCGCGTCGAAGAAAGCCTGCGGGCTAATGCCAGCGCGTTCTATGAGAGCCTTGCCTAAGCCATTGACCTCGAGCAATCCGGCTGGTGGCGCGACCGTGCCTCGGTTGCGCCACACGCGCATCGCCGCCAGGCGGCCAAGGGCTCGAACTAGCGTCTCAGTCGGCGATCCAGGCCCCCGCCTGCGCCACTCCTTCATTGAGGTTGTGACTAGCGGGAAGGACAGTTCGATCTCTGGTCGAACTTGGATAACAAGATCAACGCCGTAGGGGTCGTCGATCGATTCGGTCAGACGCTCGGTGAGAACATCCAAAGCGAGGAGCGCTCCTCCGTAGGCAAGCACGTTTTGCTTTAGTGCCTCGGCCGCGGCAGCATAGGCGCGCGTCGTCGCTTCGGACATGGTTGTCCTCCTACATTATGGGATGATGTTGGTCAGGCGCCTGTTTGGCGCATGTGAAGGCGGATCAGCCTTGCGTTACGGCTGAGCGAGCCCAGATAACTGTCATGCTGAGGAATGGGGGGCGTACATGGATGTGAGAATTACTGGAATTCACGGGCATGGAGATGCGCCTAAGGAATACGTCTCACTGCGCGCCGATGCCGACTGTGATGTTGGCGACTACATCCTTGCGGATACGACCTACATCGCGCCTGACCAGATCTCGAATGAGCTCCGGCATATGTTCTGGTTCCCGAACAAGCGGGTGAAGGCTGGGGACACAATTATCCTCCGCACTGGCAGCGGTAGGAATACTGAAGAAACTTTGGACGACGGCAGTACGAAGCACCGATTCTACTGGGGTCTTCGGTCGGCGGTATGGAACGACACTGGTGACACCGCAGTGTTAATCAAGGTGGAAGAATGGGCCTTCCGCAAGGCCAAGTAATCATGACAGCAGAAGATGCGTCACTTCGGCTGTTATAATTTTTCCATTAAGACTAGGATTTTAACGGGCAGCATGAAGATCTGACGCGTGCGCTATCGCGCGTTCTATCGCTTCTTTCAAATACGTCATGCGCTGTGAAACCAGTGGCGGACGGCAGATGGCTCTGCGGATGATCGCGGGTTCGCCGACGAGCACCACCCTTCGCGTGGCGCGCGTTATGCCCGTATACAGCAGCGTCCGGTCGAGTATGCGGCTATCGGTTACTGGTACGATGACTGTCTCGAATTGCGAGCCCTGCGCCTTATGGGTCGTGATGGCCCAAGCGGGCTCCAGATGTTCGAGCAGCTCGACCGGAATGGTTCGGTCGCCTTCGTCGAAGCGAATGGCGAGGCCCCCGTCCGTCATGCCGACTATCTTGCCGAGGCTGCCGTTCCACAGGTCCAGCTCGTAGTCGTTGACCGTCCAGATAACGGGCTCACCGCGTAGCCAGGTAGATGGATCGAGCTTGCGCGCAGTCGCCCAGGCGTCATGCAAAGCAGCGTTCATGGCAACGGTCCCGCCGTCGGCCGCATCTCCGGCTCCCTTGATAGAGCCAACGATCTGCGCACCTGCCATTGCGCGCCGGATGGCGACAGCCGTATTCACCACGTCGCGCGCGTCGCAGTCAGCAATCGACACGCCGTGATCTGCTGTGATCTCATATGCCGGAAGGTCGGGCATAACACCATTCCGCACGGACTGCGCTGCGGCGGGAATGCCGGTTTCGGCGGCCTGGCGCATCACCTCGGTCAGCATCGTGCGTGGGATGGCATCAACGCCAAGCAACGCATGGAACGTGAGTCCGAAGCCGACCGGCGGTAGCTGGCCGTCGTCGCCAACGAGGAGGAAACGGCAGCCCTCAGGCGCCAGCAGCAGGATGCGGTAAAGGGAGCCTAGGTCGACCATGCTGGCCTCGTCGACGACGATCAGCGGTTCGTGCGAAAGATCAATGTCGCCAGTTGTGACCCCGTTCAACCAGCCGGTGATCGTGCGAGCCATCTGGCCGGTAGCCTCACGCATCCGGAGCGCGGCGCGACCTGATAGCGCCATCAACTCGACCGGGGTGCCATCGACCTCCGCTGCGCGGCAGATAGCCTTCAGCGTTGTCGTCTTGCCGGTGCCAGCACCACCTACCAGAAGTGAAAAGCTTTCGGTGAGCGCCATGGCGACGGCCGAAGCCTGACCTGCGTTGAGCGCCACGGATTCAAGGGGCCGGTCGGTGAGTGGTAGATTGGTCGGTTTACGCGAAGCCGAAGAAAGTTCGTGCGCGACTCTCCGCGCGACCGCGTCCTCCATCAATGCGGCGCCCGCTGCCTGCCAGCCGGTGGGCCGCCTGCGGATGGCGCCTAGACGCGACGCTATATCCAGGACATGTTCGTCCACGGGAGTGCCTAAAATTACGCCCGCAGCCTTCCTGAGAGCATCTCCCGTTATCAGGGTGTCGCCATCTCTTAGAAGGGTATGCAGCACCGCCTCGCACGCGGCAGCCAGCCGGCGCTTATCGTCAGCAGCGACTCCCATCCGGTGCGCTATCGCATCGGCGGCTTTCCAGCCACAGAATGCCAGCAGTCGGTATGGATCGTCGTGCAACCGGTCGAGGGCGTCAGTGCCGTAGACGGCCAACAGCTTGGTTGCGATCTCCAGCGGGATGCCGACGCGGTCGAAGCCGGCAAGGATGCGCGGCTCGGCTTCGATAAGTGGCCACTCGAGTATGATCGTCTCAACTTGCGCGCGCGATCGGGCATCATCGGGTAGGACGCGCAGCAACGCCTCGCCGTCTGCGGCTTCGAGCAGGTCGAGCAGTTGCTCGCCATACGCGTCCCACAGCTTGTTGGCCGTAGCCTCACCCACGCCGGGAAATCGTGCGCCGGCCAAGAGGCGCGCGAGCAAGCGCCCTTCGGGCCGCGCCAGCCTCATGTCGGTGACGACGACCTGGGGACCGTAGCTGGGGTGGACCTCGGCGGTCCCCGTGATGTGCCAGGTCTCACCGGTGGCTGGCGGCCTGGGCAGGTCCTTGGCAACGAAGCGGCGGCGGGCGCTCTGGTCGTCGTCGGCCTGGAAGACCGCCATGCGCGCGCTGGCGTGCCGCACGGTGGTCACGGTGGCGCGGACGGCGATCTCGGTCATCGCGGCAGGCGGCCGGTATCCGCCAGGTGGATCTCGATGGCCTTGTAGCGACGCATCTCGCGGCGCAGCTCGACGGCCTCGGCGCGTGCGACGAGCAGCTCCTTCTGAAGCTGGTCGTTTTGCCGCTTGAGCGCCTTCTTCTCCTCGTCGGGTGCAACGGCGCCGGGGCGCTGAAACGTCGGATCCGCGGTGCCTTTGGTCGCGATTGGCGGTATACCGTGCTCCGCGAATCGCTCATTGCAAAGATCGCGGTTGCGCTTGTTCTGATAGATCGCCTGACGGTCGTTCAGCGGCACGTCGCGCACTATCGCGGCGATGTCGGCAGCACCATCGGGCTTGCGCGGGATGTCGCCGCCGATGCGGTCAAAGTAGCTGATCAGCGCGTGGTGGTTAGCCTCACCGCGCGCTCTGTTGCTAGCCGGCATCGACTCACCTCTCAGTTCGACTGGGTAAGGGCATATCGAGCTCCTCGGCCGTCATGCCCTTCTTCATCCTGGCATTGTAGAGGTACCGGACGAACCGCTCTTCATAGCCGGATACGACGGCCTTCAGCTTTGCGATCTCGTCCTCCTGCCGCTTGATCCGTTGCAGTAGCAGCTCTTCGCCCACAAGTCGGACTCGCTTGGGCTTGTCGCCGTCCTGCTCTTTGCGCTTGGCGAGAAAGGCGGTCTCAATTTCCTTATGCTTGAACATACCCTGTCGGGTCAGCACCAGCTTCAGGCATTTCTCTACCTGCTTCTCAAGGCTCGGGCCGGTCAGCTTCCCCCACTCTGTCTGCCACCGATTGATCAGGCCGATGATCTGATCTCGCCTGTCCTCGGTGATAGCCTCGCGAGTGCGCCCGCTTGATTTCTTCTCGGTCATGTAGCGCTCCTGACATCGGGGCCGCCATAGTGCCCCGGCGATGCCGCGTTGGGCTGGACGAGCGTTCCGTCTTCGATTCCGGCATTATCGTGGATAGCGATTATCCGATCCAAGGCTGCAACGACCTCGACAGTGGACCTGTGATGCTGTGACGCCCCGATGGTTCCGTCGTTGACCTCAGCGATCAGACGGTCTGCGATCCACGCGTTATCGGCTCTCATCTGGGCCGCACGAGCCCTAGCGGCTTGGTCACCCTTCTTGACTGCGGCTGACTCGCATGTCGCGCAAGCGCCGTACTCCGGGCACGGCGAGCTGTTCCAGTCCTGCAGGCAGAAGCCGATTTCAGTGACGTGTGCTGTCGCGATGACGGCTTCTGCGAAACCCGCTCGCTCCATCGGTGGAAGCGAGGTGTGAATGTCGGCCAGCGGGCCAATCACCTTCCCATCTTCGAGCAGTTCCCGCGCTTTCTCGGCGAGAAAGGTCGGTGTGAGATGGTCGTATTCGCTATTCTGAGCAATGTCGTCACGGCCCGACCAGCGGGCAATCAGCCCCTGCTCAAGCCCGCCGGCTTGGGCGAGTGTGTTCAGCCAGTGACGGAACTGGTGGGTGCGGGCGACCAGATCCTTACGCTGAAGAATGCGATCGAATCCCGACGCGACGATGCCGCTGCGACCGCCGAGAAAGTCACGGATCTGCTGGTCTGAGACAATCTCTAGCAAGCAGGGGTTCGTCGCTCTCGTCGCGTGGTGTGCGTTGCGAAAGGTGAGGAACAGCCGCTCGTGAAGCGGTGCTTCGCGATCTGAAGTTGGCACAACCGGCATTTCGGCAAGCAGCGCGGCTTCCAAGTCGCGGCGCCTGACTGCTTTGCGCATCCTGCCGCCTGATAAAGAGGGCTGATCTTCGAGGGGGACACCGTGCTGATTGAGCCACAGAAGCGCAGCCGCCGGTCGGGCCATACCGAACATCACCTGCACGTCACGTACCGAATAGAGCTTACCAGGATCGAGATCGGGATCCGGCAGCCAGGCTCTCCCGGGATGATCGTGTAGCCAGCGCGCGAGTGTGCGTGCATCCGCGGTTACCGCGCGCACCCGCTTGAGGGCGAGCTTAGCGACGTCCGTCATGACCGTCGGAATCCATTTCACGTCCGGCTCGCCGGACTTTTCCTTCCAGTACCTGATCCCAAAACGAAAGACCCCGACGCCGTCCAGATCAAATACGGGTCCGTTCACACCTTCCTTTTGCTCTTCAATCTCGCAATCCTGTCGGACACCCAGTGTCTCGACGATACGCCAAGGCGCGCAGTGAAGCAGGGTGACGGCTCCCATCAAGACGATGTCGCTCTCGTCTTCCACGGCGTTCCAGATGGCCGCAAGGGCATCGAATACGTCGTCATCGGGTATGCTGGCCTCCCGAGCACTTTCGGCTACCTCGCTCTGGCGGCTGCCGTTGTTCGAGACGCGCGGAAATGGGTTTTTCCAGTCGAGCCGGCAGAAGGCGATACCCTTCGCGTCGATGGTGGTGGCGATGATCTCGAGCGCCTGCCCCAGCCGATACACGCTCTTGCCGGTTGCTCGTTTCCGAATCCGCTTAGCGGCGGCCGTGAAGTCCTGCGGTAAGAGCAGGCACGGGTCGTGGCCGCGGTCGGCGAGTTCAAGCGACAGGTCGCGTGCGGCGTTGACGATCCTTGCCAGCGGGTGGACGGTCTGCGGGTTGCCGTCCTGTCGCGTCCGTACAATGGCCTTGATGAGCGAACAGAACGGCTCGGGCAGCGCCTCTCGACCCTTCATTGACTTGGACGAACCGCCCTCGTGTGTCGTGAAGTAGATCACGCTTTTGCTGTGCGATTTGTTTGCCGGCTGGGGGCAATGAGCCGTTACGTCCCAGTCCGCGCGATCCCACTCGAGGTCGGTGCCGAAAGCCGCGCAATCGGTACGAGCCTGCAACACGAAGTCAGCAAACCGCTGTCGTGCGTCACGTTGGGGACGGGTTTCGAGGATCTCGATCATTCGCGGTCGCCTGACGTGCGGATTTCCTCGATGCGCTTGATGACCCCAGCGACGGCCATGATTAGCTGGTCCTCGATCCCGACGATCTTGGGATCTAGGCCCTGCAATGATCGCTCCTCGCGTGCGAAGATGAGCTGCGAGAGCACCTCGTCATGGGGGCCATCCATCCACGCCTGAAATTTTATGCAGGTGTAGCAGGCGTACGGCGCGGTAATGTTGCAGAACGAGAAGCTGCCGCAAGTCCCGACGGGCTCAAACCGACGCGCCACCGGGTCGACAAGAAAGCGCCTACTGCCCTTCTCGTCACCGCGAATTGCATCGCTCTCGTCTCGCACGATGCCAGCGAAAGCCTGCGCCCGAGGCGCGAGCGCCATGGCCATCGCACGGTCGAGATGCTCGACGATGTCGGAATGGATTTCCCAATAGACCGGCACGTTCTGCAAGTCGCTGTGGTCAAGCGCGTCTGCCACAGCGGCGCGAGAAGCACCGTTGTTCACCATCCGACTGGCGAACGTGTAGCGGAAGCGACGCGTGGTCACCTCCAGTGGCAGGCCCTTACGGTCAAGTACACCCAGGCGAGTGATCGCAGATTGGACGAGCTTCGTGAACTCGATCGCCGAAATATGGTACAGCCATTCGTCCTCGATGTTCCCCCGCGAATGGGCAGGCGTATCTCGCCGGAAAAGAGGCCGTGAGAAGTTATCTCCTGCATTCGGATTTGCACGGTTTTGTTTGCATAGATCTTGGACGATTCCGCCAAACAAGGTGTTCAGCTTTCGTCGCCTAAAACTGGCCCTGAGGCGTTCTTCACCCTTTTTATGGCGCGGGATATTCAGTATGTAGCAGGTTGTAACTCCATCAACTTCGATCGGAAGAAGATCGTCCTCACGCAGTGCTGCATATTGAGATGGATTGCTTCCCGTCGCCAGGCACAAAACTAAGGCGGCCTGCTCGGTGAGCGGGATCGTTCCTTCAAGGCGAGCCGCCTTCAAGGCAGTGATGATGTTTGCAACTTCCTCGTTGGTTAGGGGACCCTCAGTAGCATCCTGAGATCGGACGGCCCTCCCTTTCGAGTTTCCACCGATGACGAGGTCGTTGAGCCTATCCTCCACATCCGCTGTAAACTGTTCGAACCGTTGTCGGCGGCACCAACGGTACATCATACGACCTTCGTGCAGAAGATATGATCGTTCGGTGCCGAGGTTTGCGCGGGCCTCGCTAAACGCGAGGTAGGGCAGCGCGTTGCCATCGGAGGCTGCGGCCATAGCTGCGCGCGTATGAAGTAGATGCAAGACGCGGCTAAACGTGTTGTAGGTTGTCCATGCTGATGTGCTGACGATCTGATGGACCATAAAGCACCGGAACGCGTCCAACAGCTGGCCCTCCGGGAGCTTCACCAGATCCCAGTTAAGCACCTTCTCACCGCTAGGGCTATTGAGTCGCCAGATTTGTCCGGATACCTCGACCGGCAACCCTGCGCGATCGATAACTAACGTCTTTGCCGGCGGCCATCGACGTTGCTCGATATTGGGAAACGATGCGGGCGCGTTCATGCGGTGGCCTCGATTTTACCCTGAAGGTCGAGCAGTATGCGCTCAGCCTCCTTAACAATTTCACTGTGCGAGTAGTTGGCCGACTGCTTTGAGTTCTTCGCCCAGCCCATAAGATAATTGTTTATTATTTCACGGTATCCATCGGACCAGCCAAGCACAGCGGCCTTTTCCCGGAAACGGGCGTTCCACGTATGCCGCATTTTGTGCGGATTTAGGTCGGAAGGCAGGTCATTGGGAAAGCGGAGCCTCAAGACTTCGAAGATGTCGTAGACGCTATCGAGCGTCATCGCCGCACCATCGCCCTTTGTGCCCATGAAGAAGAAAGGCTGACGCTTAGCCCCTTTCAGCTTCGCCCGATGACGCATGCCATAGGTGTCGAGGACCGATGCCAGGACGCGACTGACGACAAGCGTCCGTCCTTGCGTCTTGACTAGGGGTGGCTTGTGTCGGACCTCGTCCGGATCATTGGGCCGTGGCGTGATGATGATGCGCGGGCTTCCACCGTGCAGCTTCAAGTCCTCGACCGCCTTGAGCACGAGCGGTTCGCCCTCGCGCGTACCGAGTTCGTCGAGCATGAGCACAATCGCGAAGTTTCGATATCGCGTTTCGGGCTTGAACGGATTTCGGGCATCGTCAGGATGGCAGACGACGAGAAGAAATTCACGCTCTGCGTCTGTCAGCCCCGTACGTTGGGCTTTCCTGCCTGATCGACGAAGCGAACCGATCTGGTCCCCAATCTCGGTCAGGCGCGCCCGCAGGTTGATGGCGTGCGCGGGGCTAGATGCGCGCTGAATTATAGGAGCGGTCCGCCACTTGATGTAGTCGTACGTCCAGCCCAGCCGGTCGGAATGGGTGTCGAGCTTGACGATGCGGGGAACAGGCGTTCCTCGAATGGAACGCGGCGCCTTCTTGCTCGACCGCATCCACTCGGAGAGCATATCAATTTCGTGCGGCGCGAATAGCTTACCGGTTTCAACTCGATGCGTGAGGTCGATGTTCTGGCGGTCCAACCACTCGTGCAACAGGCATAGGCTGTCGACCTCACGCTTTGCGCTGTTGATTGATCCGCTGCGGTGCTGGCTGAGGCTGTAACTGCAGACTTGAGCGTCGGGCAGGCCAGTTACGCGTGACACCATCAACGGAAAGCGTTCGCCACTCTCCAGACGGATTATCCTGGTGCTATAGCCACGCTCGTCCATGATGATCGCCCCTTCTTGTGGGACAATCTGTATCTTGAGAGTTGATAATCAAGTCAGTCACTTGGCGCAGAGCGCCGGTGACTCACTATGGGACACGGTATAACGGGCGACAGTTACAAACTGCCACCCGTTATAATTCACGTGCACCGTATGATTATTAGTTACAGGTTTTGGCGTCGTCTCTGAGCAAATTGCCTCGAATATCGAAGGTTTAGTTACAAAATCGCGCCATACCCGTTATCAGAACGGCACGTCGTCGTCCAGGTCGTCCGGGAAGCCGCCGCCGAAGCCGCCGCCGCTCGCCGCACCGCCGCTGCGCTGGCCGCCGCTGTTGAAATTGTTGCCGCCGCGACCCGCCGGCGCGCCGCCGCCAAAGCCGCCGCCGCCGCCACCGCCGCCGAACGAATCGTCCGCGCCCCAATCGTCGCCGCCGCCGCTGCTACGGCCACCGCCCATGCCGCCGCCCTGGCCGCCGCCAGGACCATCGAGCAGCACCATCTGCGCGTTGAAGCCCTGCAGCACGATCTCGGTGGAGTAGCGATCCGCGCCGCTCTGGTCCTGCCACTTGCGGGTCTGCAGCTGGCCTTCGAGATAGACCTTGCTGCCCTTGCGCAGATAGCGCTCGGCGACATTGGCAAGACCTTCGGAGAAGATCTTCACCGTGTGCCACTCGGTCTTGT
>JAIYAA010000166.1 GCA_027489295.1 Sphingomonadales bacterium | reverse complement strand
GCGATGAGGTCGCCCGCGATCTCGCGGATGCGCTCCTTCATCCGCGCCTTGCGCCGCTGCCAGGCCTCGCCGCCCAGCCGGTCGAGGCTCGCGCCTTCCTCGCCCGAACCGTAGCGGCTTAGCACTTCGAGATTCTCGACCGGCACGTAGAGCTTGTCGCCGCCGGCATATTCCAGCGCGACGCAGTCGTGCGGTGCCTTCTGTACCGGGATCTGGGTCAGCCCCTCGTAGCGGCCGATGCCGTGGTCGAGGTGGACGACCAGGTCGCCCGGCGACAGCGTCGCCAGTTCCTGGAGGAAGGCATCGGTGTTCTTGCGTCGCTTCGACCGGCGGACGAGGCGGTCGCCGAGCATGTCCTGCTCGGTGAGCACCGCGACATCGGGCGCGGTAAAGCCATGATCGAGCGGCAGCACGACCAGCGCTACCTGCAGCCCGCTGCCATTGGGGTTGGCGACGCCGAGCGCCGGCTGCCAGCCATCGACGGGCACCGCGCCGGTGAGGCCGTGATCCTCCAGCAACCCCTTCAGCCGCTCGCGCGCGCCGTTCGAATAGCTGGCGAGCACGGGCTTGCGGCCGTCCTTGCGCAGCGCCTTGAGGTGCGCGACGACGGCTTCGTAGACGTTGCTGCCGGCGGCGCGCTCGGGCGCGAAATCGCGGGGGCCGTCGACTCCGAATTCCACGACCCGGTCCGATTCCGGTTCGTGGAACGACGTGGCCAGGTGCATCGGCAGCCCGTCGATCTTGGCCTGCCATTCCTTGGCCAGCAGATACAGGTCGCCGGCCTTGAGCGGGCGGTAGCTGCCCGCATCGGTCGACTGCGCGCGAATCCGGTTGTCCTGATAGTCCTTGATCGCCTCGAACCGCTGCTCGGCGGCGGCGGGGGCGCCGCTGTCCCGCACGATCACGGCATTGGCCGGCAGGTGATCGAACAGCGTTTCCAGCCGTTCCTCGAACAGCGGCAGCCAATGCTCCATCCCAGCGAGGCGGCGGCCGTCGCTGATCGCCTGGTAGAGCGGATCGCCGGTTGCCGTAGCGCCGAAGCGGTCGCGATAGCCGCTGCGGAAGCGCTTGATGCTCTCCTCGTCGAGCAGCGCCTCGCTGGCCGGCAACAGCGTGAAGCCGTCGACGCGGCCGGTGGTGCGCTGGTCCTGCGGATCGAAGGTGCGGACGCTCTCGATTTCGTCGCCGAAGAAGTCGAGCCGCAGCGCCTGCTCGGCGCCGCTCGGGAACAGATCGACCAGCCCGCCGCGAACGGCGAACTCGCCATGATCGTTGACCGTCTCGACGCGGACATAGCCGTTTGCCTGGAGGAACGACGCCAGCTTATCGAGCCCGATCCGCTCGCCCGGGGCGAGGCGGGCGACCAGCTGGCGAATGCGAAACGGGGTCAGCGCGCGCTGGCTGGCGGCATTGACCGTGGTGACGAGCAGCCGCGGCGCCTCGCTCTTGGCCTGCAACGCATGGAGCGTCGCCAGCCGCTCCGCCATCACCCGCAGGGTGGGGCTCGCGCGGTCATAGGGCAGGCAGTCCCACGCCGGGTAGGTGAGGACCTCCAGCTCGGGCGCGAAGAAGGCGGCCGTGCCCGCCACGGCCCGCATGGCGGCCTCGTCGGCGGCGATGAACACCGCCGTCCGGCTGGCGCGGGCGAGATCCGCCAGCATCCAGGGCAGGAATCCGCCCGGCACACCGGCGAGCGTGAGCGGGTGCTTCGCGGAAAGGATCGTCTTCAGGTCGGGCATGGGGTCTCGTGTCGGGAGCGGGGATCCCTTGCGCAACGGCGTGCTGCATGCAGCCGCCGTGGATCCCCGGATCTGTCAGGTCACTCGGAAATCGGAACGTAGTTCAGTGTCTTCAGCGCATCCAGGATCGTCCCGCGGAAGCGCTCGGGCGCCGTTGCGGTTCCCATCGCCCACGCCATGATATCGACGTCCTGTTCCTCCAACAGCGCCTCGAACAGGCCGATCTCCGCCTCGCTCCACGCCTCGCCATGCTGATCGAAGAAGCCGCCGATCAGCAGATCGGCTTCCTTGGTGCCGCGGTGCCAACTGCGGAAGCGGAGGCGCTTGAGGCGGATTTCTCTATCCATCGGGGGCCTTTCAAACGGCAAAAACGCGGCACGCGCCAGAGCACGGCCGACCTTTGGTTGATCACGTGCGTCGCAGATAGGTGTCCACGCGGGCAAAGGCCAGCGGGCTCTTCCGGGGTGGACGTTGGAAGGGTTGTTAACCGAACGGCGCTAGAAACCAAGTCTCTTTGGGGTTTGTAGGGCTAGGGAAAGATGAGCGACTCGTTGACCAACAAGCTACGCTTCGTGATGCTGAAGTCGATCAATGGCGAGCCGATGCTGGTCAACATCGCGTCGGTCCGCACGGTGTCTACCATCAACATGGCCGGTGAAGATTTCGGCGTCATCTCGTTCGGCAAGGATCACGAGGTCGTCATCGGCTCGTCTGTGCCCGAGGTGGTTCAGGCGATCGAAGCCGCGCTCGCCAGCCACAGCCCGATCTTCCTCAACGCCTGAAGGCCATTTGTCAGCCGCCCCGCCGCACGATAGGGCGGGGCGATGCGTCCCGAGCTTCTCAACCCGTTGTTTGCCGAAGTTACCGCGCTGAAGGGCATCGGCCCCGCGCTGGCCAAGCCGATGGAAAAACTTGGCTTGGCGCGGGTGGTCGACATCGCCTTCCACCTGCCCACCGGTTTCGTCGACCGGCTTCCCCGTGACGAACTCGACATGGCCGATTCGGGCAAGGTCATTGCGATCACCCTGACGCCCGTGCAGTACCGTTTTGGCGGCGGCCCGCGCTCGCCCGCACGGGTGCAGGCGGTCGACGCGCACGGCAATCATGTTTCCCTCGTCTATTTCGGCGGCAGTTCGGGCTGGGCCAAGAAGCTGCTGCCGCTGGGCGAACCGCGCTGGGTCTCCGGCAAGCTGGAGCATTATGGGCAGGACTTGCAGATGGTCCATCCGGACCATGTGCTGCCGCTCGATCAGGTCGACGGCGTCGGCGGGCGCGAGGCGATCTATCCCTGTTCGGAGGGCATCACGTCCAGGCGCATCGCCGCGCTGGCGGCACAGGCGATCGAGCGCGCACCGGAGCTCCCCGAATGGATCGAGCCGAGCCTCAAGGTACAAAAGGGCTGGCCCGACTGGCGCGAGGCGATCGCGCGGATCCATGCCGATCCGGCCGACTCCAAGGCCCGCGAGCGGCTTGCCTATGACGAGGTTTTCGCCAACCAGCTGGCGCTGCTGCTGGTGCGCGGCGAGGCGCGGGCCAAGCGTGGGCGTCCGCTGACGGGCGACGGGCGGCTGCGGGAAAAGCTGAAGCTGCCCTACAGCCCCACCGGCGCGCAGAGCCGGACCATCGCCGAGATCGAAGGCGACATGGCGCAGACCCAGCCCATGCTGCGGATGCTGCAGGGCGATGTCGGCTCGGGCAAGACGCTGGTCGCGACGATGGCGCTGCTGATCGCCGCCGAAGCGGGGTCGCAGGGAGCGCTGCTGGCGCCGACGGAGATCCTTGCGCGCCAGCATTACGAGACGCTCAGCCGGACGCTGGGCGCCATCGGGGTGAACGTCGCCATCCTCACCGGCCGCGACAAGGGCAAGGCCCGGGAGGCGACGCTGATGGGGCTCGCCGCCGGCGAGATCGACATCCTGATCGGCACCCATGCGATCTTCCAGGACGGCGTGACCTATCGCGACCTGGGGCTGGTGGTGGTGGACGAGCAACACCGCTTCGGCGTGGCCCAGCGGATGATGCTCCAGGCGAAAGCGGAACGCCCGCCGCACCTCCTCGTCATGACCGCGACGCCGATCCCGCGCACGCTCACCCTCGCCCAATATGGCGAGATGGATGTCAGCCGGCTTGACGAGATGCCGCCGGGCCGCCAGCCGATCGAGACCAGCGTGATCTCCGAGGAACGGCTGGGCGAAGTGGTCGGCGGGCTGGGGCGGCACCTTGCGGGGGGCGGGCAGGCCTATTGGGTGTGCCCGCTGGTGGAGGAGAGCGAGAAGAGCGATCTCGCCGCGGCGGAGGCGCGCGCGGCGGAACTGCAGGCGCATTTCGGCGACAAGGTCGGGCTGATCCACGGCCGGATGAAGGGGCCCGAAAAGGATGCGGTGATGGCGCGCTTCTCGGCCGGCGAACTCGGCGTGCTGGTCGCGACGACGGTGATCGAGGTGGGCGTCGACGTGCCCAATGCGACGCTGATCGTGATCGAGCATGCCGATCGCTTCGGCCTCGCCCAGCTTCACCAGTTGCGGGGCCGTGTCGGGCGGGGCGGGGGGCGGTCGGTCTGCCTGCTGCTGCGCGGCAACCATCTGAGCGAAACCGCCCGCGCGCGGCTGGCGCTGATGCGCGAGAGCAATGACGGCTTCCGCATCGCCGAGGAGGATCTGCGGCTGCGCGGGGCGGGCGAATTGCTCGGCACCCGGCAATCCGGCGACATGCAGTTCCGGCTCGCGGAGCCCGACATGCTCGGTGCGCTGCTGCCCGCCGCCAATGGCGATGCGCGGCTGCTGGTCGATCGCGACGGCGGGCTGAAGGGCGAGCGCGGACAGGCGGCGCGGGTGGCGCTCTATCTGTTCGAACGCGATGCGGCGGTGGGATTGCTCCGCGCGGGCTGATTACCGGCTGCGCAGCTGCGCCAACAGCGGGGCATAGTCGGCAACGGCGATCGGCTGCAGGAACTGGCAGCCGACCCGGCCGCCCAGTGCCCAGCGGATTTCGGCGCCGGTTTCCCCCACGATCGGCAGCTGGAGCCGCACGAGATCGCCCGGCTCCAGCGATGCGCCGCAGCGCGCCATCAGCCCTTGCGGCGACACGTTGACGATCAGGAAGGCGAGCGTCTTCGCATCCGGCCCCGCCGCACGCGTGCGATATTCCACCTCGTCACGACGCAGCAGCCGATCATCGGCGCTCGCCAGTTTGGCACCCGTAACGCTCACACGCCCCTCTTCACATACTGGAGGTACGCGTCACACCATAATCTGGAGCAGTAAACGGGTGCCGAACGGCTTCGGTTAACGCGCGATTAGCCCTGCGGCGTGAGCAGCCCATGAAGCTTCTTGCCGGCGGAGAGGCGGACCTCGCCCGCGACGGTGATCGTCGCCGCCTCGTCCTCGATCTTCTCGCCTTCGACGCGCGCACCGCCGCCCTTGATCAACCGGCGTGCCTCGCCCTTGGAGGCGCAGAAGCCCAGGGCCATCAGCGCATCGACGACGCTGATGCTGCCACCGCTTACCGCCAGCGTCGGCAGCGCGCCGCCGGCGGCGCCTTCCTCGAAGGTCTTGCGTGCGGTCTCGGCGGCTTCCTCGGCAGCGGCGCGACCGCGGCACATCGCGGTGGCTTCGTTGGCGAGGATCTTCTTCGCCTCGTTGATCTCCGCGCCTTCCAGCGCTTCGAGCCGGGCGATCTCGTCGAGCGGCAGATCGGTGAACAGCCGCAGGAAGCGGCCGACGTCGCGGTCGTCGGTGTTCCGCCAGAACTGCCAATAGTCATAGTGCGGCAGCTGGTCCGGGTTGAGCCACACCGCGCCGGACATGGTCTTGCCCATCTTGCCGCCATCCGCGGTGGTGATCAGCGGCGTGGTGACGCCGTACACCTCGGTACCGTCGGCGCGGCGCGACAGCTCGATGCCGTTGACGATGTTGCCCCACTGGTCCGACCCACCCATCTGCAGACGGCAAGCGGAGCGGCGCGACAGCTCGAGGAAGTCGTACGCCTGGAGGATCATGTAATTGAACTCGAGGAAGCTCAGCGACTGCTCGCGATCGAGCCGCAGCTTGACCGAATCGAAGCTCAGCATCCGGTTGATCGAGAAATGCTGGCCGATCTCGCGCAGGAAGGGGATGTATTCCAGCTTGTCGAGCCAGTCGGCATTGTCGACCATCACCGCGTCGCTGGGGCCGTCGCCGAAGGTCAGGAAATTCTCGAACACCGTCTTGATCGAGGCGATGTTGCTGCCGATCGTGTCCAGCGTCAGCATCTTGCGGGCTTCGTCCTTGAAGCTCGGGTCGCCGATCTTGCCGGTGCCGCCGCCCATCAGCACGATCGGCTTGTGGCCCGCCTGCTGAAGGCGGCGCAGCAGCATGATCTGCACCAGGCTGCCGACGTGCAGCGACGGCGCGGTGGGATCGAAGCCGATATAGCCGGGCACGATCTGCTTGGCGGCGAGCGCGTCGAGGCCCGCGGCGTCGGTCACCTGGTGAATGTACCCGCGCGAGGCGAGCAGGCGGAGCAGATCGGAGCTGTATTCGGTCATGATGGCAGCGCGCATAGCCAAAGCCGCGCCCCACGTCATCCCCGTGTGCTCAGTCCTGGGTCTGCAGCTCCCAGCTGGCATGCTGGACGTCGTGGCGCTTGGCGAGGTGCGCGATGATGCTGTCCAGCTCGGCATCGAGCGCGGCGGTGGAGACGAGCCGCGCGCGCAGCTCGATCCGTTCGTCGGGGCGCTCGATCGTCTCGATCTCGGCGACGGGATAGCGCATCAGCTCGAGATGATCGGTGAGCAGGTCGCGCAGGCGATCGACTTCGGCGGGAACGGTGGTGAGCGTGACGAAATAGGTCGCCTCCACCTGGCCGCCCGACAACGGCACGCGGTTGATCGCGTTGACGACCGGCCGCAGCAGCGTGTTGCCGGCGATCACGAACACCGCGAGTGTCGCCGCCTCGGCCGCCATGTCGCTGCCCGCGCAGGCGCCGACCGCGGCCGAGCACCAAAGAGTCGCCGCGGTGTTGAGCCCGCGGACGTTCATCCCCTCCTTCATGATCACGCCGGCGCCGAGAAAGCCGATGCCGGAGACGACATAGGAAATCACCCGCACCGCCTCGAGATCGCCGGCGATGCGCTGTGCGAGATCGACGAACGCCGCCGAGCCGAGCGCGACCAGCGCGTTGGTGCGCAGGCCCGCGGTGCGCTGGCGAAACTGTCGCTCGGCCCCGATCGCGGCGCCGAGGACGAGCGCCAGGGTATAGCTCAGCAGCGTGTCGCAATAGGCGGCGAGGTGGAAGGTGTGGAGGAACTTCATCGGCAAGGCTCTAGGGAGGAATTATTGCGCTGCCATGGCCTTTCGGCGCGGGCAAGCGCGCGCTCGATGCTGACGCGGGCCCGGTTTCCGCGCTAGAGGACGTCATGGACTACCGCCTGCTGCCACACCCCGCGATGCCGCCGAAATCCGTGTCTTCCGTCCTTTGCACCATCCTGCGTGATGGCGACGCGCTCCGCTTGACCTATGCCGTCGCCGCAGTGCCAGGCGCCTTGCGCCTCCCGGCAAGCGCGCCGCCCGTGCGCGCCGACGGCCTGTGGCAGACAACTTGCCTCGAACTGTTCGTGGCTGATGGGAATGCGGCCTATCGGGAGTTCAACTTCGCGCCATCCGGGCAATGGGCAGCGTATCGCTTCGGGGCCCGCCGCGACGGCATGGCGTCGCTTGCGATGCCCGAGCCGCCTGCGCTTCGGCTGGCGAGCCGGGAAGGAGAAACGATCCTTTCCGTCGCGCTCCCCGGCATCGGAACGGGCCCGCTCCGCCTCGGCATCACCGCGGTGATCGAGGAAACGGACGGCACCAAATCCTATTGGGCGCTGCATCATGGCGGAGATGCGCCCGATTTCCACGATCCCGATTGCTTTGTCGTCCAACTGCCGCCAGCAGACTGACATGCTTTTCGGAATCGATCGTCTCCTCGCCGAACCCGAGCTCCGCGCGCCGCTCCAGGGCAAGCGGGTGGCGCTGCTCGCCCATCCCGCGTCGGTAACCGCCGACCTGACGCACAGCCTCGACGCGCTGGTGGCGGCGGGGGTGAACATTTCGGCCGTGTTCGGCCCCCAGCACGGCGTACGCGGCGACCTGCAGGACAACATGATGGAGTCGCCGGACTTCACCGATCCGCAGTACGGCGTTCCCGTCTTCAGTCTCTATGGCGAGGTGCGCCGGCCGACCGACGCCTCGATGGACACGTTCGACGTGATGCTCGTCGACCTGCAGGACGTCGGCTGCCGCATCTACACCTTCGTGACGACGTTGCTCTATGTACTCGAGGCCGCGGCAAGGCATGGCAAGGCGGTGTGGGTGCTCGATCGCCCCAATCCCGCCGGCCGGCCGGTCGAGGGACTGACGCTGCTGCCGGGTTGGGAAAGCTTTGTCGGCGCCGGGCCGATGCCGATGCGGCACGGCATGACGCTGGGCGAGCTGGGGCACTGGTTCCTCGCGCACTATGGCCTCGACGTCGACTATCAGGTCGTCGCGATGCAGGGCTGGGGCCCCGAAGCGGCACCCGGCTTCGGCTGGCCCGCCGAGCGCCCGTGGATCAACCCGAGCCCCAATGCCGCCAACGTCAACATGGCGCGCGCCTATGCCGGCACGGTGATGCTGGAAGGCACGACGCTGTCCGAGGGCCGCGGCACCACCCGCCCGCTCGAACTGTTCGGCGCGCCGGACATTGATGCGCGCGCGGTGATCGCCGAAATGCAGCGCCTTGCCCCCGAATGGCTCACCGGCTGCAGCCTGCGCGACATGTGGTTCCAGCCGACCTTCCACAAGCATGTCGGGCAGCTTTGCGCGGGCGTGTTCCTCCACGCCGAGGGGCCGAGCTACGACCATGCCGCGTTCCGCCCGTGGCGGGTGCAGGCGCTCGGCTTCAAGGCGATCCGCGCGCTGTATCCCGATTATGCCCTCTGGCGCGATTTCCCGTACGAATATGTATTCGACAAGCTGGCGATCGACGTGATCAACGGCGGCCCGGGCCTGCGCGCATGGGTCGACGATGCCGCCGCCACGCCCGCCGATCTCGACGCGCGCACGCTGCCGGATGAGGCCGCCTGGAGCGCGGCGCGCCGGCCGCATTTGCTCTACTGATGGAAGGCATGATGGTGGCGCCCGAACGCGCGCTCTGCGGCCTGATCTTCGCGGTGGAAGAAGCGCAGGATCGCCCCGGCACGCTGGTCGCCAGCCTGCCGTTCGGCGGCATGACCCTGCTCGAATACCAGATCCGCCTGCTCGCCGGCATCGGCGCGTCTCAGGTGCTGGTGGCGGTGGGCAAGGTAACCCCGCAATTCCTCGCCGCGATCGAGCGGGCGGGGCGCGGGCAGATGAAGGTCGACATCGTCCGTTCGGCCGAGGAAGCTGCCGAGAAGGTACTGCGCGAAGCCGATGTGCTGGTGCTCGCCGATGGCCTGGTGACGATCGATCCGGTGATGGAACGCATGGCCGCCGAACCGCATGCGGCGCTGCTCGTCACCGACGATGCCGAGTCGCCGGCCGCGATCGAGCGGCTCGACATGCGGCATTGCTGGGCCGGCATCGCCCGGATCGAGACGCGGCACCTCGCCCATATCGCGAGCATGCCCGAGGATTATGACTTCCAGTCCGCGTTGCTGCGCGTCGCGGCGCAATCGGGGGCGCTGCAGGTGCCGCTGGCGCCCGGCTGGGCGCGCGCCGGCCATGCGGTCGAGCGGAGCGGCGAGGGGCTGGCGGCGCGCAACCAGGCGGTGCTGGCGGCGCTGAGCGACCGGCGCACCCTCTGGGCCGATCGCTGGGTGTTCACGCGCACGGCGCGGTTCGTGCTGCCGCAGCTGATGGCGCGCAACATTCCGGACTGGGCGCCGCTGGCGGCCGGCGGGGTCGTCTCGATCGCCGCCCTGCTGACGACGCTCGCCGGATGGGAGGGCGTGGGGACGCTGGTGGCGCTGCTGGCGACACTGGCGATTTCCACCGCCGCCTCGCACGCGGCACTACGCGGAGAGGAACTCCGTGCCCGCAAGATCGAGCTGGCAGTGCTGATCCTGTTCGCGCTGCTGCTTGCGGCCATCGGGTGGCGCGAATTCCGCGCGATCGGCACTGCGGTGCCGCTGCTGCTGGCGGGCGGCGGTATCGTCCTGCAGCTGCTCGTCGAACGAGTGCCGGTGCAGCGGCATCGCTGGTGGGCCAATGCGGCGGCGCAATTGCTGGTGGTGGCGCCCTTCGCGCTGCTGGCACACGCCACCATGGGGCTGGGCGCCGTGACGCTCTACGCCCTGGGAACATTAATCGCCGCAATCGAGGGACTTCGCAGCAAGTCTTAGGCTGAGCTTAAACCCTGTCGTTTAGACAGGGCCGATGGTGCGGGACGCATTCGATGCGCGCGGTGGCGGCCCCATCGGCGCGAGGGACCTCGCCGCGCGTGCCGCGGCGGCGGAGCGGCGTGCCGACGCGCTGCGCGACGCCACGGCGCGCGATATCGCCATTCCGGAAGCGCTGCGGCTCGACGAACGCACCCGCGCCGGCATTGCAGCCCGGCTGGAGGCGATCGTCGCGTCGATCGAGCACTGCCTGTTGCAGGCCGTAGCGCCAGCGGGCTTTCCCGGCATCGGATCGACCCTGCCGCTGCTGCAGGCTGCGGGCCTCGCGGCAGACCCGGCGCTGGTGGGCGAAGTTCTGGCGCAGGTGCGGCTGGAGCAACTGGCCGCGGCCCTGCCGCATCACGCCCCGCGCGATCCCACGCGCCCCAGCCTGATCAACCGGCTTGCCGAGCATCCCGCCGCACCGCTGGCGGCGGCGGCGCGGGCGCTGCTGTTTGCGGAAAGCCAGGCGCGCAGTCCTGAAGCGGGACGCTGGCAGCTGCCCGCAGCCTTGCATGTCCGCCTGCTTTGGTGGGTTGCATCCGCCATGCGCGAACAAGCGGGAGCCCTGGCCGGCGTGGCACTGGACGAGGCGCTGTGCGCCGCGGTCCACCACGAACGGGAGGAGGTAGAACGGCGCGCAACCGAGCAGCTGACGGCGACCGCGCGGGCGCTGGTGGAGGCGCTGGCGCCCGCCCCGCGCGAGCTGCCCGCGCTGATGCTAGAGGCGTTGCACGATCGGCGCCTGCCGCTGTTTCTGGCGCTCCTCGCGCAGCATGGCGGCTTCGCCGATGCGGAGGCGCGCGCGCTCCTGCTCGATCCGGGCGCCGAGCGGCTGTTGCTGGTGCTGCACAGCCTCGGCATCGGGCGCGAGGCGGTGGCGCAAATCGTCTTCCTGCTTTGCGAGGCGGACCCGGCACGCGATCTGCCGGCGCTGGTCGACGGGCTGGATGCGCTTGATGCGACGGATCCCGCGGCCGGGCGCGATCTGCTCGCCTGGCTGCGGCTCGACCCCGCCTATCGCGCGGCCCGCGGCGCGATCGATGTCGCGCGACGGATGGGCTGGTGATGCACTCGCTCGATCCCGTGGTACCGCTCGCGATTGCCCGGCTGGATGCCGGAGGCCGGCTGATCGATGCCGAGCCCCGCCTGCGTGCGCTGAACGCGCGTGCCGGCGGCGAGATCGGCGCACCGCTCGCGCTACCGGGCGTTGCCGCGATCGCCCAGCTTGCGCACCGCCTCGGCATTGCGGTGTCGCGCGCGACAGTTGCCGCCGATGGCGAGACGGAGCTCGACCTTTGGGTGCGCGCGGGCCCGGACCGCGGCGGGGTGCGGCTGGAGGTGAGCGGCTGGCGCCCCCGACCGGCCTGGCGCCCGGCGGGTGCCCCGGATCGCGACGGGGATTTTCTGCGCGCGGCGAGCGAATGGCTGTGGGAAACCGACGCGGCGCTGCGGCTGACCTTCCTCTCCCCCGAGGCGGCGGAACGGCACGGCTTCGACCTGCGCGAGATGCTGGGCCAGCCGCTCACGCGCCTGTTCGCGCTCGCGCGGGACGAAGCGGGTCACCTGCCGATCCATTCGGCGGTGACGGCCCGCGCGCGGTTCGATGGGCAGCAGGCGGAAGTGCGGGGCACCGGACGGATGGTGCGGCTGGAGGCAACGCCGCGCAGCGACGCGGCCGGGCGCTTCGCGGGCTTTGTCGGCGCCGCGCAAGTGCTGGAAGCGGATGGCCTGTCTCCCGAAACGGAACTGCGGCGGGACGACGCGATCAGCGGATTCCCGCCTGGCTTCGGCCAGCGGCTCGAACGGGCGCTGCGCGCGCCGCTAGCCCGGATCATCGCCAATGCCGAGTCGATTGGCGCCCAGACCGAGGGGCCGATCCGCGGCGACTACGCCGGCTATGCCGCCGACATCGCGGTCGCCGGGCGGCATCTGCTGGGGCTGGTGGAAGATCTGGTCGAACTCCAGACGATCGATCGCGAGGATTTCACCACTGCCACCGAGGCGATCGACCTGGCTGACGTGGCGCGGCGGGCGGCGGGCTTGCTGGCGATCCGCGCCGCGGCAACCGAGGTGCGGATAGACCGGCCCGGCCCGGACGAGATGCTGCCGGTGCGCGGCGAATTTCGCAGGACGTTGCAGATCCTGGTCAACCTGCTCGGCAATGCGGTTCGCTACAGTCCCGCCGGCGGCGTGGTCTGGATACGTGTCGATCGCGACGGCGATCGGGGCTGCGTGCTCGTTGCGGATCAGGGCAAGGGCATCGCCGCCGAGGACCATGCCCGCATCTTCGAGAAGTTCGGCCGCGTCGATCCGGGGGAACCGGGGGGCAGCGGCCTGGGCCTGTACATCGCGCGGCGGCTGGCGCGGGCAATGGAAGGCGATCTGATCGTTGACAGCGCGCCCGGGCAGGGCGCGCGCTTCGTCCTGACGTTGCCGTTACGCCAAGAGGCGGAGCGCCCGTCTCCTCCGGCGGGCGCTCCCTAGCGGATCAGCGGCGGCAGACCTGCACCGGGCGGCCGCGATGCCATTCGTCCCAGCACACCCGGCGGTCGCGATAGCCATAGTCGCGGTTCCAGCCATGGCGGCGTTCGCGATCCCAGCGATGGTGCCGCTCCCAGCGGTCATGCCGATCGTAGCGATCCCAGCGATCCCCGCGATGCTCATAGCGGTCGCCGTAGCGCCAGTCCTGCGCCTGTGCCGAGGTGGCGCCGGCCAGGCCGGTGGCGGCGAACCCGGCGATGGCGAAAAGTTGAAGCAGTTTCATGGACCTGTCCTCTCGATGTCGATGCGAAAGGACTAATCGAGTCCCGGCTTCGCGAGCCTGAACCGCTTCGTAGGCTGTGGTTCATCTAGGCATCATCGTGTGCCGCCTGCGCGGACAGGCGTTCGGTGCGCATTCGGCCGTGCTGCAGCAAGGCCCGATGGAGGGGCACGGCTGCGCGGCCCTGCGAAAGATCCTCGATCGCCAGCCACACCGCCGCCTCGGCCGCGCGCGCTGCGGGCTCGAGAACAATGCGATCGAGGTCGGCGGAAAAGGGGGCGAAATAGGCCGGCTCGCCCATGGTTTCGCGCCAATGGCCGAGCGCCGCGTCGACGGTCCATCCGCCCAGATGGATACCCAGATCGGCCAGCGCCCGGCCGATC
The DNA here is from genome assembly GCA_027489295.1 of Sphingomonadales bacterium. The sequence continues at coordinate 10,500 of JAIYAA010000166.1, read as the reverse complement.
CGGAACAGCCGCCAATGGCAATAGCCGAGCGCGCCGTACGGATCGCCGCGGTACAGGCCGTGCGATGCCGCCAGCTGCTCGGCATAGATCGCCCAGCCCTCGGCGAAGGCCTGCGCATACTCAATCCGCAGCGGATGCGGCGCGGCCTGCGACTCGATCGGCAGCTGCACCATATGGCCCGGCAGCAGTTCATGGTGGACGACGGCCGCCAACGTCCAACTCGGGCGGCGCCGGATGTCCGTCAGGTCGACGACGTAGCGGGCGGGGCGATCGCCTTCGGGCAGCGTGCGATAGCCCTGCTTGCCGGCGGCTACCTCTGCCGGTGGCATGCGCACGGCGCGCGCCTGCAGGGCCGAGGCGGGCAACGCGCCGAACCAGCCCGGGAGATGGGGCAGGACCGTATCCAGCACGCGGTTCATGTCCGCCACCGCGCCGTCCCGGCCGGCATCGTCGTCGGAGTAGAGCCAGCGGGGATCGCGCCAGAGCGCGGCGAAGCGCGCGCCGACGCTGCCCTTCCGCTGGCCGATCCGCGCGAACAGCTGGTCGGCATGGGCAAGGACACGCGCCTGCTCGGTCTCGAGCCGGCGTCGCAACCGCGCGGGATCGATGTCGTCCCCCGACGTCCGGCGGAGCAGCAGCGCGAAATAGTCCGCGCCTCCGGGCAGGTGCGACACCCCGATGGGCGGCGCGGCTTCCGCATGCGTGCGCAGCAGGGCCAGTTGTTCGGCCAGCGCCGCGGCGCGGGGGCCGTCGGCTGCGCGCTGCGCGGACTCGACGGCCGCGATCGTCCGCGCGGCGACACCGCGCGGCAGGCGAACCCCGCGTCTGGCATCGGCATCCAGCATCTTCGTTTCGCGCGCGATCGCCGCGACGGGGGCGTCCGCCCTCGTCCAGGCACCGCTGGTCAGTGTTATAACATAGGGACTGCGGCCGGCGCGTCCGAACGGGAAGCGTGGGGCCAGGTCGATGTCGATGGCGAGGCCCGATCGTGCGGTCAGCAGATCGAGTCGCGCAGCGGCGGGTAGCGTCGCGGGATCGAAGGTCGCAAGCTGTGCGAGCGCCGCCGTCTGATCCTGCGCGGCGTGGTCCAGCACCTCCCGAAGACGCTGCACCGCGGGCGCCGCCAACGCGAAACAGGGGTGGGGGCGCACGAGCGCAGCGGCAGTGCCAGCGAGAAACGAACGGCGGGAAAACGGTGTCATGCAGCCTGTTATGCGGGATGCCGCGCACGGATTCGAGGGGGCGCTCAAAAAGGGTACTAGCTAGTACGATTTCTGCTTGACGTTGGGGAACGCTGGCCTAAATAGCGGCCAATACCGAAACGAACTGCGCATCGTGACAGCGCAGGTTCAGGGGACCGGATTATACCGGCAATTCCCGCAGGCATCCGAAGGGGGGACCCTTCGGGCGAAGCGGGCAAGGTGGAACGAGTTGGCGGACAAGGCCAGTGCTACGCGTGCCTGCGCGTGGCCGGGGGAGGCCTGCATCCGCCCGAGTACAGGGAGTGCAGGTGATGGCGTATCTCGATCTTTCCGAATTCCGCGGCGAGGCCGTTGCGGCCCCGGCTGCGCTCGAATCGGGTGCCAGCCTCTCGACCCTGGAATGGCAGGTTGTCGGGATCGCACAGCGGGATCGCCTGTCGTCGCTGGACGCGCCTGGCCGCTGGTCGAAGTTGCTTGCAGTGTTCTTCGGCGGCGACCGCGCCAGCCCGCAGCTCGCGGATCCGCGGCTCGAAGCGCTGCGCCGCGTGGCGGTGCATGCCTGGCACAAGGGCAACGCCATCCCCGATTCGGAACTCGCCGGCTTTCACGCCGCGGGCTTTTCCTTTGCCCAGCTGCAGCTGCTGCTGGCGCGGGTGACCGGTACGGCGGTCGCCTGAACAACGGCGGGCCAAGCGCCCGCCGCGCTCGTTCCGTCGCTTACTGCTTCTTTTCCTGACTTTCGCCATCGGCGTTGCGATCGATGCGCGACGTCATGCCGGTCGCTGCGGCATCGGCCTCGGTCTGCTCGCGGTCGCTGAACGGCGTCGGCGTGGCAATGGGCTCTGGCACGGGCGCTGCATTGGCCGGCTCCGCCGGGGTAGGCTCGGTGGTCGAGACATTCACGTCCGCCGGCGTCTCGGGCACTGTGATTTCGGTGACGTTGGCGTCCGGCGGGGTCGCGCCGTCGTCCTTGCCGCCGCAGGCCGCAAGGGTCAGGCCGGCGCCGGCCAGGATCGCGAAAGTGCGCAGTTTCATGGAATATTCCTTCCGGGTGGAGGTCAGGAGGCGCTCGACGCGCTGACGGCGGCGCGCGCCTCGATCTTCTCGGCGAGCAGCTTGTCCCAGCTATAGGGATCGTCGCGGAAGTTCATGCTGCCGTCCGATCCCGCGAACGCGGTCCAGTACAGCAGATAGACGGCGACCTGATCGGCATCGGCCAGGCGCACGCGCACTGTTTTGGTGCCTTCCAGCTGCGCGGCGATCGCGTCGGGCTGCCATGCGGGGTCGTTCTTCAGTAGCAGTTCGGCGAGCGGACCCGGCTTTTCCAGCCGCACGCAGCCATGGCTGTCGAGCCGGCTGTAGCTGTTGAAGCCGGACTGGACCGGCGTGTCGTGCAGATACACGGCATAGGGGTTGTCGAAATCGAACTTGTAGCGGCCGAGCGCGCTCTTCGCGCCCGATTCCTGCTGCAGTCGGCGATCCGGGCCGGTGCCGATGATGCGATAGCCATGTGCCTTCAGATAGGCCTCGCCCTTGGGCCACAATTCCTTGGCGGCGATGCCGGTCGGCACGTTCCACGGCGGGTTGAGCACGATCGAGTGGATCCGCGACTGGAGCATCGGCGTCTCGTTGCCGGGACGTCCGGTCACCGCCTTCATCGAGGCGATCGGGCTGTCGCCTTCGAATACGGTCATCACCGCGGCGGCGATGTTCACCTGGATGCGCTTGGCGGGGAGCTGCTGCGGCAGCCAGCGCCAGCGTTCCATGTTCGCCATGATCTGGCGGACGCGGTCGTCGACCGGCACGTTGAGCGCGGCGAGCGTGCCGGTGGAGACGACGCCGGTCGGGCGCAGGCCATAGCGGCGCTGCGCGCGCAGTACGGCGTCCTGCAGATCCTGGTCGAACGTATCGCCACTCGGCGAGACCTGCTTGTCCTCCACCGCAAGCCGCTTGCGCAGCGCGCGTACCCGGGCGCCGCTTGCACCCTTGGCCAGATCCGGGCCAGTCGCGACTTTCTGCCAGCCGCCGCCGGTGAGGATCTTGCGATAGGCGACCAGCCCCTTTTCCAGGCCGTCATAGCCGGCATAGGGTGGCGGCAGCGCGCGCATCCAGGCGGCGATCCGGTCGCGCTTCACCGCGTCGATGAAATCGGGCAGCGGATCATAGGCGGCGGGGCGCAGACCCCAGTCGTTGATGAAATCGCTGCTGTCGAGCCGGCCCGAATGGACCGCACGGGCATAATCGAGCGCGGCGCGGACCAAGCCCTCGCTGTCGTTCGGCAGGGTAACGCTGCTCGTCATCCGGCGCAGGCCCTGCGACAGGCTGGCATCGGGCAGCAGTTGGCGCAGCTCGGCGATCTGCTTGGGGGTGAGCGTCGGCAGCGGAAGTACCGGCGTCACCACCGGCGGCGCGGCAACCTGCGGCTGCGACGGCGGAGCCTGTATCGCTGGCTTCGCCGTGGGCGCGGCGACCGGCGTCTGGGTCTGCGGCGCGCGTGCCGTGGGCGTCTGCGGCTGGACGGGCTTGGCGGTCTGGGTCGCAGCAGGGGTTTGCTTCGGCGCGGGGATCAGCCGGAATTGCGCTGCGGCGGGCGACGCGATCGATCCGGCAAGCGCCAGCGCTGCCATCCCCCCGCTGCCCAGCACCTTCACCCGCATCGCCTTTTTCACTTCGTCCACGCGCAATACTCCACTCGTCGCGTCGTTTACCAACGACACTGCCTATAGGCGAGCCATGCCCCCGGATGCGAGTGCGAAAACCCCACCCCTTGCTTGACTTTTGCCAACGTTGTCGGGAAGCGTCGCGGCCGATTAAGCGCTTGAGGCAGGAGGGGATCGCTTGAGCACCGCACGTTCGACACAGACCACGCTGGCATTCGCCGCGGTAACAACGCTGTTCTTCGCCTGGGGGTTCATCACCTCGCTGGTCGATCCGCTGGTGGCGGCGGTGAAGGGCATCTTCACGCTCACCAATCTGCAGGCCCAGGCGAGCGCCTTCGCCTTCTTCTTCGCCTATTTCGTGGTCTCGCTGCCCGCCGCGGCTTTGGTCTCCCGCCTCAAGGCGGTGCCGTCGATCCTGCTGGCGCTGTGCACCATGGCGATTGCCTGCCTGATCATGCTGACCGCCGCGAACCTCGCCAACTACTGGCTGGTGCTGCTCGGCCTGTTCGTACTGGCGAGCGGGATCACCGTGCTTCAGGTCGCGGCAAACCCGCTGGCGGCGGCATTGGGGGACCCCAAGGGCAGCCATTTCCGGCTGGTGCTGAGCCAGACCTTCAACTCGTTCGGCACGTTCCTGGGGCCGCTGCTCGGCGCGCACCTCTTCCTGAAGGGCGTCGAGGTGAAGTCGGGTGCGGTGGTCGATGCGAACGTCCGTGCCGAGGCACTGGCGGGTATCGACACCGCCTATCTGTGGATCTGCGGCCTGATCCTCGCGCTCGCGGTGTTCTTCTTCCTCAGCCGCCGCGTCGTCGGCGATGCGGCGCCGAAGCAGGCGGCGGCCTCGGGCCTGCTGGCGGCCTTCTCCTCGCGCTGGGCGCTGTTCGGCGCGCTCGGCATCTTCCTCTATGTCGGTGCCGAGGTGTCGATCGGCACGCAGATGGCGCTGTTCCTCAACGATAACAGCGTCTGGGGCCAGTCCGACGCGCCGTTCGGGGTGCCGCTGCTCGGCACGCTGATGGGCAGCGACGGCGTGCACGGCGTCTCGCTCCAGGAAGCCGGCAAGGCGGTCGCCTTCTATTGGGGCGGCGCGATGGTCGGCCGCGCGCTCGGCTCGCTGCTGCTCACCCGCATCCGCGCGGACAAGCTGCTGGCGCTGTTCACCGTGATCGCGGCGGCGATGTGCCTCTATGTCGTCGCGGTCGGCGGTATTTCCGCGGGCTTCGTCGCGCTGGCGATCGGTCTGTTCAACTCGATCATGTTCCCCGTGATCTTCACGCTGACGCTCGAGCGTTCGGCGGCGAGCGAGGAAGCGACCTCGGGCCTGCTCTGCACCGCCATCGTCGGCGGCGCGGTGCTGCCGCTGCTCGTCGGCAAGGTGGCGGACCTGCACGGCTATGCCTTCGCGCTGATCGTGCCGGCGCTCTGCTACGTCGTGCTGTGCGGCTTCGCGATTGCCGCGGGCCGCGCCAAGCCGGTGCGCGCGAGCGGCAGCGCCTCGGTCCATTGAGGGCAGGGGCCGGGCGGGTTTGACGCTTTCGCAGCGTTGCGCCACGCTCGGCCCCTCCAGACCAGCGCCTTTCCCGGGAGAGTCCATGATGTCCATCCGCCGCCGCTCGCTGCTCGCCGGAGCGCTGATGCTTCCTGTCGCTGCCCGCGCGCAGACGCAGGAGACGTGGGAACAGCGAAAGGAGCGTCTGTTGCACGAGGACTTCCCCGAACTCAGCCGCTACGCCGCGGACAACGCCCGGATCCTGGCTGGCGGCGAGAAGGTGAACATCGTCTTCCTCGGCGATTCGATCACCGAAGGCTGGAAGGGCAAGCGCCCCGGCTTCTTCACCCCCGGGCGGGTGGGACGCGGCATCGGCGGCCAGACGACCCCGCAGATGGTGCTGCGGATGATGGCGGATGTGGTGCACCTGAAGCCCCGCTTCGTCCACATCATGGCGGGCACCAACGACATCGCCGGCAACACCGGCAAGATGACGCGCGACCAGAGCTACGACAATTTCCGCATGATGGCGCAGATCGCCAAGGCGAACGGCATCGGCGTGATCCTCGCCTCGGTGCCGCCGGCCGATCATTTCCCCTGGCGTCCCGGCCTCGACGTGGTCGGGCCGATCCGCGAGATCAATGCCTGGCTGCAGGGCTACGCCAAGGCCGAGCGGCTGACCTGGGTGGACTATACCCCCGTGCTGGGCGACGCGAAGGGCGCGATGAAGCCTGGCCTCGCCTATGACGGCGTGCATCCGACCGAGGCGGGCTATGACGCGATGGCTACGGTGATCGAGCCGATCCTGAAGGCCCGCCACGCGTGAAGGCGCTGCTCGGGCCGGTCGCGCTGCTGGTCGCGGCTCCGGCCGCCGGGCAGACGCTGGAGGCGGTGTCGCCGGACGGCACCAACCGGATCGTCATGGCACTCGATCGCCAGGGCACGCCCAACTATCTGGTCCAGCGGCGTGGGGAAATGATCCTCGCACCGTCCCCGATCGCGCTGGACCTGGATCGCGACGCGCTCGGCTTCGGCATGGCGATCACCGGCAGCGAGGCGACGAGCGCCGAGACGCGCTACAAGATCGTGCTCGGCAAGGCCGACGAGGGCCGCGACCACTATAACCAGCTAACGATCCACCTACAGGAGCGCGGTGGCGCCCGCAGGCGCATGGATCTGGTGCTGCGCGCCTATGACGACGGCATCGCGTTCCGCACCGTGGTGCCGGTGCAGCCAGCAACGGCGGCGGCGATCGTCCGCTACGAGCGGACCGGCTTCTACTTCCCGCAGGCGCGGAAGTGCTGGGGCTTCAATGTCGGCCATTTCGGATCGAGCCATGAGGGCGAGTTCGATCCCGTCGACACCACGCGGCTGCGCGACCACAATCTGTTCGACCTCCCCTTCGCCTGCGAGACGGGGAAGGGCGCCTTTGCGCTGGCCGAGGCGGACCTGATCGACTTTGCCGGCATGTACCTGACCGGGCGCGGCGATGGCGGGCCGGGGCTGCAGATCAAGCTCTCGCCCTCGCTCGACGATCCGCGCATCGCCGTCCACACGCGGATCGGCAGCCCCATCGTCACCCCGTGGCGGGTGGTGATGCTCGCCGACCAGCTCGGCAAGCTGCACGAATCGACGCTGCTGACCAACCTCTCGAGCCCGAGCCGGATCGAGGATACCAGCTGGATCAAGCCGGGCCTGACCAGCTGGGACTGGTGGAACGGACCGGTGATCGCCAAGCTGCCGGGCCAGCGTACCACGACGGCGGTGGCAAAAGCGTTCATCGACTTCGCCGCCGAGAACGGCTTCCCCTACACGATGATCGACGAGGGCTGGTATGCCGGCGCGGGTGGGGGCGGGGTACGCCGACCGGGCGTCGACATCACCAGATGGGCCGACGCGATCAATTTGCAGGAAGTCGCCGACTATGCCCGAACCAAGAAGGTGCGGCTGTGGCTATGGGCGCACTGGCAGGCGCTCGACGAGCAGATGGAAGACGCGCTCGCGCTCTACGAGAAGCTCGGCATCGCCGGGATCAAGATCGATTTCATGGACCGCGACGACCAATGGATGGTCAACTGGTACCAGAAGCTGCTGGGCGCGGCGGCGCGGCACCATCTGATGGTCGATCTGCACGGCGCCTTCCCGCCGCGCGGCCTCACCCGCACCTGGCCGAACTTCGTGACGCAGGAAGGCGTGATGGGCGCCGAATACAACAAGTGGAGCCGGCGGGTGACCGCGGGCAACAATGTGATGCTCGCCTATACGCGCGGGCTGCTCGGGCCGATGGACTATACGCCCGGCGGGTTCCGCAACGTCTCGCCGGCGAACTTCCAGATCCGCAACGACCTGCCGCTGGTGCAGACGACGCGGGCGCACGGCCTGGCGATGTACGTCGTATACCTATCCCCGCTAGGGGCAATGGCCGACAGCCCCGACACCTATGCGGCCAGCCCGGCGGGGTTCGATTTCATCAAGGCGGTGCCGGCAAGCTGGGACGAGACGCGCTTCCTCGCCGGGGAAACGGGCGCGTATATCGTGCTCGCCCGGCGCAAGGGGAAGCGCTGGTATCTCGGCGCGATGAATGATGAGAAGGCGCGGACCGTCGCCGTGCCGCTCGATTTCCTCGGGCCCCGCGGCGCCGAGGCCCGGATCTGGAGCGACGGCGCGGCCCCCGATGCCGTGCAGGTAGAGGTCCGTCGCGTCGCCCGGCAGGACCGGCTGACGCTGGATCTGGCGGCAACCGGGGGCGCCGTCGCGGTGCTGGAGGAACGCTGATTCGCGCGCTCGTGCCCAGATTCTGCCGCATTTCATCGCCGCAATTCCTCGGCTGAACGGCGCTTTCTTCGGAATTCACTTCGGGTTCATGGCCCCAAGGGTCTTTTCGGTCGCATGTTTGTTGCAACGCAGCGCCCGGAAACCCGGAAGGGGAATGACATGCCGTTTTTGACGAGCCCGGCACGGTTCCTGCTCCACTATGTCACGCGGCGGCCCCTGGCCTTCGCCCTGCTCGCCTTGCTCGTGGTGGGCGGCGCCGCCAGCGCGGTCGGCGTGCAATATGCGATGAAGCTGCTGATCGACTCGATGACGATCGCCGCCCCGTCGCATGCAGCCGTCTATGTTGCACTTGCCGCATTCGTGGGGCTGGTGGCGCTGGAGAACGGGCTGGTGCGCGGCGCGGCGATGCTGCTTTGCAATATCACCGTGTCGAGTGGGGTACGCATCCGGCTGGACATGTTCCACTACCTTACAGGCCATCATATCGGCTTTTTCCAGAACCAGCGCGGCGGCTCGCTCGGCCACCGTGTGGGCGCGCTCACGGGTTCCTTCGGGGCGCTCACCCACCGCATCCTGATGGAGATCACGCCGCCGCTGATCGCGTTCGGCGGCGCGCTGCTGATCTTCCTTGCGATCGACTGGCGCATGGCCGTGGCGATCACCGGCATTTTCGTCGCGGCCAGCACAGGCCTCGTCCTTCTGGGCCTGCGCGGCGATAAGTACCATAAGGCGTTCGCCCGCGCCGCGAGCGAAAGCGGCGGCGAGCTGGTCGACCTTGTCGGCAACATCGCGGCGATCAAGTCGTTCGGTGCGCGCGGACGCGAGTCCGAACGTCTGCGCGGCTTCTTCGAGACCGAGGCGGCGGCGCAGAAGCGCGGCTGGATGTTCGTCGAGCGGATACGCGTGCTCCACGACGTGGCGCTGGTGCTGCTGGTCGGTGCAGCGCTGGTATGGGCGGTCGAACGCTGGATCGCGGGGGGCATCACCGCCGGCGACGTCGTCGTCGTCAGCGCGATGACCTTCCGCATGCTCAACGGCTCGCGCGATCTCGCGATGGCGCTCATCGATACCAGCCAGCAGTTCAGCTATCTGCGAGAGACGCTGGAGATCGTCGGCGCGCCGCACGCGCTGGATGACGCGCCCGACGCGCCACCGCTGGTCGCGACGCGCGGCGAGGTGCGGATCGAAGGCGTCACCTTCGGCCATCATCCGGGCCGGCCGGTGCTCCACGATCTGTCGCTCACCGTCGCGCCGGGGCAGAAGATCGGCATCGTCGGCCCCTCGGGCGCCGGCAAGTCGACCATCCTCCAGCTCGTCCAGCGCCTGCACGATCCGCAGGGCGGCCGGGTGATGATCGACGGCCAGCCGATCGATCAGGTGACGCAGGACAGTTTGCACCAGGCCGTGGCGGTGGTGCCGCAGGAGGTGCTGCTGTTCCACCGCTCGATCCTGGAGAACATCCGCTTCGCCCGTCCCGACGCGAGCGACGCCGAGGTTCGAGCCGCGGCGCAGGCGGCGCATTGTGCGGGCTTCATCGCGCTGCTCCCGCAGGGCTATGACACGGTGGTCGGCGAGCGCGGTACCAACCTCTCCGGCGGCCAGCGCCAGCGGATCGGCATCGCCCGGGCATTCCTCAGCAAGGCGCCGATCGTGCTGCTCGACGAGGCAACCTCTGCGCTCGACACGGGGTCGGAGATCGAGGTGCAGCAGGCACTCGACGCGCTGATGGCGCACCGCACCGTGCTGGCGGTCGCGCACCGCCTGTCGACCGTGGTCGGCTTTGATCGGGTGATCGTGGTCGAGCATGGCCGCATCGTCGAGGACGGCGCGCCGCTGAAGCTGCTGCGGGCGGGGGGAGCCTTCCAGCGGCTCTGGTCGCTGCAGGCCGAGGGCCTGGATGCCCCCGTCGAGCGTCGCGAGCTGCCGCGCTTCGTCGCGGGCACAGCGAGGCGGATGTTCGGGCTCAGCCCGCGCCCGGCGCTGCGGGTGATCGAGCGGCAGGCGGCGGGTTGAGCCTGGCGCCATTCACAAAATAAAACGGCGCCACCGCGGGAGCGGGGCGCCGTTTTTTTGTCCTTTGTCCGTTCGGGGCGAACCCCGAACGCCGCGCTCAGCGCTGGCTGACGGGCACGTAGTCGCGCTGCGTCGGGCCGGTGTAGAGCTGGCGCGGACGGCCGATCTTCTGCTCGGGATCCGAGATCATTTCGTTCCACTGCGCCACCCAGCCGACGGTGCGGGCAAGGGCGAACAGCGCAGTGAACATGGTGGTCGGGAAGCCGATCGCCGACAGGATGACGCCCGAATAGAAGTCGACGTTCGGGAACAGCTTCTTCTCGACGAAGTAATCGTCCTTGAGCGCCATTTCCTCGAGCTG
>JAIYAA010000193.1 GCA_027489295.1 Sphingomonadales bacterium | reverse complement strand
CGCATCACCGCGGTGCGCCAGATGATCCTCGCCGAGGACGAGGCCGGCCGTCGCGCCGCGCTGGAGAAGCTGCTGCCCGAACAGCGCAGCGACTTCCTCGAGATCTTCGAGGTGATGGCGGGCCTGCCGGTGACGATCCGACTGCTCGATCCGCCGCTCCACGAATTCCTGCCGCACGAGGAGGCGGAATTCGCCGAGGTCGCGACGGCAGCGGGCGTGGACGTGGACACGCTGAAGCGCCGGGCGGGCGAGCTGCACGAGTTCAACCCGATGCTCGGCCATCGCGGCTGCCGTCTGGGTGTGACCTATCCCGAGATCTACGAGATCCAGGCGCGCGCGATCTTCGAGGCGGCGATTGCCGTGGCCGAGAAGTCGGGCGCGGCACCGGTGCCCGAAGTGATGATCCCGCTGGTCGGCACCCGCCGCGAGCTGGAGCTGATGAAGGCGGTGGTCGACAAGGCCGCGCAGGCGGTGTTCGCCGAGAAGGGCCGCACGATCGACTATCTGGTCGGCACGATGATCGAGCTGCCGCGCGCCGCGCTGATGGCGGGCGAGATCGCCGAGGTCGGCGCCTTCTTCTCGTTCGGCACCAACGACCTCACCCAGACCACGCTGGGCGTGAGCCGCGACGATGCGTCGCGCTTCCTGACGACCTATGTCGAGAAGGGCATCTACGCCAAGGATCCGTTCGTCAGCCTCGACGTGGAGGGCGTCGGCCAGCTGATCGCGCTCGCCGCCGAGCGCGGTCGGGCGACCCGGCCCGACATCAAGCTCGGCATCTGCGGCGAACATGGCGGCGATCCGGCCTCGATCGCGTTCTGCGAAAAGACGGGGCTCGATTATGTCTCGGCTTCGCCCTATCGCGTGCCGATCGCGCGGCTGGCGGCAGCGCAGGCGGCAATTCGAGGGAAGTGATGCTGGTAGTGGCGGTAGCGGCGGCGACGGACGATGCGGCGGCACTCAGCCGCGACCTTCTCGCCAGCCCTACCGCCACCGCCGTGCTGGAGCGCCGCTGCGGCGGGCCGATCGTCGCCGAGGTGGATCGCGCCGCGCGCAAGGATCCGACGGCCGAGCAGCGGATGCGGCTGGGCGTCGGGCCCGAGGAGCGGGTGGTCTATCGCAGCGTCGTGCTCCGCTGCGCCGGCGTGGCCTATTCGGTTGCCGAGAACTGGTACGTGCCGGCGCGGCTCACCCCGGAGATGAATGCGGCGCTGGAGCAGGGGGATACCCCGTTCGGCGCGGTGATCCGGCCGCTCCATCCGCACCGCAAGCCGTTGGAGCAGGTGCTCGCGGGTGTGGCGCCGTACGTGCTTCGCCACCGTGCGCTGGTGCTGGACGGCGCGGGGCGGGTCCTGGCCGAAGTGGTGGAGAACTATACGGCGGCGGTGCTGGGCTGACGCCAACCGCGCGATCCCCGCGGTCAGGGGATGCTGAGGCGCCGGATTTTCGCGAACATGTCCGCGAAGGTGAGGCGGGTATCGATGCTGATGTAGACCCGCATCGGCCGGGTGCCCGCCATCAACATATATCCCGCCCGCGCGTCTATCTGTGGGGTGGGCCGGACCACGTAGCGACTGGACGATGCGTCCGGTTCGAAGAAGGACTGGAGCGACGTCAGCGTCACCAGCGGGCTGTCTCCGAGGATATAGGTCTCGCCGCGTTTTCCGGTGGTTTCCACGGCACGGCGCAACTGGGTACGCAGGTAGCGCCCGAGCGCGCCTGCCTGCTCCAGCCCGTCATCCAGCTCGGCGAAGCTGATCAGCATCGTCCGATAGGTGTCGCGCGGCACCTGCCATATCTCGACGGCGGAATCGTTGAAGACATGGCGTGCCGCGGCGAGATCGATGGTGGCGTTGTATTCGGGGTCGGTGCGGGGCGGCAGGCTGGGGTTTAGCGCGGCATATTCGCCGCCGCCGATCCAGACGAGGGTGAGCTTGCGCGCGATTCGCGGTTCCAGCCGCAAGGCCTCGGCGATTTCGGTGAGGCCGGCGCCGGCGACATAGAACAGCGGAAGATCGGTGTCGTCGCGCATTGCCTCGGCAACGATGCGGCGGACCGCGGCCGTGGCTTCGGGCGGAGCGTTCGGCGGCGGTGCGGCATTGCGCCCGGCGATTACCTCGGGCCGGCGGGGCAGCCGCAGGAGCGCCATCATCTCGCGTACGGCACGAACGGCGTTGTCGGCCTGGTTCGAGGATCGGTCGAGAAAGTCGCCGACATGGATGTGCGATCCGATGATCAGCGAGACTTCCGTCGCAGGGGAGGCCAGGTGGTGCGCGAGTTGGAACAGCCCGTCCGGATCCCCGGAGAAGTCGTTGTCGATGATGACCCGGCGGCGAGGTACGGCCGGAAGGGCTTGGGTGCGGCCGCGCCCGGGCAGCAAGCCGAGCGCGCACCCGGCAGACAGCGCACACAGCAGTTGACGTCGTTGCACGAGCATCCCGATCCATGACCTCCGGCGGCGGCCCGGCGCGGGCACGTATCTTCTGGCGCCATCCTGCGTCCGCCGCGCCGTCCGGTCCAGTCGCGGTGCCGCGGCCCCGAAACGAGAAACGCCCCCCTTCCTTGCGGAAGAGGGGCGCTCCCGGGGATAGCCCGGTGCTTGTCGATCAGAACTTGGTCGTGGCCGACAGATAGAAGGTGCGACCGGTGCGGCTGGCCATCTGGAAGGTGTCCGCGGTGGTCTGGTAGGCGTCTTCGTGGGTGTTGTTCAGGTTGATGATACCACCCGTGAAGCTCAGCCAAGGCTTCGGCGTGAAGCCCAGCGCGAGGTCCATCTGGGTGCGCGCGCGCACCACATGGGTCTCGCCGCCGTTGACGAAGAAGCTGCTGGCGGCGTCCTGCTTGTACGAGCTGCGGTGGTTGACCGAGAAGCGCACGCTGAACATCTCGTTTTCCCAATAGGGCGTGATGTTGGCGGTGAACTTCGACAGGTCGCGCAGATTGAAGCCGGTGCCCAGCGCGCTGGCGTCGGTATCCACCAGGGTGACGTTGCCCGTCGCGCCGAAGCCCTTGACCGGCAGGATGCCGTCGAAGTTCTCGGAGGCGGCGAACTCCACACCCTTGATGTTGATGGTGCGGTTGTCGTTCAGCACGCGGCTGAAGCTGTAGTCGCTCTTCAGGTCCGCCGACTGGCAGTCCGTCACCACGCCGTTCAGCGCCACGCCGTTGTACGAGGTCGGGCAATAGAACTGCGTGAAGGTGCCGTTCTTCACCGCCTTGTAGAAGCCGGCGATGCTGATCGAGTTGCCGCGGCCATGGTAGAATTCAAGGCTGAGGTCGAGCTGGTTGGCGGTCAGCGGCTTGAGGCGCGATTCACCCGCCGAGACGCTGGTGAAGGCACGCTTCTGCTGCGAGATGCCGGTGCTGATGGTGTCGGCCATCTGCGTCTGGCTGTTCAGCAGCGGGCGCACCAGCACCTTGGCGGCGGCGAAGCGGGCCACCAGCTTCGGCGTGATGTCCAGGGCAAAGCTCGCGCTCGGCAGGACGTTGCCATAATCCTGGATGATGTGCTGCAGGCCGAGCAGCGCGGCATCGCTGCCGGTGCCGTCGGTCAGGCTGGCGGTAACGTTCTGGTGGGTATGCTCGTAGCGCAAGCCCAGGTTGCCGCGCAGCGCCATGCCGCCGATGGTCGTGTCGACATTGGCCATCGCATAGACCGACGGGACATAGCGGTCGACGCGGTAGGTGCTGGGCCAATCGGCCACGTCCGGCACGGTGATGCCCTTCGAGGCGAGGAGGCTCTGCCACACATCGGCGTTCGTCGACAGGAACGCATGCGGGATCGACATCGCGCCGTCGAGGAAGTTGGTGACCAGCTGGCCGGTCGTGGCCAGGTTCGGGATGTAGTTGAATTCCGGGTACGTCACCGGATCGGTAACGTCCCCGTCGCGATCGTGGCGGAAGGCGCGGGTCGAGAAGCTCTCATGGTGGTACTTGGTACCCACCACCAGCGACTGGATGCCGTTCCAGCCGAGATCCTTGGTGACGTCGATCTGGGCGGCCTTGTCCTTGGCGGTCTGCAGATGCGTCGCGCCGTCGACGAACGCGAACCAGGTGCGGTTGGCGTTGTTCCACAGCGAGCCGTCGGTGAGGCTCTGCGTGGTCCACTTGATGTTGTTCGGGTTCGAGATGTCGAGCGTGCCGCCCTGGGCGAACTTCACCTCGTCGATCGACGCCCATTCGTACAGCGCCGCATCACCCTTGGTGTAGTGCGCGACGGCGTGCACCTTCCAGCTGTCGCCCGGCTGCCAGTTGATCGTGCCGGTATAGGCCTGCGTCTTCAGGTTGCGCAGTTCGGGCTGGGTATTGTTGTCGACGTTGAAGTTGCTGATCGTGATGTTGTTGGCGATGCCGTTGGCCTTGCCGTTGACCTTCACCGCGCTCGATGCCCAGCGGCCGAACACATATTGGCGCGTGGTGTAGCGCGTGTGGTCGCGCGAATATTCGCCCTGGAGCAGCGCCTCGAAATTGTCGCTCGGCTTCCACTGGATCGCGCCGCTGGCCATCAGTTGCTCGGTATCGCGATCGATGCGGCGGTAGCGCAGGTTGCCCGGCACGCGCACATCGGGATCGATGACGCCGGCATTGTACCAGTTCTTGATGAAGACGTAGTCGCCGCGATCCTTCAGCTTCTGGTAGCTGACGTTCGCCATCACCCCCAGCGTGCCGCCGGCGAAGCTGTCGATATAGGCGCCGCTGACCTTGGGGGTGATTTCCTTGCCGCGATATTCGGAATTATAGCCCTTCACGCCGACGATGAAGTGCGGGCCTTTGTAGGAAAGTGGCTTGACCGTATCGATGTTCACCGTGCCGGAAAGGCCGCCGGTGTCCATGTCCGCGGTGGGCGACTTGACCACCTGGATCGCGCTGGCCAGGTCGGTCTGGATGATGTCGTAGCGGAAGCCGTCCTTGAAGTCGGCGCTGGCGAAGGTCTGGCCGTTGATCGTCGTGCGGGCATACTGTGCGCCCAGGCCACGGATGCTGATCGTCGAGCCGCGGCCGTTGATGTTCGACATCTGGACGCCGGCGATGCGCTGAATCGCCTCGGTGATGTTCTGCGCCGGGAACTTGCCGATATCCTCGGCCGAAATCCCGTCGGTGATGCGGATATCCTTGCGCTTCGCGTCGAGTGCGGAGGCAAGGCTGGAGCGGAATCCGGTGACGACGATCTCGCCGCCCGGCTCGTCCTGGCCCTGCGCGGCGGGGACGTCGCTGGTCTGGGCGATGGCGGACCCGCCGAACGCCAGCGCAGCCACACAGGCTGCGGAGAGCAATACCAACTTGGTACCGGCATGGGCGCGATGCGCCCTCAATTTCGTTTGAATTGGCATCAAACCACCCCTCTTCCGATTAACGAACCCTGCCTGCGGTGTTCTTCATTTTGTCCCGGAACTGACGTCCGGTGGTCGTCGAACTGTCATAGAGGCCTGACCAATTGTCAAGCCAGTTGCAGACAAAACTATAACCTTTTGGACAGCAGGGCGAGAAAGGTATGCGATAGGTTCATGCGGCTCGATGCGCCGTGGCGCGCGGCGAGAGATCCGAGAATCAGGCGCTAAGCGACTGGTCGAAAGCCTATATCATATATGACTTTAGATTATCGCCTGCGAAAGTGACCCGCGTTCGTTCGACAAACGAAATCGCCCGGGCGTGGCGCCCGGGCGGCAGTCAACTGAAATTGTCAGAGGAATTTAGGCGTGTTGACCGAAGCGTCCTGCATGCTCATCGGTCCGTCCGGCACGGAGCAGTGCCGCCTGTTCGCGCCAACGCTCCTCGACGATCGTCCCGCGCGGCAGGCCCAGCCGCTCTTCCAGCGGCAGTTCGTCTTCGCGCGGCAAGTTCTCGATGTCGCGGAAGTGCTGGATTCCCAGCTGGTTGAGCTGGCGCTCGCGATGCTCGTCAATACCGTGGATACGGGCAAGCACATCGGTGCCGCCGTAGAACCAGCTCCGAATCGACGAGTCGCGCTTGTTGGGCGCCGCATCGGCGACGGGTGCGACCGGTCGGCGATCGGCGACGCTGCGCTCGAGCCGGGCATTGATCGCCTCGAGCTCCTGGATGCGCGCGTTGGCGGCGGCGAGTTCGTCGCGCTGCGCAAGATGCGCGGCATCCTCGGCCTCGTAGCGGTCCCGCCACTTTCTGCCGCTGCGATTGCTTGCCAGGCCGAGAAGCCAGCCGGCGAGAAGGGCGAGCGCGAGCCCGAGAAACTGCAACGGCGTGGTATAGGGCAGATCGGTCATGATGCGGGCTCCGAACGTCTCGCCCACAACCGGCCGCGTCCGGCAAAGTTCCGCCAGATCAGTGCGAGAAGGCGTCGCTGATCGAGCAGGCTGCGGGGCCCAGAATGACGATGAACAGCACCGGAAGAATGAACAGGATCAGCGGCACCGTCATGATCGCAGGCAGTCGCGCGGCCTTTTCTTCTGCCCGCATCATGCGTTCGTTGCGAAATTCTGCGGAAAGCACGCGCAGCGCCGAGGCGAGGGGGGTGCCGTACTTTTCGGTCTGGATCATCGTCGTCACGACCCCGCGAATGGCATCAAGGTCGATCCGCATCGCCAGATTCTCGAACGCGGTGCGGCGATCGGTCAGGAAACCCAGTTCGATCGCGGTCAGCGAGAATTCTTCGCCCAGTTCCGGATAGGCGCGGCCCAGCTCCTTGGCGACTCGGCCGACTGCGGCATCGACGGTCAGACCGGCCTCGGCGCAGATCACCAGCAGGTCCAGCGCGTCGGGCAGGCCCTTGCGGATCGCGTGGCTGCGCTTCTGGATGCGGTTCTTCAGGTAGAGGTCGGGAAATTTATAGGCGAGGATGAAGCTGCCCGCGACCAGCCCATAGGCCTTGAGCGGCGACCAGTCGGCGAAGGCATCGGTACCGTAGACGATGTAGAGCATCGGGCCGCCGATCAGGATCGGCAGCACCAGCCGGCCGAAGATCACACCTACCGCCCATTCGCGGCGCCGGATGCCGGCACGCAGCAGCTTGAGCTGGGCAACCTTCAACTGTTCGTCCTGCAGCACCTTCATCGTCGAGAGCAGGGCGCGGATGCGATCGGTGGTGTCGCTGCGCTGTACCAGCTTCACGCGGCGCTTCGATGGCATTGCCGCGATGCCGGCCTTCAGTTCCTCACGGCGTTCGTTCAGCGCCTTCACCCGGCGCGACATCGGGCTGCGCACCGTGGTGGCTGCATAGATCGCGACGAGCACCGCTACCGCGGCGACCGCCGACAGGATCGTCGCGACCCAGGTGATGTCGATGCCGAGCAGGGTGGGGCCGGTGGGTTCCATCGCCGTCAGATCTCGAAATTGACCATCTTGGCCATGATGAAGGCCCCGATGCCCATCCACACGAGCCCGCCGCCGCCGGCGACGATCAGCCGCTGATCGGTGAAGAAGTGCATCATGTACGTGTTGTTGATGAACCACACGAGGCCGAAGACGATGAACGGCAGCGAGCCGACGATCAGCGCCGAGGCCTTGCTCTCCGACGACATCGCCTTGATCTTGAGCTTCATCTGCGACCGCTTGCGCAGCACGTCGGACAGGTTGTTCAGCGTTTCGGCGAGGTTGCCGCCGGTTTCGCGCTGGATCGCGATGGTGATGGTGAAGAACTGGAACTCGGGCGTGCCGAGCCGGTCTGCGGTTTCCTGCAACGCCGCGTCGAGCGTGCGGCCGATCTTCATCTTGTCGCTGATGCCGCGGAATTCCTCACCCACCGGGCCGTCGACTTCCTGCCCGACCACCCCCATCGTCTCGGTGATCGGCAGGCCCGAGCGCAGGCCGCGGACCAGCAGGTCGATCGCGTCGGGAAAGGCGGCAGTGAATTTTGCGATGCGGCGCTTGATGAACTTGCCTACCACGAAATGCGGCAGCCAGAGGCCGACGAACGCGCCGAACACCAGCGCCAACAGCAGCGGCGCGCCCTTGACCAGCAGCAGCACCGCGACGGCGAGGCCCAGCCCCAGCGTGGCGAGGCCGTACTGGCCGACGGTCCAGCTCTTGCCGGTCATGGCCAGGCGCTTTTCGAGCTGGGCCTGGTTGGGCAGCAGCCGCGCCAAGGTGAGCTCGAAGCCGCTCGCCTGCGTGGTCGAGATGCGGCGCAGCTGCGCCTCCATCGCATTGGTGCCGCTGGCGCTGACCAGATGCCGGTCGCGCAGCGAGGTGAGCCGCCGAGCGCTGGCGCGCTGCGCCGAGGGGCCGGACAGCGCCAGCGCCAGCAGCGCCAGCACCGCCGCGGCACCCAGGCCCACCATCAGGATCGGCAGCAGCGGCATCGCCTATTTCTTCTTGTTCGCCATCAGCGCCTTGAGGTCGCCGAGCTTGCTGAGCAGCGACCCGCCCTTGGCGGCGGCCTTGGCCTCTCCCTCCTCGCCGGCATCGGTGATCTCGAGGATGCGGCGGTTCAGTTCGGTCAGCGGCGCGAAGCTGCGCTGGGTACGACCCACCTCGGCCATGGTCTTGCCCAGCTTGGCGGCCTGGCTGGCGATCTTGGGTTCGAACGGCACGACGAAATCGATGCGACGCTCGATCGAGCCTTCGAAATCCTTGCGGCTGATCTCGAGCATCCCCGCCTGCGGCACCTTGTTGGCGACGATGAACAGCTGGGTCTGGGGGGCGTTGGACTTGAACCAGCTGAGGATTCGGATCGCGTCGCGCGCGGCGGCCAGCGTCAGCTCGGTCGCCAGCACCGCCACCTGCACGTCGGCGATCAGATGCGGGTGCTGCACCAGCATCTGGCGCGGCAGATCGGTGACGGTGCATTCGAACGCGCCGCGCATCTCTTCCTGCAACTGGTAGAAGGCGGCGCCGTCGCCCATCATCGGCGCGTTGATCGGGGCCTCGGCCGACAGCACCGCCAGCCGTTCGGAGGCGCGTACCATCGCGCGTTCGATGAACAGTCCGTCGATGCGGCTGGGGTTCTCGATGGCATCGGTCAGGCCACGGCCGGGCTCCAGATCGAGTGCCAGCGCGCCGGTGCCGAAATGCACGTCGAGATCGAGCAGCGCAGTGGTGCGTGCCTCGCGTTCGCTCATCAGCCACGCGAGCGACGCGGCGATGCTGGTCGCGCCGCAGCCGCCGCGCGTGCCGATCACTGCCACGGTGCAATGCGGCCGGCCGACGCTTGCCTCGGTGTGCTTGGGCGCGGCCAGCGCGGTCTGGGCCTGGAGAAACGCGTCGCGCAGCATGTCCGGGTTGATCGGCTTGAGCAGATAATCCTGGATGCCGCTGGCGATGAGGTCGCGGTAGAGGCGCACATCGTTCACCGCGCCGGCGGTGAGCACGATCGTGCCGGGCTCGCACACCTCGGCGAGCGCGTTGATGTCGTTGAGCGGATCGCCCGATTCCGAAAGGTCGACGAACAGGATGTTCGGGCTGGCGGAGACCGCCAGCGTCTGCACCGCATTGCGCAGGCCGCCCTTGTTGACCTTCTCCGGCGACCAGCCCAGCTCCACGGTGATCGGGCGCATGAGCTCGGCGGTGGCCTCGTCGCAGACAAAGGCGGTGAACGGCTCGCGACTGGCGGCGCGGGCGGGATTGAACGGGGCGTTCACTTCGGCCCCCCGGCGGAATCACCCTTCACCGTCGTGCCGCCGGTGCCGGAGGGGGTGGCCGCGCGATAGGCGCCGATCGCCTTGGTCATCGTCAGCGGGTCTGCCGTCGGCGAACCCGGCGCGCCGCGGACCAGATCGGCGGGGTCTGCCACCATCGCCGCGAGGTTGGCGGCGGTGGCGCAGCCGAAATTGGAGCTGGTGCTGGCGTCCGCCGTCATCATCGTCGGGTGCGAATAATCGGGGCAGCCGGGCACGCTGGCGGTGGTGCGGGTGAGCACCACGCGGATGCTGTCCGGGCTGTTGGGGCGTCCGGTCGCCGGTGCGCGATCGGCGAGCATCAGGCCGTAGCGTCCGGCCGCGGCGGCGATGTCGGCGCGGCCGGTGCTGCCATCGCCGCCGTCGTCGATCGCCAGACGGTCGCCATATCGCAGGTTCATCGCGCCCATCCATTCGGCAAGGCGCCGGCTTTCGCCCGGCGCCAGGCGGCCGTTCGCCGCCTGCAGGTCCAGTGTCAGGTCCTGGCGGCTGACGACCGGCTGGTGCACCGAATCGAGGCTGCCATTATAGCCTGCGCATCCGGCGAGCAGCAGCGCGGGCAGGGTAAGGGCAAGGGCGGGGCGGGGGAGCAAGGCGGTTCTCCTGAACAAGCGCATCACAGGCCGAATCCCGGTGCAGCGGCTGCGCCCCTGGACTTCCGCCCGGAACGGGGCGGCGCGACCGGCGCGGGGGCCAGCGCCTCGGTCGACGGTGCGGCGGTCGGCGGCGCCATGCGCGGCATCGGCCGATCGCCCCCGCTCTTGCCGCCGGCGAGCTCGCCCAGGAAGATGCGGTCGAAGTCATTGGGCGCCTTGTAGCCGTCGGTCGGCAGGCGGATCTGGTTGGCGTTGACCGGGCGCACCAGATACGGGGTGATCACGATCACCAGCTCGGTCTCGTTGCGCTGGAAGCCGTTCGAGCGGAACAGCGCGCCCAGGATCGGCATGTCGCCCAGCCCCGGCGTTTTGCTGATCGAGTTGTTGTGGGTGTTCTGCAGCAGCCCGCCGATCACCATGCTCTCGCCCGAGCCCATCTCCACCGTCGTCTCGCTGCGACGCGTGGTGAGCGCGGGGATGGTGGTGTTGGACATCGTCACCGCGCCCGACGAGGACAGCTGCGACACTTCCGGCTTCACGTGCAGCGAGATGCGGCCGTCGGCCAGCACCGTGGGGGTGAAGGCGAGGCTGACGCCGTACTGCTTGTATTCCACCGTCGTCGTGCCGAGCGCCTGGGCGATCGGGATCGGGATCTCGCCGCCCGCGAGGAAGTTCGCGGTCTCGCCGGAAAGCGCGATCAGGCTGGGGGTGGCAAGGGTAGAGACCTGGCCGATCGTCTCGCCGAAATCGAGGCTGGCGAGCAGGTCGGTGCCGAGGAAATGGCCTGCCGCGCCGAGCAGCGTGCTGCCGGTGCTGGGGCTGGGGAAGGTGAACACCTTGTCGCCCTTCACCGCGCCGCTGGCGGCATCCTGCGTATCGCCGGTCCAGGTGGTGATCGACCCCTGCTTGCCTTGGCTGATCCCGAACAGGAAGCTGCCATGGTCGCGGTTGGTCAGGTTGACGTTGAGGTTCTTGACGAAGCTGCGGCTCACCTCGGCGAAGCGCACCTGCAGCTGCACCTGCAAGGGGGTGGCGGTGCGCAGGCGATTGACCACGCCGATCTTGAGCGCGGCATTGGCGTCGTTCGCATTGATGCCGGGGTTGAGCAGGCTGGTGACCAGCCGCTGCGCCTGCTCGCTGTCCTGCGGCGAGCGGACCGTGCCGTTGAGTACCGCGATCTGGCCGACGGTGGTGACGGTGATGTCCGCATCGGGCATCGCCGCCTTCATCATCGTGTCGATGCTGGTGATGTTCTGGCTCACCCGGACATTGGCCGAATAGACCACCGCGCCGGCGGCGTTGGTGGCGAACACCGTCGCCTCGCCGAACGCCTTGCCATAGAGGTGGATCTGGCGGCTGCTCGCGACATAGACGTCGGCGACGGCCGGGTTCGAGGTCCAGACATTGGCCGCGGCGGCGGGCAGGGTGACGAGCTCGCCCTCGCCGATCGACAGCAGCACTTCGCGCGCCGGCCGCTGGCTGCCGGCAGGCAGTTGCGCCATGCGGGCGACCGGCTTGGCGGCGCGGGTCTGCGCGAGCGCGGGCTGGCAGGCGAGCAGGGCAGCAAGCGCACCTGCGGCGAGGGGGAGGGGGCGCTGCATCTCAGTTCTTTCCGCTCACGGGGACGAGGCTCGCATCGCTGCCGCGCACGACGCGCACCACCGGGCCGGTGGCCTGCGGAGCGGCGCCCGGATAGCCGCCGGTCGGCGCGGGGGCGGCCATCGCCATGCTGGCGGGCGGGCCTTCCTTCGCCGGCACGGTGCGGCGCTGGAAGCGCGAGACGTCGGCGCCGGTGACATAGCTGTCGCCATCGTCGGACGGGCGGCTCGCGGCGCGGGCGAGGAACGCCTTTTCCTTCTTGGGGTCGTCGGGCACGTTCACCGCACCGCTGGCGATCGCCTCGTCCAGGTCGCTCTGCGTATCGGCGAGCGAGCGCAGCGACAGCGACAGGCTGCCCACGGTCTGCGCGACGGCGATCTTCTCGGCGATCTTCGGCGTCGCCTCGACGGTGACGGTGGAATAACCGACGACGACGGTCTTGCCCTTGTCGTCGGTCTGCTTGTCGGTGCGCTGGTCGGTGGCGAGCACCCGCAGGTTGCGCAGTACCGTTTCCGACGCGCGCAGCGGCGGGCCGTCGCCCGACACGGTCTGGGTCAGGATCAGGTCGATATGGTCGCCGGGGAAGACGAAGCCGGCCACCGCGCTCTGGGCGGAAACGGGCACGGTCACCGCGCGCATGCCGGGGCCAAGCGCCGCGGCGAGGAAGCCGCGGTCGCCGGGCTTGACCAGCGCGCCCTGCGTCACCGGCTGGCCGGCGGGAATGGCGAAGCGGACAACGGCGCCCTGCAGCTTGGCGGGCTCGCTCTGGCCGCGGACATAATAGGCGCCCTGCACGAGATCCTTCGGCCAGGGGCGAAATTCGAGCGCGGTGGCATCGAGGATGGCGCCCACCGGCAGCGCCCGCTTGGCGACCAGCACTTCGGTGGTGTTGACCGGCGGCGGGGGCGGCGCGGCGACGCCGTTCGGCATCGCCCCGGCGACCGGCGCCGGCGTACCCACGACGAGGCTGCGCGCCATGAACGCCGTGATCGCCGCGACCACCAGCGCGCCTACGAGCAGCAAGAGCCTACGTGCGTCCATCCTGCACTACGCCTTTTCACACTATCTTTGGCCGACCCGGTTGTGGCGGCGTTAAGCATCATCCAATTCGGTTAAGAATCGGTTCGTAAAGGACAATCAGGGCGGCAAGGGTGATCGCCACGCCGTACGGAACCTCGATCGCGCCACCGCCGCGCCGCCGGATCCACGTGTCGAGCAGCATCAGCAGCGTGAGCGCGCCGCCAAGCAGCGACATCAGCAGCAACATCCGCAGCAGCGGCAGCAGCGGCAGCCAAAGCGCCAGCGCGCCGATCAGCTTCACGTCGCCGCCGCCCATCATGTTCAGTGCAAAGGCGCCGACGAACAGCGCGAAGACCAGGCTGGCACATCCGATCTGGATGGCAATGTCCGGCCACGGCGCCATCCCGCTCGCCCACCACCACAGCGGCGCGGCCAGCGCGATCGCGGCGTTCTTGGCGTTGGCGATGGTGCGGAAGCGCACGTCCTCGATCCCCGCCGAGAGCAGGACCAGCGCCAGCGCGCCGAGCAGACATGGCTGGAAGATCGCCCCCATGGCCCAAATGGGTAGACGGACCCGCTTACGAAACCGTAACCACGATCCATGGCAGTTTCCCGGAATGTTGCGCGTGAAATCCCTGCAGATGCGCGCGTCGATCGCTGGCCGGCACCCGATGGCTGGATGCTCCGGCGCTTCCTCTGGCCCTCGGCCGGCGGGCGCGGCAGCATCCTGTTCCAGACCGGTCGCGGCGACGTGTTCGAGAAATATCTGGAAAGCTTCGCGCACTGGCACGGCCAGGGCTGGACGATCACCGCGTTCGACTGGCGCGGCCAGGGCGGCTCCGGCAGGCTGACCCTCAAGGCCAATTGCGGGCATATCGGCGACTTCGCGGCCTATATCGCCGACCTCCGCGCCTTCGCCGCGCAGTGGATGGCGGAAACGCCCGGCCCGCATGTGGTGATGGGCCACTCGATGGGCGGCCATCTGGTGTTGCGCGGGCTGGCGGAGCGGGCGATCGCGCCCGACGCGGCGGTGCTGGTCGCGCCGATGCTGGGGGTGCGCAGCGCGCTCGGCCCGCTGGCGGCACCGATGGCTCGGCTGCTGTCGCGGCTCGGCGATCGGCGTCGGCCGGCGTGGAAGGGCAACGAGAAGCCCTATACCACCGAGACGCGCGCCAACCTGCTCACCCACGACCCCGAGCGCTATGCCGACGAGCTGTGGTGGCAGGCGCAGGACCGCGCGCTGCTGACCGGGGCCCCAAGCTGGCAGTGGCTGGTCGAGGCATTCCGCTCGATGGCCGATCTCGAGGCCGGGCCGATCGAGGCGGTGGCCACACCGCTGCTGCTGCTGGTCGCCGAAGCGGACGGGCTGGTCGATCCGCGGGCCGCCCTGCGCATCGCGCCGCGCCTGCCCGATGCCGAGTTGCTGCGCTTCGGCCCCGAAAGCGCGCACGAGATTCTGCGCGAGGCGGATCCGGTGCGCAATCGTGCGCTGGGCGCGATCGACGGATTTCTCGACAAGCGGGTGCCGCGCCGGTGAGCCGTTTCGACGTTGCCATCGTGGGCGCCGGTATCGCCGGGGCCAGTCTGGCCGCCGAGCTGGCGCCGCATGCCCGCGTGCTGCTGCTCGAAGCCGAGGAGCGGCCCGGCTATCACGCGACTGGCCGGTCGGCCGCCTTCTGGTCCGAAACCTATGGCGGGCCGGACATCCAGCCGCTCACCACCGCCTCCGGCCCGGCATTGCGCGACGGCGGCTTTCTCGATCCGCTGGGCGAGTTGCATCTCGCCCGCGCTGGCGATCGGGCGCAGGTCGATGCGTTCCTTGCCGCGTTCGAGGGGACTGGGGTGGCACTCCACGCCATCGATCCGCGTCCCATGGTGCCGGGCCTTCGGGGGGACTGGACGCTCGGTATCCATGAACCCGGCTGCGCCTATATCGACGTGGCGGCGCTGCATCAGCACTTCCTCGCCCGCGCCCATGCCGCGGGGGCGGTGCTGCACTGTGCTGCGGCGCTGACCGGCGCGACTCTTGAGGGCGGGGCCTGGCGGCTGGATACGCGCGCGGGCGCGTTCGAGGCCGAGGTGCTGGTCAATGCCGCTGGCGCCTGGGCGGATCAGGTCGCGACGCTTGCCGGCGCCGCACCGATCGGCATCCGTGCCTATCGCCGCACCATGGTCCAGCTGCGCACCGATCCCGCACCGCCTCCCGGTTGCCCGCTGGTCAGCGATCTCGGTGGCAGCTTCTATTTCAAGCCCGAGGCGGGCGGGCGGCTGTGGCTCACCCCGCATGACGAAGTGGATAGCCCACCCTGCGACGCCGCAGCCGAGGAGATCGACGTCGCCACCGCGATCCACCGGTTCGAGCAGGTGGTCGACTGGCGGGTCGCCGCGCTGGAGCATCGCTGGGCGGGCCTGCGCAGCTTCGCGCCTGACCGGCGCCCGGTCTATGGCCATGACCCGGCGATGTCCGGCTTCTTCTGGTGCGCGGGGCAGGGCGGCTTCGGTATCCAGACCGCGCCCGCGGCTGCCCGATTGGCCTGCCAGCTGCTGCTGCGGGAGACGCCGGCGCTCGATCCCGGCCGCTACCTGCCCGATCGCTTTCGGGACTGATTGGTAAGGCCAAAGGCTTTGCGAAAATCCGCCGCTCGCCTATGAGACGAGGTGATGAAACTCAACCGCAGCAAACTCTACCAACGCGTGGCCGCGTCGATCGCCGATGGAATCGAAGCCGGCCGCTGGGCCCCCGGCACGCGACTTCCCGGCGAACGCGATCTGGCCGAGGAGTATAAGGTCAGCCGTCCGACCATCCGCGAGGCGATGATCGCGCTCGAGATGAAGGGCTGGATCGAGGCGCGACACGGCTCGGGCCTATACGTCACCCACCGGGACAGCTCGGGCGGGCTGCGCGAGGATGCGCTCAACCTAGATATCGGCGCGTTCGACCTGACCGAGGCGCGCATCCTGTTCGAGGGCGAGGCGGCGGCGCTGGCGGCCGTGTCGATCACCCCCGAGCAGCTCGCCGAACTCGACCATATCGCCAAGGAAATGGCCGATCCGGCGACCGGCAACGCGACGCTGTTCGACGCCGATCACCGGTTTCACATCGCGGTGGCCAATGCGACGGGCAATTCGGCGATCCGCAGCGTGGTGGAATATCTGTGGGAGCTGCGCACTCGCTCGCCGCTCTGCGCCAACATGTTCGACCGCGCGCGCCGCAACGGGGTGAACCCGCGCTATGACGAGCACCGCCCGATCCTCGACGCGCTCCACGCCCGCGATCCGCACGCGGCGCGCTCGGCGATGCGGCGGCACCTGCGCGGCGTGGTCGACGATTTGCTCGAGGCGACCGAACTGGAACTGATCGAACGCGCCCGGCACGAACTCGACGCGCGCCGCGACACGCTGGCCAAGCGGCTGGAAATCGGTCCCGCCTGACCGCCTGCCGCTACGGCATGCGTCGATATGGGAAATCGTTCGGATCCGGCAGTATTTCGGTGCTGCCGGCTCGCTTGTTCGCCCCTGCTGGTCTATGATGAACCTGTGAGCAACGCTGCGATTCCTTTCGAATTCCGGGTAGATGTCGCCCAGGACGACATCGACTTCATGGGGCATGTCAACAATGCCTCGTACCTCAAATGGGTGCAGGCGGCGGTGGTGAGCCATTGGCAGGCGCTGGCCCCGGTCGAGGCCGTGGCCGAGCATCTCTGGGTCGCACTCAAGCACGAGATCACCTATCGCCGCCCGGCGTTCCTGGAAGACGACGTGGTCGCCACCGTGCTGCTCGAAAAGGTGCAGGGCGCACGGGCGTTCTACGAGACGATCATCCGCCGCGGTTCTGAGGTGCTGGCCGAGGTGAAGTCCAGCTGGTGCTGCCTCGATGCCGAAACCAAGCGCCCGGCACGGCTGGCCAAGGACGTGATCGACCGGTTCTTCGTCAAGGACGATTGATTGACGCGCACCGGGCGCACGCATAGCGTCCGATGATGTTGTCTGCGTTCCGCCGCCGCTATCTCGACCTGCTGGGGTCGGTCTACATCTATAACGAGCATCGCGGCTATACGAGCATCGATCGGGTGCTGGAGGCGGTCCGTGCCCGCGCGCCGGACGACCATGCGTTGATCGCCGCGGTCGAGAAGCACCGCGCCGACGAGCGCAAGCACTATCAGATGTTCAAGCGCTGGTTCGAACTGCAAGGGCGGATGCCGCTCACCGTCGACCGGACCTGCGGCCATATCGACCGTTTCGTCGAGATCATGTTCCGCCGCACCATCGACGCGCTCGACACGCAGGCGCTGATCGAGGACGATGCGCAGTTCGAGAAGCTCTGCCGGGTGATCTCGCTCACCGAACAGCGCGGCCACCGCCAGGTACATGTTCTGCTCAACCATCCTGCGGTGCTGAGCGACAAGGTGCTCACGCGCATCTTCCGCATCATCGAGAAGGACGAGCCGAGCCACTGGGCGCCCTATGACGGCTGGCTGCGGGCGAACGGCAAGCGCGAACCGCGCTGGTGGGAACGCGCGGTGGACAGCTTCATCCATTCCGAACTGCTGTTCGTGAAGCTGCCCTTCCTGTTCCTCAATCCCTTCGTCCGCCGCCGCATCGACTGGGCGGATGCCGGGGAACGATTGCAAAAGGCACCGCTGCCGGCTGCAGCCTGAACGCTTGCACGGGGCTGCAGGCGCGCGCATGGGCGACCGCAATTTCCATGGTGTGAGTACTCGCATGGCTGCCCTTCGTCGCTGGATCGATCCCTATCTGCTGCTGCTGCTGGGCACGGTGGGCCTCGCCGCGCTGTTCCCCGCGCGCGGCATCTGGGCGAACATTTCGGACGAGGCGGTGACGATCGCGGTCGCGCTGCTGTTCTTCCTCTACGGCGCGCGGCTGGCACCGTCGGCGATCTGGGCGGGCCTAACCAACTGGCGGCTGCAGCTGACGGTGTTTCTCAGCACTTTCCTGTTCTTTCCGCTGCTGGGCATCGGCGCCTATGCGATTTCCGGCCAGTTGCTGCCGGGCGGCATCGCGCTCGGCATCCTGTTCCTGTGCCTGCTGCCCTCCACCGTGCAGTCGTCGATCGCCTTCACCTCGATCGCGCGCGGCAATGTGCCCGCCGCGCTATGCAGCGCCTCGCTCTCCAACCTGATCGGGGTGATCATCACCCCGCTGCTCGCCGCGCTGCTGCTGCCGCAGGGCAGCGGCGCGGGCTTCTCGCTGGCGCAGCTCGAATCGATCGCGATGCAGATCCTGCTGCCCTTCGCGGCCGGGCAGGCGGCGCGGCCGCTGATCGGCGCCTTCATCCTCAAGCACCGCACGCTGACCATGGTGGTTGATCGCGGATCGATCCTGTTGGTCGTCTATGCCGCGTTTAGCGAGGGGATGGTCGCTGGCGTGTGGAGCCGGGTGTCGCTGACCGATCTTGCGCTGGTGCTGGCGTTCAACGCGGTGCTGCTCGGCATCGTCATCGCGGTGACGATGTTCGGCAGCCGCAAGCTGGGCTTCTCGACCGAGGACGAGATCGCCATCGTCTTTTGCGGCTCGAAGAAGAGCATGGCGAGCGGCATCCCGATGGCGACCATCCTGTTCCCGGGCGGCGCGGTGAGCCTGATCGTGCTGCCGCTGATGATCTTCCACCAGCTCCAGCTGTTCGTCTGCGCGGTGCTGGCGCGGAAATATGGGAGCCGCCCCTGATGCGGGTGCTGCTCACCGGATCGTCGGGCTGGCTGGGGCGCTTCCTGGCGCCGATGCTGCGGGGGGCGGGGCATCAGGTCATCGGGCTCGACGTGGCGCCGGGTATGGACACGCAGGTGCTGGGCTCGGTCGCCGATCGCGCGCTGGTCGAGCGCGTGTTCGCCGAGCAGGGCATCGAGGCGGTGCTCCATGCCGGCGGGCTGCATAAGCCGGACATCGTCCGCTACCCGGCGCAGACCTTCCTCGACGTGAACGTCGCGGGCACGCTCAACCTGCTCGAGTGCGCGGCGGCGGCGGGGCATGACCGGTTCGTCTTCACCTCCACCACCTCGCTGATGATCAGCCAAGCGATCCGCGACGAGGCGGGCGAGGCGGCAGTGTGGCTCGACGAGACCAGCGGCCCGCTTGTCCCCCGCAACATCTACGGCGTCACCAAGCTCGCCGCCGAAGGGCTGTGCCGGATCGCCTGGGCGGAGCATGGCCTGGCGACGATCGTGCTGCGCACCAGCCGCTTCTTCCCCGAGGACGACGATACCCATGCCGTCCCCTCGGGCGAGAACCTCAAGGCCAACGAACTGCTCCACCGCCGGTTGACGGTGGAGGATGCGGCGTGGGCGCATCTGGCGGCGCTGGAGCGCGCGCCGGCGGTGGGCCACGGCGTGTTCGTGATCTCCGCGCCCACCCCCTTCGCGCGCGACGACTGCGCCGAGCTCAAGCGCGACGCGGCCGCGGTGATCGCGCGGGCCTTCCCCGAAGCGGCGTCGCTCTATGCGGCGCGGGGCTGGACGCTGCCGGCGAGCATCGGGCGGGTCTATGATGCGGGGCTGGCCGAGCGCGTGCTCGGGTTCCGCTGCGCAACCGACTTCGCCGCCGTGCTGGCGGCACTCCGCGACGGCGGCGCGCTGCCCTTCGCGCACGACCCGGCCTATGTCTCGCCCAAGGAGCGTGGCGGAGAAAGCCCGGTTCTGGCATAGCTCCACCCGGTTTTCGGGGGGACGGCGATGCGGATCTGGGCGCGACTGGGGCTGGGCGTGGCGGCGCTGGCGGTGCTGGGTGCGGGCGGGCTGTACGGCGCGTCCGAGTGGGTACTCCGCCGCAGCCACGCCGTGCCGCTGAGCGCCATCGCGGTGCCGCACGATACCGCCTCGGTGGCCGAAGGATCGCGGCTGGCGACGCTCACCGGCTGCAAGAGCTGCCATGGCGACGGCAAGGGCGCGGTGTGGACGCCGGTCGATTGGCGCGAGGGCCAGGTCGCCCCGCCGCCGATCGCGCGGAGCGCCGCGCGCTATTCGGATGCCGAACTCGCCCGGCTGATCCGCCAGGGGGTGACCAAGGAAGGGCGGACGGTCTTCCTCATGCCAGCCTGGTCGATGACCTATCTCGCCGACGACGATGTCGGCCGGATCATCGCCTGGGTCCGCAGCCTCAAGCCCGCGCCCGACGACGTGCAGGCGACGACCTGGTTCGGGCCGGTGGGGCGCTGGAAGATCCTGACCGGCGAAACCCGCCCGAGCCTGGTAGCGGAGCCGCACGGCATGGCGAAGCGGTCCGCCGATCCGGGGCAGTACCTGACCCAGGTGCTCTGCTCCGAATGCCACGCGCTCACCGAGCCGCGGAGCCATGACGGCAAGCCCGTGCCCCCGCTCGCGCAGATGGCCGCCAGCTACGCGCCGGCGGAGTTCCAGCGGCTGCTCCACGACGGCGTCGGGGCAGGGGGGCGTAATGTCGGCTTCATGGGGACGATCGTGAAGGAGAATCTCCACGCACTGCGCCCGGACGAGGTGGACGCGGTGCAGCGCTATCTGCGTGGGGCGGCGGGGAAGTAACGATGCGTCGCCGCGCTTTTCAAGCTTTGGCAATCCGCCGGGAGGTCGCTATTGTGACGACATGGCCTCATTCTCTTCAGTGCAGCAGCGTGAAATCCTGGAGCTCAGTTTCGAGGAAGCCGAAGATGGGTTCGTCTATTATCGACATCGCTGGTCCCGAGGTGTTCCTGTAACGGCCGAAGAGCGTGAGCAGTACTTGCGTATTCCTGCGCTTGGATCGAGGCGTGCGTGGCGAGCGGCGTTGACCGGTCGAGAGACTACGCCGCCGCGACCTTATGGGCCGGTGGCTTCGAAGCTATCACGCAAGATGCCGCTGAGGATGGCGGTTTTCAGCCTGATCTTCGGCTTCGCTCTTTTGATGTCAGCGCTTCACGGCCCGAATATGGTATTAGATATCGCTTATGGCATCTCCGGATGCTTGCTGCTGTTCTTCGGTGGCTCGATAATAATCGTCCGCTTCCGCCCTGCGTAACGGAAATTGGGAAGGCGCGACTCTTTGGCTGCAACCTCTATTCGCCCCCGCCACGGGGAGGTGCCGGGCTTACCGAGGGGAGAGTGTCATACCATTGCAGCGTTAGGGGATCCTCCCCCCTCTGGGCCGCTGCATGGCCCACCTCGCACTGGAGGAGGAGAATCTCGTCGCGGCAGAAAATGTCTCCCAGCCTTGCATCCGCGCACGATTCGATTAAAGCGCGCGCATGTCGAGTGAACCGCGCACCCTGTACGAGAAGATCTGGGCCGACCATGTCGTCGAGCGCCGGGACGATGGCACCTGCCTGATCTATATCGATCGGCACCTCGTCCACGAAGTCACCAGCCCGCAGGCCTTCGCCGGCCTTCGCGCGGCCGATCGCAAGGTGCGCCGCCCCGATCTTACCCTCGCGGTGCCGGATCACAACCTGCCGACCACCCCGCGCGTCGACGCTGCCGGCAATCCGCTGCCCATTGCGGACCCCGCCAGCGCCGGCCAGCTCTCCGCGCTGCGCGCCAATGTCGCCGAGTTCGGCGTGCCCTATATCGACGCGCTCGATGCGCGGCAGGGGATCGTCCATGTCGTCGGGCCCGAACAGGGCTTCACGCTGCCCGGCACCACGCTGGTCTGCGGCGACAGCCACACCTCGGCGCATGGCGCGCTGGGGGCGCTGGCCTTCGGCATCGGCACCAGCGAGGTCGAGCATGTGCTGGCCACGCAGACGCTGCTGCTCAAGCAGTCGAAGACGATGGAAGTCCGCGTCGACGGCACGCTCGGCCACGGCGTCAGCGCCAAGGACGTGGTGCTGGCGATCATCGGCAAGATCGGCGCGGCCGGCGGCACCGGCTATGTCATCGAATTCACCGGCGAGGTGATCCGCAACCTCTCGATCGAGGGGCGGCT
>JAIYAA010000242.1 GCA_027489295.1 Sphingomonadales bacterium | reverse complement strand
GTGCGCCCGATCCGCGTCTGGAACAGCGTGTCGCGGCGGACGCTGTCGATGTAGAGGTTGTTGCGCTCGTCGGTGAGGTTCTGCGCCTCGACGATCAGCTTGATATGATCGTTGAGGTTGTAGGAGGCGGAGGCGTCGACGAAGGTGTTCGGCGAATTGCCCTGAAGGTCGCTGCCTGGCGAAGCCGGGATCGCGCGGATATAGCGGTCGCGGTAGCTGGCCGTCGCGCGGATGCTGAACTTGTTGTCCTCGTAGAACACCGTGCCGCTCGCCGTGTTCTTGGAAAGGCCGACCAGATCCGCCGTGGTAGTGACGGTCGGCACGCCGTTCACGCTCGCCAGGATGTAGCGGATTTTCGAGGTGACATGGGTGTAGTTGCCCAGCACGCCGATGTTCTTGAGGAAGCCCGGCAGGAAGCGCATCTGCAACTGCGCGTTGACCTCGACGCCGTTCAGCTTGCCGCCCGGCGTGTTGAGCGGCTGGCCCACGGTGAAGATCTCGGTCGGCGCGGTATTGGTGTTGTCGAGCAGCGCCACCGGCAGACCCAGCTGATTGAACGGGATCTGGCTCGTCACCCGCTGGATGTAGGTTTTGATGTTCTTGTGGAAATAGGCGACCGAGAGGAGCGATCCCGGCTGGAAATACCATTCCAGCGCCGCATCGAACGTGTCCGCGCGGATGGGGTCGAGATAGGGGTTGTTGATGTTGCCGGTGCGCGTCGTCGCGGTGATGCCGCTTGTCGGCGCCAGCTGGCCGAGCTCGGGCCGCGACATCACCTTGGCGGCGGCGAGGCGGAGCAGGACGTTCCGGGTCGGCTCGATCACGACATTGGCCGAGGGCAGCCAGTCGTCATAGGCGCGCACCACCTGGCCGTATTGGCCGCGAAGATTGGTGGGCGTCTGGCCCGCCGCGGCGACGCTGAGATAGCCGGCGGCCAGCATGTCGGTCTTCACATAGCGCACGCCGACGTCGCCGCGCACCTTGAACGGCAGCGCGAGGCCGGTGTCGAACGTCGCCATCGCATAGGCGCTCTTCACCGATTCGCGGATGCGCGAAGCGGTGGCGCCGCATTCGGTCTTGCAGAACTGGATCGCGTCGTAATTGAACACCTGCGCCCATTTGTCGGCATCGATGGCCGCCCAGCTCTTGGGCGCGCCGCTGCCGAACAGCTGGTCGAGCCCGCTGATCTGGCGCGTGATGCTGGCCAGCGTGGTGCCGGCCGGCAGCGCCTGCACGATCGTCTGCGACGTATAGGGCAGTGAGGTATAGGCGTTGAAATCGCTGCTGCGATATTGCCCGCCGACGCGCAGCTTGATCACCTCGTTCAGGCTATAGTCGAGGTTGAGCTCGCCGGTGAAATTGTCGGTCTGGTTCTTGGACGGCTTGCCCTGGAAGCTGAAGCCGCCGAGCACCGTGCCGTCCGAACGGCCGGGCGCATAGGTGAAGCTGGCCGGGTTCGCCACGTCGAAGCCGAAGCCGATCAGTGGCGTGCTGCGGCCGTTGCGGAAGTCGATCGAGAAATTGGGCGTGTCGATCGCGTCCATGAAGGTCTGGAAGCGCTTGGGATTCCACCAGACCGACTG
Source organism: Sphingomonadales bacterium (assembly GCA_027489295.1). Next base: position 7,373 of record JAIYAA010000242.1, on the reverse strand, counting down.
GTTCTTGCCGACCAGCATCTCGACCTGCAACTTGTCGTTGAAGCGATGCTTGAGGTGCGTGTTGACCTGGAGGAAGTCCGAGGTCCAGTGGTCGACCAGTCCTTCCGAGCGGACGTCGACGCCGTCGAACAGGCCGTAGAGCAGCGAGCCGTTCGAACTGAACTGCGCGTCGCGCACCGAGACCATCGGCTGGCCGTTGTTGGTGATCGAGCGCCCGAACGAGATGCCGGCGATATAGTTGTCGCGGCGCGTCACGTCGAAGCGCGAATAGATCGCGTCGACGCCGATATCGGTGTCATCGTCGGGCTTGAACTGGAGCGAGAGCGTGCCGCCGAGGCGCTCGGTATTCTGCTCCGAATTCACATAGCGCGGCAGGCGTGGCAGGAAGGCACCGCTGCCCGGCACGTTGGGCAGATCGGCACGGCGCAGATTGGCGATGGTGTTGTAGGCGGCCGTGGTGCTGGTGCGCGGATTGCCGGTGCTGCACAGCGTGTCGGTGGACCCCTTGGAGGCGACGTTGGGGCTCGTCGGCGTATAGCCGATCGGCGTGCAGAAGGGCTGGATCGGCGCCGGGCCGCTCCCGTCCGGATCATAGCCGTTGGTGTTGGCGGAGAGGATGTCGACCGCCGAATAGCCGACTTCGCGGATGTGGCGCTTCTGATAGGCGAAGCTCGCCAGCACGCCGAAGCGGCCGTCGGCGAACTTCTTGGCCACCAGCAGCGATCCGCGCGGGTCGGCCTTCTTGCTGATCTCGTTATATACGCCGCGCAGCGTGGCGGTGAGGGTGAAGTCCTTCTTGAGGTCGAGCGGCTTGGGGGCGCTCAGGTCCACCGTCGCGCCGAGCGAGCCTTCCTCGACATCGGCCGAGGTCGTCTTGCGCACCGCCAGCGCCGAGAAGATTTCGGTGGGGAAGACGTTGAAGTCGAAGCTGCGGCCCGAATTGCCGGCGCCGTAAATGTCGGACGAGCCGGTCTGCGAACTGCCCTCCATCCCGTTGATCCGCACGCGGGTGAAGGCGGCGCCGAGGCCGCGCACCGAGATGTTGCGCCCCTCGCCGCCATCGCCGCGCGACAGCGCCACGCCGGGCACGCGCTGCATCGATTCGGCGAGGTTGCTGTCCGGGAACTTGCCGATGTCCTCCGCGACGATCGAATCGACCGCGGCGGTCTCGTTGCGCTTCAGGCTGAGCGCGCTGTCGAGCGAGGCGCGGAAGCCGCGAACGACGATTTCGGCCTCTTCGGGCGGCGCGGTCTGGTCCTGCGCGGGGGGGCTGCTGGTCTGGGCTAAAGCCGGGGTGGTCGCTGCGATGGCGATGGCAAGCGCGAAGCCCGAGGCGCCACGACGGAAGGCGAGGGCATGCAATGCGGAACGATGGGACATCTGTCCTCTCCCTTTTCTCGGTTTCCGTGGGCGATGAGCCCGTCGGTGACGCGGTCTTACGCCGCGCTATCCCAATATGTATTACGTAGTTCCATCATTTAGCCAAGCGGTTTTTTGGCGCAGCACGGCGGGCCGCCCGGCGCGGAGCGACGGGCGGCAGGGGCGTGCAGAGGGGGGTGCGAAGAGCAGGGCGAGCCGCGCGGCGACTCGCCCTGCGATCAGCGTGCGGTGGGCACGAGCCGGACGGTGACCGTCCCGGCGCCGAGCGGCACGGCGGTGGCGCCCCGCTCGGGGCTCCCGCCCTCGACGCGATAGCCGCGCCCGACGGTGGTCTTCTCCAGCCGCACCAGCGCGCGCGGCGTCATCGCGCTGCGCGGATCGAGCGTCAGCGTGACCGTGCCGGTCGCCGGGGCATAGCGGGCCGCGGCGATCTTGCCGGCTTCCAGCGTGATCCAGAGCCCCGCCGGCGCCACGAACAGCCGGCTGCGCGCGCCATCCCGGGGCTGAATCGTCACCGCGTCGGCGGCGACGCGGACATTGCCGCCATAGCCCAGCCAGCCGAAGGTCGGGTCCTGCACCAGATAGGTGGCGGCCGCATAGGCATGGGCGAAATAGCCCGAGCCATAGTCGCCGCTATATGGGTCCCATTCCATCCGGTCCGGCCAGCTGTGGAACGCCGCCGATCCGAAGCCGTCGCGATCGATATTGGTGATGCCGCCCATCAGCCCGCCATAGGCGACGCGCAGCAGGTGCAGGTCGGCCGGATTGGCGCGAAACGCCTCGAACAGCGGCAGCGCGTTGTTGGTCGAGCCATAATGGTGGATCTGGCGCTCGATGCGCGGATATTTGCCGCCGTACAGGAAGTCCCAATAGCGCCGGGCATTGCCGTTATACCCCCAGTGCGGGATCAGCGGGTCATAGCCGAGGATCACGTCCACCGTCTCGGCCGCCTGTTTCGGATGGCCGAAATAGCGCATCCAGGCATAGACTTCGGGCTGGCCGGTCGAATCCCATGCCATCTCGCTGCCGAACGGATAGGCGAGGGTGGCCCAATGGTCGGCGCGGGACTTCATCAGCGCCTCGATCTGCGCCGCGCCGTCGGTTATCCCTTCGCGCTTGAGATCCTCGAGGATGTCGACGAACACCTCGCCCTCCATCTGGCCGAACTGGGTATAGTAGGGCGCATCGCGCATCATCGCGACGATCGTCAGCCGGGCATGATCGAGATACCAGCGCCAGTCGTGATGGGTGACGAGCCCCGGATGGTTGCGCGCCAGCCGGTAGAGCGTCCAATAACCGAGCGCGACATGCGGATAGTTGAACGAACGGCCGAGATCGCCAGCATCCTTCTTCGACCAGCTGGTCCAGCTCTTCCAGTTGGACTCCGGATCATAATAGCCGGGCAGCCCTTCCGGATCGTAGTAGAACAGGCTCTTCTTCACCGCGCCGATATGCTCGCCGCTCGCCACCTGGAGCTGGCCGAAGATCGTCTTGTCGACCAGCGTCTCCAGCCGTTCGATCTCGGCCGGATCGGGGTTGTCGAGCTGCTTCATGATCGCGGCGATCCAGCCGCCGGCGCCGCCCTCGTCGCTCATGCCGGCGATCCATACGCGCGGTTCCTGGGTCAGGATCTTGCCCGCCTCGCGATCATAGCTGAGGATGGCGGGCGAGCGGCCGAACGGGTCCTTGGGATCGTCATACCACTGTTTGGTCGTGGCGAAGCGGCCGAGATCGGCCATGGTCGCCTCGAGCGGCTTGGTGACGAAATACTGCACCGTCTGCGCGGTGCCGTCGGCATAGGTGATGGTGACGCGGGCGCGGCCCCAGCCGGTGCCCCGCACCGCATAGCGCCGCCACCCATTGACGATTCCTGCCGCTGTTACAGTCATCGCGCCGGCGGGCGAGACGTCCACCTTCGCCACCGGCTGGGCGTATTTCAGGAAAAGCGCGGCCTCAAGGTCGTTCGGCACGACATAGCCGGGCACGCCGAGCGCCACCGGCCGGCCTTGGGCGACGAGGGTCGACTGGATGCCGCGGATCGAGGGCGCCTGCACCAGCCGCACGCCGATCGTCCGCGCCTCGCCCGGCGCGAGGGTGAAGCTGGTCGGCGTGTTCCATTGTTCGCCGGCCTTGTGCCATTCCTGTTCGACGAACCCCTTGGAGGCGACCGTCCAGTCGTAAAAGCCTTCCGAGACCTGGCTGCGCTGGCTCTTGTCGGTGAAGATGGCGAGCGGTTCGCGCGGATTCTTGAGCGGCGCGTAATTCTCCAGCGGCGTCTTGCCGTCGGGCAGCACGAGCAGCGCCGGGCCCTTGCCGTTCAGCCTTGTGACCTGGAGATAGCCCGCGTCGCGGCCGATATAGGGATCGACGAAGCTGGCCTCGGCATGGGCGGTTTCCAGCGTGCGGTCCTGGATGATGTTGTCGAACACCATCGGCAGGCCGAGTCCGCCGATCTCCACCGCTGCGGCGGAGGTATTGATCAGCCGGAAGCGCAGCACCGGCACGCCCGCCACGTCCACCCAGCGCCGCTCGACGCGCAGCGGAATGCCCTCGCCCATGCTCGCGGTGATGTCCGCCGCCGCGAAGACGCCGGGCGTCCGCGGCAGCACGGCGACGGGCCTGCGCGCCCGGGCCGAGGCGAAGTCGCGCCAGCTGCCGCCGGCAGTTCGCAGGCGGATGTTGATGTCGCCGATATGGTTATAGCCATCGCCCTGCCGCTCGGCTTCGCGGCCGGCGGGGACGAAATCGAAGCCGGGCTCGGCGGCGGGGGAGAGGCGGGCAAGCGTGCCGGTGTCGCTGCGCAAGGCCAGCAGGAAGGCACCCACCTTGACCGGCGTGGTGCGGATCGGCGGGTAGACCGGCTTGGCGGCCGGCTTTTCCTGCGCGAGCAGCGGCGCGGCGAAGGGCAGGCTGCTCACCCCGGCGAGCGCGGCGGCGGCGAGGATCAGGCGGGGGGTACGCATCGGGGACCTCATTGTTCGGGGCGCAGCAATGGCAGTTCTTCGTGCCAGGCCGGCGTGTCGAAATTGATATCGGCGGGCGGCGCGTCGCCCAGCAGGTTCCGGACGAAATAGTCGCGGAACTTGCGCCAGAAAAAGGGCTGGTAGACCGCATGGGTGGTGTTGGGCAGCACCACCATGTCGACGTCGCGGCCGGCGCGGATCAGCGCGGTGGCGAGCTGGAAGCTCTCCGTGATCGGCACATTGTCGTCGATGTCGCCGTGGATCAGCAGCAGATGGCTGCCGAGATTGGGCGCGGCGACCATGTTCGAGTTGCGCGCCCAGTCGTTGGGGCTTGCCGGCCCCATTGTCACCTCGGGCCACCAGGCCTTGTCGAGCCGCAGGTCGTGGTTGCCCGAGGAGGCGACGCCGACCTTGAAGAAGCCCGGCCGCCGGATCACGAACCGCGCGGTATCATAGCCGCCCGCCGATCCGCCGAACACGCCGACGCGGGCGAGATCGAACTGCGGATAGCGCGTCGCCATCTGGCGGATCAGCGCGATGTGATCGTCGAGCCCCACTTCGCCCAGATTCTGATAGGCGTGCATGCGGAAGTCGCGTCCGCGCCGCGAGGTGCCGCGCCCGTCGATCGTCACCACGATCGCGCCGAGCTGCGATACGCTCGAGCCGGCGGCGAACACCGTGCCCCCCCAGCTGGTCGGCACCTGGGTGGTGGTGGGGCCGGTATAGACATTGTCGATCACCGGATAGCTGCGGCTCGGATCGAACGATGCCGGGCGATAGATCATGCCGTAGATCGGCGTCTTGCCGTCCGCCGCTACGCCCTGGAACGGCTCCGGCATGTGATAGCCGCTGGCGAGCAGCGCGGAGGGATCGGCGCGGCCGAGCTCGGCCAGGATGCGGCCGTCCGCGGCGCTGCGCACGACGGTGCGGGTCGGCTGGGCCGGCGTCGACATGGCGTCGACGAAGGTCTTGCCGTCGGGCGCCACCTCTACCTCGTGGTTGACCGGCTCGGGCGTGAGCAGCACCGGCTGCTCTCCTCGCGTGCTCACCCGGTAGAGCGCGGTGTAATAGGGGTTGCGGTCCTTCTCGCGGCCGACGCCGGTCACCAGGATGCTGCCCGATGCGGCATCGACATGGTCGATCCCGATCACTTCCCACGCGCCGCGGGTCAGCGGGATGCCGCCTTGGGGATCGTTGGGGCGGACGAGATAGAGCTGCGCCCAGCCGCTGCGTTCGGAGACGAGCAGCTCGCCGCCCAGCTCGGGGGCGGGCCGCAGGAAGCTGGAGACGACCGAGACGTTCGGGGTCAGCGCCTCGCGCGCCACCACCCTGGCGGCGCCGGTCTCGGGATCGGCCTGGTAGACGGCGAGCTGCTTGTAGCCCCGCTCAGTCCACTGCGCGCGGACCTTGCCGTTCACCCAGTTCAGGTCCGGATCGGCTGGGTAGAGCAGCGATTCGCTGGGGATATCCAGCTTGACCGGCCGCGCCTTGCGGCGGCGCAGCGCCTCTTCCACGTCGATCACCAGCCGCGTCGCCTGCGGCAGCTTCTCGGCGCCGGCGAGCGGATAGATGTAGCGGAAGGTGCGCGGGTAGATGCTGCCCGGCGGGGTCGCCTGGACGATGCCCAGCCGGATCACGTCGCGCGTGTCGAGCCGCCAGGTGAGGATCCGCTTGCCGTCGGGCGACCAGCGGACCGAGACCGGCATGGTCGGATCCTCGGTCCCCTGCGCGAGGATGTCGGCCAGCTGTGGGATGCCGCGGCCATAGGGCTGGTCGCGGGTGCCGTCCTCGGTCAGCGCGACCTCGCGGCCGCTGGCAACCTCCACGGCGAAGAGGTTGAAATCGCGCGCGACGATGCGGAACCGGCCGTCCGGCGACAGTGCCTCCTCGCCGTCCGGCGCGCCCTTGGCGGCGGGGGCGAGATTGCCCTCGGCATTCCACACCCAGCGCTTGCCGAACGCGCTGAACTGGAGCGCGTCGCCATCGATCTTGGCATCCTCGATCGGCAGCGCAGCGGGCTTGAGCGGGCGACCGATCGCCTTGGCGAGCGCGTCGGCGATCGCCGCTTCCGGCGCGATCGCGCGCGACTGCGCAGTGGCGAGATCGAAATAGGCGATCGTCCGCTCGCCGTCCTTGCCGTGCCGATAGACGATGCCGGCGCCATCGGTGGTGAAGGCGGCGCGCAGGCTGCGATCGACGACCAGCTTGGCCAGCCCGTCGCCGAGATAGCGGTCTGCCTGGGCATAGCGCGCCTCTATCGTGGCGCCGCCCGTGTCGGTGGCGGTCTGGGCGAAGGCGATCGGAGACGGCAGCAGCGCTAGCGCCGCCGCCCGGACCAGGAGGCGCGCGATGCGCCCTCTGGTGCTACCCCGCCGATCCGATACAGTCATCCGCAATTCCCCTTTTGTGGCGTGGTGTAGACCATGGGCACTGGGAACGGTCAAGAATATTATACGGTATAAAATACTGGATGGCGATGCTGCGCGCTGCTTGACCCGGCGCTGCGTCCTTCGTAGATCGTATACGATTGAACAGGGGAATTCGAATGGCACGCACGCGGAGAGAGTTGCTGGCAGGGGCGGGCGGGGCGTTGCTCGCGGCCGGTGCGATGCCGGCGGTCGCCCGCGCGGCCGGGGCCGCTTCGCTGCCGGCGAAACTGTCGCCGCTGCCGCTGACATCCCTCCGCCTGCGCCCCTCGGACTATGCCCGCGCGGTTGAGGTCAACCATCGCGCCCTGCTGCAGCTGGAGCCCGATCGGCTGCTCCACAATTTCCGAAAATATGCGGGGCTGGAGCCGAAGGGCAAACTCTACGGCGGCTGGGAGAGCGACACGATCGCCGGCCATACACTCGGCCATTATCTCACCGCGCTGGTGCTGATGTGGCAGCAGACGGGCGATCCCGAGATGCGCCGCCGCGCCGACTATATCGTGGCGGAATTGGCCGAGGCGCAGGCGAAGCGCGGCACCGGCTATGTCGGCGCGCTCGGCCGCAAGCGGAAGGACGGCACGATCGTCGACGGGGAGGAGAT
>JAIYAA010000327.1 GCA_027489295.1 Sphingomonadales bacterium | reverse complement strand
GCGAGGATCGAGGTCGAGCTGGTCAGCGGCACGGGAAATTCGGTGATGGCGCCCGCCATATCGATGCGGCCGATCCGGCGCCCGGCTTCCTCGCTGAACCACATCGACCGGCCGTCAGGTCCGGGAAGGATCGCGATCGGGCGGCTATTGGAGGTGGGGATGACGAATTCGGTGACCGCACCCTCCGGCGTGATCCGGGCGATGCTGCTGCCGCCCAGCTCGGTGCACCACATGTTGCCGTCCGGCCCGGCCGAAAGGTAGATCGGTACTGCGCCGATGGTTGGCAGCCCGACATGCAGGACCGCGCGGGAGACCGGATCGACGCGGCCGACCGTGTTGCTGCGCTTGCCGGTGAACCAGAGGGCGCCGTCGCCCGCGATCCCGAGCCCGTGCGGCCGCGTGTTGAATGGTTCGACCATGCCCTCGGCATGGAGCTGCACGTCGACCGTCTCCGCGACCGCGCCGTCGGAATCGATCCGCGCGAGTTGCCCGATTCCTTCGAACGTCACCCACAGCTGCCCCGCGGAATCGAAGGTCATGCCGTGCGGCAGGCTGCCCGGGGGCATCGCGAAATAGCGCGCGCTGCCGTCCATCTCGATGCGCGCGATGTGGTCGTACATCTGCCCCGACACCCAGAAGACCGTGCCGTCGCGCTGGCGGTCCCACACCAGTTCATGCGTCGATCCTCCGCCGGGTGCGCAGCAGGCATTGGGCGTGGCCATGGCCGATGCCGCCGGTTCCGAAGCGTCGGGCCACGCCAGCGCATATTCGGTCACCGGGCCGTCCGGCATCGTTGGGTGGCTATGGACCATGGTTCTTCCCTTCCCTTCAGACGAAATATGCGCGGCTCTGGATGGCGGCAGGCTGCGACTGGAAGGTGCGCACCGCCGCTGGCGGTACGCCCGCCAGCAACGTCGCCACATCGCGCCGCATCGCATGCCCGCTCTCGCCCAGGTGCAGCTGGACGCGGCTGCGATCGCCATCGCCGAGCAAATAGGCGCGGCTTGGCTGCAGCATGTTCCAGCGGCAGCCGATCAGCCTGGTCTGGAACAGGCCGTATTCGGTCTGCGGCGCAATATCGGCCGGTACCGCGGTCAGCCCCGAGAGATCGGCGCTGACCGAGAAGATCGTCGTCGCCGGCATTTCGGGATCGTTGCAGGTAAATGCCCAGGTCGCGACGCTGGCATCGTTCAACGACGGAAATCGCATCGTGAAGCTGGTCTTGAACTTGGGTTCGCCGAACAGCTGCATGCCCGCGGCGATGGCGTTGTCGTTATCGCAGGGCACGTGCACGCGGTGGTTGCCGAGCAGCTTGGTCTGGTCGTTGCCCGTCACGAAGTCTTCGAACGACAATTGCACCACTTGCCCACGCGCAGCATCCGGATAGGCGACGATGTTGAGCTCGATTTCCTGGGTGATGGCGGTGCCGAACGGAAACTGGCCGGTATAGCTCTGGAAATTGTACGAGACGCAGGCGCGACCGCCGAACAGTGCGGGGCTGAGCCCGGTGCCGGCGAGATAGTTGGCCACCACCGCGGGCTCGACCAGATACAGGACCTCGAAATCGGTGAGCGAGGAATAATAGAAGGGCAGCGAGAAGCCGTCGGGGATCGTCGGAAGCTGGCCGGGGCTGGTGAGCGCCGCGAGGATGTTCGCCGGATCGAAGACCTGATCCATGGTAGCGATCAGGCCGTCCGGGCCGAAGCCGTACACCTGCGCCCAGCTATAGCCATAGGGGCGACCCGTCGGGATCGCGGTGCCTGCCTCGTGCCCCAGCAGGACGACCTGGCTACCTTGCCCCACCGCCGGCTGGATGGTGACGCTGTCGAAGTGCAGCGTCGCGCGAACCCGGCGGACCCATTCGGCATAGCCTTCATGCCCGACATAGCGCCCGCCATAGGGGAGCGCGGGGGGTGCGGGCAGTGTCCAGACCAAGTCGGGCGAGAGGCAGGTGAACGCACCCTCCAGATCGCCCGCGACAAAATAGGCGCCGAGGCGCGCGACGGTGGCTTCGTTTGCTTCGCTGGTCATGCCGGTTCTCCGAGACGTGTTCGAGCAATGCCGCGCCCGCCACTTCCGGTGGCTCGGCGGTTCGAGCGAGACCTGCCGGGGTCGTGGCGGGCGCGGCGCCCTCCCCGCGCCGGTCAGCCGAGGTCGTGCGTGATGGTCTCCGCCGCCCACAGGGCCAGCGCGGCGATCGTCAGCGTCGGGTTGCCGGTCGCCACCGTCGGGAACACCCCGCTGCCCACGAGGAACAGGTTCGGGTGATCCCAGCTACGCTGCTGATAGTCGACGACCGAAGCGGCACGATCGGCCCCCATCCGATAGGTGCCGACGACATGGCCGGCGCCGAAATAGCGGAAATATTCGGTCGTCGCCCCCGGCGTGCCTTCGGGCACCGGCACGTCGTTGGCGTCATAGGTCACCGCGAACGCGGTGGGGTCGCCGGTGGCGATGTCCTCGGCGGTCGGGAAAGTCGTAAATTCGGTCGCGCCCATCGCCTGGTAGATGCTGCTCGCCACTCGCCGCGAGACGACGAAGCCCATCTTGGTATAGTCGGAGAAATTGTACCGGATCTGCGGCCGCGGCAGGCCCAGCGCGTCCTTGAAGGTCGGCGAGAGGCCCACCGTGCAATCGTCGTCTGGGGTCTGTTCGAGCAGGAAGCCGAGGCGGAACTGCCGGGTCAGCGCATGGTTGAGCGCGCCGGTCAGCGCGTCGCCATAATCGGCGGTGCCGACAGGGCCGGTGCCGTTGAGCTGGCTGAGGTTGGTGCCGAGCACCATGTCCAGCGTCGTCGTATAGGGATCGCCTACCGCGAAGTTCCAGCCTTCGTTGCCGATTTCGATGCGGAAGGGCGCGTGCTTGCTGCGGAACGCGCCGTCGCGCATGCTCTCGATGCCGCCGGTCGACAGCGGCCCGCGATAGCCGAATACCGGATCGGCGCTCATCGCCCAGGCGAGATAGATGGGGTGATCCATCAGATGCTGGCCGACATGCCCGCTGCTGTTGGCGACGCCCTTCGGAGTCTTGCCGCCATTGGTCGACATCAGCAGCAGCTTCGGCGTCTCGATGGCGTGGCCGGCGATCACGTAGCGTGTCGCGGTCACCGTGCCGCTGCCGGTCGCCGGGCCGCCCTGGTCGGCATATTCCAGATAGCGGATGCCGCTTACCTGCCCATCATCGCCGACCAGCACCTCGCTGGCGACGGTCTGGTAGCGGATCGACACACCGGGATATTGCAGCGCCATGCCCAGCGTCACGCTGGCATCGTACTTGGCCTGGATCGGGCAGATCGGAATGCAGTTGGTGTTGCCCGCGCACACCCGCCGATCCTGATAGGGGATCGAGTTGCGCCCCGCCGGCGTGTTGGTCACCGCCAGGGTGATCCCCTCCTGGGGCGGCAGCTTCGGCAGCGCCGCGGCCACCGCCTGATCGACCACCGAGGCGGGGATCGGCGGCATCGGATAATGATAGTCGCTCGGGAACTGGATGCCGAGATAGGCCTGGTCGGCGACGTCGGCGGCGATGCCGATCTCCGCCTCCGCCTTGCCGTACCACGGCTCGAGCTGGGCATAGTCGATCGGCCAGTCCTCCTGGACGCCGTACACCGTCTTCGTCTTGAAATCGTTCGGCACGAAGCGGAGGCTGGTGCCGAGCCAGTGGCGCATGGTGCCGCCGCCGACCCGTTCATAGGTGCTCGCAAAGGCGAGCGGGCCCTGCTGATCGAGATAGGCCTGTTTCGGGTCCTGCCAGTTGCCGGCGCCGAGCGTCAGTACGGTCGGCCGGCCGACCGTCATCTTGCCGGGATCGGCGAGCACCTGCGTCCCGTCCGGCTGGGTGTCGACGATCGGCGGCGTGTAGGGTGATTCCGGTACCTTGGCCTGGGCCAGATAGAAGCGCTCGAGAAACTCCGCATAGGACCCCTGACCGTCCATGCCGGCTTCGAGGATCAGCACCGTCTTGCCCGCGGCGCCCAGCTGCTTGGCGATCAGCGCGCCGGCGATGCCCGCGCCGACGATGACGACGTCATATTCGGGTGTCGTGGCCATGATCAGTTCCCCCCGATGAAATCGCCGAGCGGCTGGGGCGGCGTGTTCCAATAGCCGAAGCGCCAGTCGCTGTAGCCCATGGGATGCGTCTGCCCGACCCGCCACGCCCAGCCCTGGGTATAGGCCTTGCTGGAGATCACGACCGAGCTGGCGAAGGGATGCTGCCCCTGTGCCGCCGCCTGGTAATAGCTGCGCAGCCCGGCGGGATCATACCAGGCGCCGAGATACCACATCAGGATGACTGCCTTGGCCATATAGGCGAGGTCGCTGGCCTGATCGGCGAAGATCAGCGCGGCGATTGCGGCGGGCGGCTGGGCCTTGTTTGCGCTGTAGAGCGCGATCAATTGCTGGAATGCCCCCCCACCCTTGGCGGTGGCATAGGCAAGATAGTCCTCGGCCATCTGATAGACGTCGAGTTCGGGGTGGAGCTTGTCCGCCGCGATGCCGGTCAGCAGCGCGGATAGCGCGACGAAATCGTCGAGCGGATCGGGATCAGCCATGTCGCGGGATTCCTTAGTGCGCTTTTTCGAGAACGAAGCTGAAGTCGGACTCGCGTCCGGCCGCGCTGGTGGCATTGCCGTGGCAGGCCATGCAGCTCGACGAGGCCTGGGGCACGTTGCCCTGGACATAGGTTTCCATCGTCGCGTTGGCGGCGAAGACCGGAAACGGCACGCCGTTCGGATCGGTCTTGTTGGTCGCGTCGGTCGGCCACTGGGTCGTGATCAGCTGGTAGTTCTGCCAGACCGAGCCCTTCAGCGCCGGCCGGAACTGGGCGTTCCACAGGCCGGCGCTGCTGGTTGCGATGTCCGGATAGCGGGTCGTGCGCACGATCTGGCTGCGGAAGCTGCCCGGAGGGGCCGCGGGATCCCAGGGCTGGGGCGGCTGCTGGTTCACCTTGCAGGCCGACGCGCTGCACTTGGGGTTGAAGAAATTATAGTGCGGATCGGTAGTGCCGCTGCCAACCTGCACCGACAGCGGCACGTTGCGGACATGTTCGAAGGTCGACCAGATCCATTGCGGCTCGTCCTGCGTCTTGTGGACGATGTGCAGCCCGACCAGGCCCAGCTTTTCGACCCGGCAGCTTTCCGCCACACCGGACGAGGCGGGCGTGTACACATAGGCGCGGGTGACATGGAAGTTTGCCGCCTGGTCGTTCGGGTCCTTTGGATCCAGCACCTTCCAGGCCGCCTTCACGACGATGGCGCCGATCGTGCCGGTCGTCCCGCTGGTCGTCGCGCCGACGGGAAAGCGGATCGGCGAGGTGAACTTCTGCTGCCCGGCTTTGCTGTAGAGCCCGTTCTGCACGATATAGTCGTACATCGGCCGGTTCACGAGGATCTGGTAGCGGACATAGCGGCCGTTCTGGTCGATCAGCGGTCCGGTATTGAGCGGCTGCCCCGCGACGCTGATCGTCGGGGTGATCGGCGTCTTGCTGATCATCCGCAGCACGCGGGTACCGGCACCTGCCCCCTTGCAGATGGCGGGCGGTGGCAGCGCGGTGCCGAAGGCCGGCGGCGGCGCCCCGTCCGGCAGCATCAGGCTGAAAATGTCCTGCCAGCCTTCCCACGGCGCCGGCGCATCGCCGGGCGTCGTCGCGGGCGTGTTGAGCGCGACGAACGTCAGCCAGCTGTTGAAGTCGAACGCCTGCTGAAGCGTCTCCAGCGACGCCTTGCCGCTGAAGGCGAGCGCGCAAGGCAGCCCGCTGCGCGCCATTTGTGGCGTGACCTTCGCAGGGGCTGGCGGCAGGGTGGTGTTGCAATTGGTCACGACCGGGTTGATCGGCGGGACAGCCGCGTCTCCTGCCGCATCAGCCGCCGCGGTTCCCCTGCCCCCGTCGACAGGGTCGCTGGCCGTTGCAGGATGGCGATAGGTGACACCAAGTAGCAATGCGCCTGATGCGCAGACGAGTACCAACTTTTGCACCGGCATTTCCCCCTATCCGGAACCTAGATGTACTGCACGCTGTGGCATGGCTTTTACGCCTGCGACAAAGCATCACCGCTGGCGCACATTACGCGTGTCTTCACAACATCTAACTACATGCTGTGGCGCTAATCGTTTGCGCCGGATATCTCATATAGGATATCATCTGCGATAGGCGATCCTATATTGAAAGACGTTGGAGTCAACGTAAAGAATCGGGTGCGGTATATTGATATAACGCAATGTTCGATCTGATCGAAATGGTCGAAGCCTGTTTGTCAATCGGTCAACTGACATTGCAGCAATTTGGAACGGCTGGACGTTCGACATCCGCGCATCCGTTTCGGTGCTAGATCGGATTTGGATATTACTTCGAGCGATATCGGATGGTAATTCCCGCGGGAAACCCACCGCGCCGATGTGAGCGCCTGTCCCGCTTTTTTGCGGTCCCCACTCTCGACTTTCTCTGCGCGCAGTTGCACATCCAAGATACGGACAGAAAAGCGGTATCCACCGCGGCCTGGCCGGAACAGGGGACATCGGAAACGAAGGGCCGTCGCCTCGCCACCGGGGCGAAGGCCGTCGTCGTTGCCATGACGAGCGGGACGTGCGGTGAGATTTCTTTCCCTCCATGACGAGGCCGGGAGCGACATGCGCGAGGGCGCAGGTGCGTCCCATGACCCGAGGTCACCGAAGCGCAGGCGGCGGTTCGGCTGGGTTCGGCTGTCGCTGGATCGGAGTGCCGTCCTGGTCGTCGGCTTCGCGGCCGGACTTGGCGTGGGGCTTTCGTTCGATCTTCATCGCCCCATCGCTGCCGTACCGGCGCCGGTTGCCATGTCGATCCCGACGCAGGCCGTAGCGGTGGCGCCTGCGCCTGCACCGGTGCGCGACGACGCGGCCAGCGCTGTCGCGATCGCCCGCGTCCGCCAGACCGGCAAGGTCCGCGTGGGCGTGTTCGGTGACAGCTTCGGCGTTGGCGTGTGGGAAGCGCTCGACCACCAGCTGCCGCGCGAGTCCGGGTTCGAGGTACTCCGCTTCGCCAAGGAGGCGACCGGGTTCACCCAATATCATCGCCTGAACCTGGAAGCGCGGGCCCGCGAGCAGCTCGCCGCCGATCCGGTCGACGTCGCGGTGATCTGCTTCGGTGCGAACGATGCCGTCCCCTTCTACGACGCCGGCCACGAGCAGCCGTTGCTGAGCGAAGGCTGGAAGCGCGTGGTCGGCGAGCGGATCGATCGGTTCGTCGCCGTCGCGCGCTCGACCGGGGCCAGCGTGTACTGGCTGGGGCTACCGGCGATGCGCGATCCCACGCTCGATGGCTCGATCCAGGCAATGAACGCCTTCTATGCCGAGCATATGCGGGCGCTGGGCGTGCCCTTCCTCGAGACGCGGCCGCGTTCGGTCGACGAACAGGGGCGCTATGCCGCCTATCTTCCCGACGAAAAGACCGGCGCACGCAAGCTGGTGCGCACCGGTGACGGTCTGCACATGCTGGGCGTCGGCTATCAGCGGATTACCGCGCCGCTTGCGACGCGGATCGAGACGCTGGCGCAGCGGATGCGCCGCGAGGGCACGACCGAGGCTGCTGCCAAGTGATCGGCGCCCTGATTGCAGCGATGCTCCAGGTCGCTGCGCCTGCCGCGCCTGCGCCCTGCACACAGGCGCTTTGCGATGCCGATCGGCTCGCACCGGTGTTCGCCAAGCTCGCCGACGCGCGCCGCAACGGTCACACCGTGCGGATCGTCCAGATCGGCGACAGCCACACCGCCGCCGATCAGGTGACCGGCAGCTGGCGGACGCTGCTCCAGGCGCGCTTCGGCCGCGGCGGACGCGGCGTGCTGCCGCCCGGGCGACCCTATGCCGGCTATCTCACCCGCGACATCACCGCGACCCAGGCCGGACCCTGGGGGACCAGCGGCATCTTCGGCGCTGCCTGGCATCCTGGTAGCGGTCCGCTCGGGCTGACCGGCTATACGCTCTCGACGCCGCTGGCCGGGTCCACCATCGGCCTGCGCGCCGATCGGTCCGAGCTGGGCTTCGACCGCTTCACCGTCTGCGCGCTGACCGGGCCGGGCGCGGGTTCGGTATCGCTGGCGATCGGCGGGGTGCAGAAATCATGGTCGCTCACTGCCCCGGTAGCGGGCAGCGACTGCACCACGCTGGCCAGCCCCGTGCCCGCCACCAGCGCCAGCGTGGCCGTCATATTGGGGCCCGTCACCCTCACCTCATGGTCCACCGAGACCAGTGCCGGCGGGGTGACGCTCTCCAATCTCGGCACGGTCGGCGCGCAGCTCCTGCATTACGATCGCACCGACGATGCCGTGGTGGCGCGCGAGCTTGCCGAATACCGCCCCGACCTGATCGTCGTCGCCTTCGGCACCAACGAGGCCTTCTACCCGCGCTTCACTGCGGCGGGCTATGACCTGCAGCTGCAAGCCAGCCTGCGGCGCCTCCAGCGTCTCGCGCCGGGCGTACCGATGCTGCTGATCGGTGCGCCGGATTCCGCCACGAAGCTGCCGTCGCTCCAGGCGGGTGCAGCGGGCACGTCGCTTTCCTGCGGCGAGGGCGACTGGCTGCCGACCGCGGCGCTTGCCACCGTCCAGTCGATTCAGCGGGCGCGCGCGCACCAGCTTGGTTTCGCCTATTGGGACTGGTCGCAGCGCATGGGCGGGCGGTGCACCGCCACCGATTGGGCGACGCAGGTGCCGCCGCTGATGCGTGGCGACCGCGTGCATTTCACCAGCCCCGGCGCGGCGCGGATCGCTGGCTGGCTCGAAGCCGATCTGGAAGCCGCGATGGCGACGACCGGCGCCGTTCCCCAGACCGTCCGCTAAGGCCGATGCAGTTCCCCACGCTGAGCTTCGGGCTCTTCTTTCTGGCGGTCTATGCGATTGCCTGGGCGCTCAACGGCTCGAACGAGTGGCGCAAGATCGCCCTGCTGATGGCGAGCTGGTGCTTCTACGGCGCCTGGGACGGGCGCTTCGTGCTGCTGCTGTTCCTCTCGGCGAGCGGCAACTGGCTGCTCGCGCGCGGCATCGCGGCGATGCCGACGCGCGGGCGCGTGCTGGTCGCGCTTGGCGTCGTGCTGAACCTCGCCGTGCTCGCCTATTTCAAATATGCCGGCTTCTTCCTCGAGCAGCTCGATGCATTGCTGCTGGCGCTCGGCTTCGGTCGTGACGTGCCGCTGCTGCAGGTGTTCCTGCCGGTCGGCGTATCGTTCTTCACCTTCCAGGCCGTGTCGTATCTGGTCGACGTGCAGCAGCGGCGGATCGCGCCGGCGGGCTGGCTCGACCTGACGCTGCTGATGTCGTTCTTCCCGCATCTGGTCGCCGGGCCGATCGTGCGCGGATCGGACCTGCTTCCGCAGTTCCGGACCGCGCCAAAGCTGGAGCGCGGGGCCGTGGCAGCGGCGCTGCTGCTGATCCTGTGGGGCATGTTCAAGAAGGTCGTGGTCGCCTCCGAGCTGGCGACCGCGCTGGTCGACCCCGCCTTCCGCGATCCGCTGCACCGATCGAGCCTCGACTTGCTGTTCGGCGCCTATGGCTATGCGGTGCAGATCTACTGCGACTTTTCGGCCTATTCGGACATGGCGATCGGCCTGGCGCTGCTGCTCGGCTACCGCTTCCCGCGCAATTTCGACCAGCCCTATCGCGCCGCCTCGCTGCAGGACTTTTGGCGGCGCTGGCACATCAGCCTGTCGAGCTGGCTGCGCGACTATCTCTACATCCCGCTCGGCGGCAGCCGGAAGGGGCGCGTTCGGACCTATCTCAACCTGTTCCTGACGATGCTGCTCGGCGGGCTGTGGCACGGCGCCAACTGGACCTTCCTGTTGTGGGGCGCGCTGCACGGCGGCTGGCTGGCGATCGAGCGGGTACTGGTACGCGCGGCACGCGGGCGGATCGCCCTGCCCCGCGCGATCGGCATCGTCGTCACCTTCCATGTCGT
>JAIYAA010000107.1 GCA_027489295.1 Sphingomonadales bacterium | reverse complement strand
GCCGCGCCGGTACTCGCCCTTCTCGGTCAGCTCTTCGAGCTCGGGGCCATTGCCCATCTCGAGAACCTTCACTTCGCGAAGGTCGGTCATGACGTTGCGCGTCGCGATGAGCTGGAACGTGTTCTGTTCCTGCTCGAGCGTGTAGGCGTTCATCATGACCTGGCGGGTGATCTCGCCGAGGATGATCGGGAAGTCCGAGGTCGAGTGCAGCGAGCGCTTGACGATCTCGATCGGAGCACCGCGCCAGTCTTCGCCACGCTGCATCAGCAGCTCGCGGGCAACGTCGACCATCGACATGGCCGCATACTGACGGGCACCGTCTTCGAGCTTCGGCACGAGGGCGGAGCGGTGCATCAGGGCGTTGACCATGAGGCCGCGGGTGGTTTCGCGAGCGTCGCGCATGCCACGGGTGCTGGAGATCGGGAAGGTCGGAGCGGTGTTCTCGCGCTTGATCAGGTGATCGAGCAGAGCGGCACGGAAGGCGTCGGTTTCCTGGCCGGTGGAGATCGCCGTGCGGACGAAGTCTTCGGTTTCAGAAACGCCGGCTTCACGAGCGAGGCTGGAGATCTCGGAGGCGCGCTTGCGCTCCCGCTCCTGCGCTGCGCGGACGGCAGCGTCGACGTCGGCAGTGGTCAGGCCGGCAGCCGGAGCGGTCTGCTCGGTGCGGGTCTGCTCGTTCTGCTGGGTCTGCTGGGCCGAACGCTGGCTTGCAGCTTCCGCCTCGGCCCGGACGCGGTCTTCCACGTCGTAGGCTTCGAGAAGGCGCTTGCTGAGCTGCTCATCGGTTTCGTTTTCGTTGCGGACCAGTCCGGCGCCCAGGGCCAGGAACTCGAGTTCCTTGCCCTTGAGGGTCTTGGCGGCTTCGCGCTTGTTCATGGGGGTCTCCTTCGTGTGCCGCTTCGCGGACGGGTTGTCGTCTTCGCTGTCGTCCTGCCGAATGAGGACGACCTCGTAGCTGTCATCTCGCTTCCGATCGGAGTCGGAGCGAGAGTAGGCATTCGGGTCCGCCGGGATGGGCACCGCAGAGATTTCCAGCGGCTCCCAGTCCGTTGCGCGCAACGTCGGGAGGGCCTTGTCGCTGCCCTCGGCTTTCTCGAATTTGTGGATCCGGTAGCCCACCGAAATCGGGATCGGGTGGCCGTCCAGAAGATCTTGGAAAAGGGTTTCGGCCAGCTCGCTGCGCGAGAACTTAACCGTTGCGTATCCCTTCTTCCCCTCGATGCGGACGGATTCGGGGATCACAGTCCCGAGCCGGTTCGCCATCGACCAGTTGTCGTGGGAATCAAGGAGGGACATCCCGCTCCGGAAACGATCCATGCGGATCGCCTTCGGGTCACAGGAGAGAACCTCCATGTAGTAACCTTCGTCCCACGAGTAGCGGCGGACAGGGTGCTCGGTCGTCCAGACGACCTCTACCGTGCGCTCCGCTTCGTTGACCGTATCCTTGCGAACCTCGACATCGGCGAAGCTCCGGGGAATCCGGATCGTTTCCTCAAGAGCCTTCGGCATTGCCGTCTCCTGTTTTCTGCGTTGTGATTTGGGCTTGGCCTTGCGCTGAGACCTTCCGAGGATCGGAGTCGAAGACGAGCTTGGACGTCGTCTTGTCGACCTCCTGGAACCACTCGTCGAACTCCTTGAGCACCTGCTTTGGATTGCGACCGGTCTTGCCGATCACTTCCTGCGGCGAGCGCTTGCCCATGCGCATTTCGAGGAGATCGGCCTGGGCCTCATCGAGGCGGTTGATCTCGTCGAACTCCGGCGGCTCCCACTCGACATTGACAACCAGGTCGAACGGGATCTTGCCCGCTTCCTTGGCTGCCTGAATGAACCAGCCATAGATCTTCTCCATCACCTGCGGGATGATGAAGTGCCACTGCATGTCGGTGACGAAGCGCCGGTATGCGAGCAGCCCCAGCTTGCCGGAAGCAAAGTTGGCCTGGCTGAAATCGCCCGTCATCAGCTCGTAGGGGATACGAGCGCCGGCAGCGATGCTGCGATGGCGGGTTCGAATGTAGGACTCGATGCCGGCCGAAATCGCCGGGGTATTGAACTTGACGTCCCGGCCACCGTGAGCGACCAGGAACATGCCCGGCTCCATCCGCTCATAGGGATTGCCGTACATATCCCTCATCTGGACCGCGTCGTCGTCGCCGGTCTTCGTCTCGTCGAGGCCGATGTTCGGATCTTCGCCAAGATCGTCGTCGTCGCCGGGGATGACGACACCGACGTTGCAGGCCTCGGCGCGCTTGCGCACGTTTTCAGCCAGCTCGTAGTCCTTGAGTTCCTTGATCTCGTCCAGGATCGGAGAGAGCCAAGGAGCACCACGGCTCTGCGCCGTCTGCGGCTCGAACATATGGGCGACGTCGGCAGCATCCACGAAGGAGCTGACAAGCGTCTGCCCGTAAGTCAGGCGTCCG
Source organism: Sphingomonadales bacterium (assembly GCA_027489295.1). The sequence goes on along the minus strand of JAIYAA010000107.1, from coordinate 69,948 downwards.
CCCTCCGGGTTGACCGGGAACATCCAGTACCCCCGGCGCCGGCCGATGCGGTCGTATTCGATACCGTCGACGATGGCGTTGGCTTCGTCGGTCTGCAGCTGGTTTTTGTTCCAATCGCAGAACTCGCTCTCCAACACCTGGATCTGCAGGGGCACCGGAAGACCGTCGGTCAGGCGGCGGCGACGACGGCGAAGGAACCCTTCCCCGTCCTGCACCATCATCCGGGCCGTGGTGTAAACCGAGCCGTTTGCCCCGGTGGTACCCTCGACGTGGGCAACCTTTTCCCAGTCGATGTAGAGCTGATCGATGAACGCATCCCAAGTCGGGTTGCCGGTCTTTGCCCTGGGCATGATGCCTGGGCCGACTAGGTTGTCGGCATGGGTTGCTACGATCTTTGCCGCGAGCGGATTATTGCGGACAGTATCGCGCGATCGAGCACGAAGCGTCGGGCCGTCACGCTTGATGTGGCTATCCGCAGTACCGCGCGGAGCGCTCCAGTTCTTGTTGAGGCGTCCGTTTTTCGCCGCATCGTACCCACGGGTGCCACTCAGCAACTCCATCTTCCGACGGTTGGCCATGCGCTTTGCGCCGGCCTCCGGGTTGAACCAGCCGATAAGTTTATCGAGGGGATTCCCCATCAGCGCCCCCTCGAGAATGTCGTGAAAATTGCATGCTTGCGGCGCTTGCCACGAACGGAGGCGTTCAGCTCATCGAGAACCTCTTTCATCTCCGCTTTCGATCGGTAGGTGACGTCTCGCTCGCGGAACCGGACGCGCTGTGCGCCGGAGTAGTAGGCCTCGGAGAGATCTCGGAGAAACTCCTGCTTCTCTTCCGGCGACAGGTTGTCGAGGAAAGGATTGCTCATCCCCAGATACTCCCGCCCTTCATCCATCCCCCGCCCGGCTTTGGCCTGGATGGAGGTGGCGAAGGCTGTTGCTGTTGCTGTTGCTCGGGCTCCGGCGCACGGCGGCGGGCCGGGCCATCTCGAAGTTTGCCGAGGTTGAGGATCATCTGGGCTGCGCCCTGCATGGCCTCGCAGTCGAGGAAGTGGTTGTCCCTCGCCTTCTGGACCCACTTGACCTTGCCACCAGGGGCACGGGTCCGGGCTTCCGAAACGATCTGCCGGCAATAGTCCTCGGTGATGTCCTCCGGCAGGTGCCAGGCACCGGGCTGATCATCGAGCCACCTCACCCGCTGCTGGACCCACGACTTGAAATAGTCGGTGTCCAGGCGGAGCAGCTCGAGCCCTTGCTTGAACTCCTTGCCGTCGATTTTCACGTCGATCTTGCTGCTGACGATCGGCTTCCGCATCGTGGTCGACGAACCCTTCGTCGCTCGGACGAGGTTCGGGAACCGACGGGCGAAGGCGTAGACGCGGTGTTCCGGTACCAAGAACTTCTTGCCGGGGCGGAAGCCGGAGTCGACGAGGGCGAGCCGGATGGGCAGGCCGTCGTAGGTGCCGGTGACCACCTGGGCCAGGTCGTTCCAGACATCGAGCTCCTCGGTCGGGCCGTAGAGCTGATCAGCGTCGATGAGCCAGGACGTGCCGAATGCTCCCCACCCTCGAACCGTGTAGTAAATCCGGTCCTTCTGGACGTCGGCAGTGAGCGTCAGGAGGCGGACACCTTCTGGCACTTCCCGCATGCGGTAGTCCGGCAGCGCGCGGTCCATGACCTCGCCCCACTCGGGAACCGCTCCACCTCCGGGTGAGTAAAGCTCGCCAAAGCCCTGATTTTTCACGGACTGGATGGCGTTTGGATCACCTGATCGGACAGCCTCTACGTAGCGTGAGGCGCGCTCACCCCACGAGACGAAGGGAGAGCAGAGACCTGAAACCCAGAAGCTAATGGTGGTGCTCTCGGGCGGCAGCCCGTCGACGATGCCGTTCGGCAGAACCTTCTGACCAGGCGCGACGTAGACGCCGTGCTCGTTCATCCACTCCTTGGCAAGGTAGTTCGAACTGGTCACGGTGACCGGGTCACTCTCCCTGATCACGCAACCGTGGGGACAGACCAGATGCGCCGTCCTCTTGGCCATCGAGGCGCTGGAGGGCAGTTCCCTGCCGTTGTCATCCAGCGGCTTATCCCAGCCGAGGCACTGAAACCTCGGGATGAAATACTCGCCGCAGTGAGGGCAAGGCCATGCCCAGTGGAACCGGGTGCCGGTTAGCCAGAGGCGCCAGATGACCGACTGAATTTCTTCCGGGTCGCTGTCGGCCCAGAACTCGAGACCGCTCTCGGGATCGCGCTCCACATCGGTGCTCCCCAAGCTCGGGGTTGAGGTGATGGCATGGACGAAGTCGGCATAGCTGTCGCCGCGGGCGTCGATCAGTCCGATCGGGTTACCCTGACCGTTGAGCTGCGCCATCATCTCGTCGGCTTCGTCCGTCAGCGCGAGGCCGAACGGGTCGGACTTGAGCGCCGTCGAGGACCGGCCATGTGCCAGGCGAACCGGGACGCCGTTGATCAGCTTGCGGGTTGCCTTCTGCCTGCTCTTCGGAGCGCACCGGTCGGCGAGACAGGTGTTCTCCATCAGATCTTCCATGCGGGGAGCCCACTGTTCGGTGAGGAACTGGCGGGATGGTCCGGCATAGATCATCGGTACCGGCGACGTATCGAGGCGCTCGCCCATGATATCGAGCAGCGTTTCAGACTTTCCCGACTGAGCCGAGACAACCATCACTGCGCGCTTGTGCGTCTTGGCGTGGACCGCCATGGCGAACGGGATCATGTAGGGGGTGACCTTCGGCTCTCTCGGGCCGGGCTTGCCGGCAGTCGAGGGATACGTCCGGTTCTCTCTCGCCCACTGGACCGGATCAGTCCTCGGCCTCGGCCTCAGAAGCCTCGCTGCCGACTCGAAGAGTTTGGAGACGTTTGCTTTGGCGATCGGCCAATCTGAGCCTGCCTCGGTCGATGATTTCATTGAGCCTATGCCGTTCCGACGGCACCCCTGTTATCTCGGCAGGCAAGCCCGACAGGTAGGCGTTGAAGTCACCCACGATCTCCTGGAGGACGCCGTCGGCCTCCTCGAGCGGGATCAATTCCCTCTCTTTGCGGGCGCGGGCCATCCGGATTTCGAGGGTCTTCTCGTCCCTGAGTTTGTCGATGCTGGCGCTGCCGGTTTTCTTTTCGGTTCCCTCTTTGGCGAGGGTTAAGAACGCTTGGGTCGTTGCAGCCGGATCGAACCTGCCTCGGCCAAGGGATGGGATCTGACCCTCCTTGACCCGCATCTGCAGCCACCGATCAGTGATGCCCAGAAGAGCGGCCATGGCCTGAGTGCTGAATGTCATGCCCTCCAGGGACAGGACGTGCTGCTCGGGCTTTTTCTTCCTGGGCATCAGAACCTCATGAGTTTGGTGATGCGCTTCGTCACGGCCTCCTCGAGCACGGCCGGAGCCTGCGCCATGAAGGTCGCGGCGGAATCGCCATCGGGGATTTCGTTGCGGAGAGCCGGACCAAACAGCCGGCGGATCTTGCCCCACTTCGGGCCGGTGCCCGTCGATGCGAACTGACCTCTTGCTGAGCGCGGCTGCCAAGATCGGTTGTCGTGGGTCCAAAGGATGCGGGGAGCTTTCACTCCTGCCTCCCTCGAGCGCATCATGTAGAACCCGCCCTTCGCTCCGAACGAGCGCTTGAAGATGCGCGGGTTGTTCCAGACGTCCGACCTGACCGTGCCTCGGTCGCTGATCTGGATCTTGCTGTTAAGCCGGGACTTAACTCCGACCGATCGAAGACCCTTGTAGTTCTCGGCGCGGATACCGCCCTTCATCGAGAAGATGTCGTAAGCCAGGATGCCTTGCCGGCCGACGCCTCTGGTGTTTGCCACCACATAGGCCTGGTACTGACCGGGCTTGAGGTTCATCTGTTTGGTGACCGTCTTCTGGGTCACCGTCTTCATTTTTCGGCCAGCGTCTACGACGCCTCGGTACATCTCTCGCTGCGCTCTGGGCGATGCCAACTGCTCAGCAGCTCGAGCCATGCGCGTGACCAGCAGAAGGTTGGTGCCGCTTCGTACAACGTACACGTTCCCGGCCTCCATTTGGTTGCAACCGGCCACCCTGCGAACGACCGGAATATTCTACAGATCGCACCCGATAGGCATTCGCCGTGGAAATTCGTTTCTATCCGCCCGGTGGCGTCACCGCATTTCGTTGCGCGATCCGAGCAAATCCATTCCTCCGCCCAGGGCGAACCGGCCAGCGAATCCGAAGGGTAAAATCAAAATCATCGAAACCGCTCAAATGCTGCGCTGCCGCTCGCCCGCGGCCGGGGGGTCTGGGGGGCGAAGAACCTAAGGCCGCCGGGGGGTAGGCAGGGGCGGCTAGGCACGGGCGGCAGGGGCGGCAGGGGCTGGCAGGCAGGGGCGGCAGGCGGCAGGCTGGACCATGGCGGCGGACGTGGCCGGGGTGACCGGCGGCAGGCTGGCAGGCTGGCAGGACGTGGCGGCAGGCAGGCAGGCGGACGGCTGGCAGGACGTGGCCACGCTAGACCGGCGGCGGGGTGCTGGCAGGCGGCAGGACGTGGCCGGGGTTTGTCTCCCCCCTTCCCCTGCCTCCGGCATGGCTTCCCCCTTCCTTCCCCCTGCCGGGGTGACAGGGACAAGCGGCGGACTGTGACCGGCTGGCAGGTGCGGACGGCTGGCAGGTGCTGGCAGGCTGTCACCGGCTGGCAGATATCGGCGACGGTATCGCGGTTACTGCCTGCCTCTTCTGCGCACCCCCTGCCGGGGTTTACCGGCTGGCAGTGATCCGGCCACGCCTTCCCCCTTCCGGGGTGCTGGCATGGTGCGCCGTGGCCACGCTAGGCGGCGGCAGGCTTGGCAATGTGAGGGGGAATCGGGCGGCGGTTCCTAGACGTGATTCGCCGTTATTGATCCGGTTTTTGACTCGTGATGGTTGCCAAAGTCAACATGGCTAAATCAGGCGGTTTTGCTGGCTTTAATGCGGGGTGATTTGCGGCGGTTAGCGATGCTTTGCGCATTGTTGCAATTCGCGGCGAATAGCAGTCGCTAGCGTGTTCCTGGCGATTGCCATACTGTTTTTATTGGCTTTTTTGACTTGGCAGGCTTGCGGCTGGCTTGCAATAAGCTTGCTTTTTTATTCGTGTAAAATCAGATGGTTAGCGGAAACGTCAATTCGCAACGTGCATAATTTGCGCGTTTCGTATTGACAGGCAATTCATTGCGCATTTAAGAATGGGCCAAGCCAAACGAATTTTGGTGACTGACAAACCGGTTCCGGGCTTAGGCCTTGCGGTTTGGGTTTTTTGACAAGCGGGTATCACGGTCGCGATTGGACCATGTAGCAACGGGGTTTTGCCTTTCGGTTTTACCCTTGCGTGAATTGGGACGGTCACAGACTTGGATATCAACGCAATGATGCAGGGCGCTATGAGTGGCGCGGGCCGTGCGATAAATCTAGGGTTATCCCTAGTGGCGGCTGACTTAATAATACCACGCTTTCGAAGGTTCCGGCTGAAATGATCCGTTGCGAGATAGATGCAAATCTATTGAGTGTGGCGGGCAACCATAGGTCAAAAGGCTAACCAAGCATGATAGATGAACATGCAGTGAAGAGGTGATGGACTCACCTTGCTAGACGTTAGAGATATGAACGGCCCTTAACGGGGTTAGGTGGCGGAAACATAGAAAAGACACGACGGAAAATATTGTGGTCAGGATGGATGAATCCTGTTTGAAGCTCTGAAAAAGCGCCATGCCGTGAGGTCAGTCCCTAGCGATGCTAGATAGTTCTGTGAACAATTCGTTAGCACGTATCGAATTGAGCAGAACGAAAACCAATTGGCAAAACGTGCAACAAGTTTCGAAGACCGGCTAGGGCAACTTAGCCGGTCTTTCTCGTTTCAAGTCCTAAGCCGGTTAGACGGTTTAGGCGTTGAAACGGAAAGGAAACGGAAAATGGTTGCATATCTCAATAAGACCAAAAGCGGGTTTGTTCTCACAATCTGCGATGCACCTTGCAACGGCGACGCTTTCAACAATTCGGAAAAGGTCGCGGTTGACGGGAAACGGGAAGCAAACCGGATTTGCAAGGAACGGGGAATAACCCCGTTCAATTGGTAAGCCTTGACAGTCTTAAACCCACGGTTAGCGCCGTGGGTTTAGGGAAGCCAAGGGGCTTCAATCGGCAATTATGCCACATAGGAGACAGCGACAATGGCAACTTTCAAAATCATCACCGGCAAGGCTCTTTCGAACGCTATCAGCGGCCGGGCGAAGGACGTTGCAACCTTCAAACAGCGTGAACATGAGCTTGCTGCTTCGTGCCTTCACCATGTCGACAAGCATTCGGACGTGATCCACCTCAACAGCCTTTTGAATGTCACCCCGGCCAACTATCGCCGGGGCTTGATCCTTTGGGCCGTCGCTTTCGGCAAGGTCACGTATGACGCAAAGGAACGGGTTTTCGCCTTTGCCAAGGGCAAGAAGTCGGATTTGACGGGGGCGGAGTCCGTCGCACCTGCCGACTATGAAAAGGCGGCGAAGGAAGGCGGCGACAAGACGCCGAAAACCCTTCTGGAAAAGCTGGAGAACGTGGCGGCGAAGACCGTCAAGGACGACAACGCAACGGCGGAAGACGTGGCCCTTGCCAAGGCTCTTGCGGCCTTTCTCCAGCACCACAAGCGCGGGGTAGTTGTCGAGATGCAGAAGGCCAAGACCCCGGCCAAGGCCAAGGCTCCGGCCAAGGCCAAGCCCGCCCCGGCACAGGAAGCCCCGGCGCAGCTGGAGCTTGCCGCTGCCTGAAAGCGAGACCGGTTCACGGTAATACAGGGGGGGCGGCGCTAGTCGCCCCCTTTCGTGCGCCTATGCAAGGGCGGGTTCTGCCCCGCCTTTCCATGGCCGCACGGCCACCCCGGCAACTATGCCCAAAGGAGATCCACCCCCATGCGTATCCGCCCCCTCGCGCCACGTCGCTGGCTTGTCGAGAACCGCCGCCAGACCGGCATTGTGTGCGGTTCCTTCGCCCGCGCCTACCTGATCGGCCGCATTGCGCCCCTGCTCGGTCGCCGGATGCTTCCGGCCCTCGCCGCCGCAACGTGGTGACCGCCATGACCGTGATGCAGTTTGACCCGCACCGCGGCTGGTATAACCCACGCCCCGACTACGCCTCGCGCCCCTATCGCGCCGACGCCCCCTTGCGCGTTGGCGGCTTTGGGCTTGTCCCGCATCGCGCCGGGCCCGTGCCGATCGAGCAGGAGTGCGCCTTTGCGCTGATCGAGCGCGCCCGCCGGGGTGACACCGCCGCCGAGGCCGAACTCCGCGCCCGCAACGGCAAGCTGACCCGATAGGCCGCGCCATGTATCCGCACCCGTCCATCTCGCTCGCCCTCGCCTGCCTGCCGCTCATGGCCATTGCGCTGTTGACCGACACCCCTTTCGGCACCGTTGCCGAATGCCTGGCCCGCGCCGCCTACGCGCTCGCCGCCCTGTAACCGCGCCCCGTGCGCACCGCCCCGCAACCATGCGAAAAAGGAGATCCGCCCATGTCACGGGTGAAGTCCGCCTATGCCCCCGCCGACCGGCACCGTCAGGTCGCGCCCCTGCTCGACCCCGCGTATGACGAAGGCCTCGACCTAGACCTCGACGCCTTCGTGTCCGTCGCCCTGCCGCGCGCCTCCGACCGGCTGGCCTACGCCGCCACGCTTCTGGCCGAGGACGGCACCCCCTGCCTGCGCTTGGCCTCGAACGGGTGAGGTGCGCCATGGTCATGCCGATCAACGTCAACGGCCACGCCGTCCGCACCATCGCCGAATGGCAAGCCGCCGCCCCGCGCCTCGGCGTCCGCACATGGCAGGGTGCCATGCGCCGCGCCACTCTCGCCGACGGCAAGGCCATCGCCATGCTGTCCACTGACGGCGCGATCTTCATGGAGCGCGACCCGGAGTCCGCCACAGGCACCAAAACCACCGTGCTCCGCCCCTCCGAGGTCCAGTGGGTAGGTCGATGACCCGCCTCGCCCCGATCACGGCGACGGCGCTGATCATCTTCGCCGTCGTCCGCATGGCCCCGGCACCGCATGTCGCGGACACGGCCAAGCCGTTCCCCCATGCCGCGCCGCCGGCTGCCGCCGCGCCCGCGCCTAAGCCCGCTGTCGATCAGTGGGCCGCATACATTCCCAAGCTCGCACCCGTGCCGCCTCGCCGCCCCAAACCGGCCAAGCCGCGCACCCGCAAGCCCCCGATCGTCAAGCCCGCGCCTCGCCCCCTGCCGATCGCCACGCCCGCCGCCTTCACCCTCTCGATCTCAATCAGGTGACCCATGCAGAAGATGCCCCGCCTGACCTGTCGCAAGTGCGCTTGCGTCAACCCGTTCGTCTACCTCGCCCCCGTCGAGATCCAGCCCGGAGAGGGCACCTGCGTTTGCCTGCCGTGCGCCCGCGCGGCTGGCTTCCTGACGCCCGACGGCGACCTGAAACCCGGTTACACCCTGTAGGAGACCCCGCCCCATGACCTTCGACGAGATCCACACCGCCCACGCCGCCGCCGATGAAAAGTGGATGGCCGAGATCCGCGCCGCCTTCCCCGGAGAGTGGGCCGGTGACGTCCGCTACACCCCCCGCGCCCATGGTGAGGAAGGAACGCCCCTGCGCGCCGCCTACGAGGAGTATCAGCGCACCCGCGCGACCTTCGAGGCCGCGCTCGCCGTCGCCTTCCCCTCCGCCTGCCAGCCCGCCGCATGATCTACTGGGTCTTGGAGCCCGACTTGGACAGCGCCTCTTACGTCGTCTTCGTCCCGGTCAATGAATCAGCGACGTGGCCCGTCCGCACCCTGACCTTCGACCTCAGAAACCGCACATTCTTCACCTTCAACGCTCGCCCTGGCCAAGGCGGGGCCAAGCTTGACGACGTGTTCACCGCCCGCGCCGTCAAGCTGCTCACCCCCGAGCAATACGCCCATTGCATCGCCCGATCACTTTGACCCGCCGCCTATGGCACCCCATGGAGATCCGCATGATCGACCTTTCGCCCGCCTCACCACGCCTCGACGTGCGCCTGCCCTTTTCAGGCTTCGGCGACACCGTCTGGCGGCACGAGCTGGACCACGAGGAGAGTTCGTTCGTCGAGTGCCGCACCGATAAGCACGACAAGAGCGACAAGGAACAGGAGGCATGGTGGCCCGAGCGCCTGCGCCTCGACGCCGAAAAGCTGCACGAGATCCTCTCCAAGGTCACCGACAATGACGTCGCCCACGAGGCGATCGCCAAAGAGTTCGTCCCCACATTCGACGCGATCCTCGGCGAGGCCATGGGCCTGTCCGTCCCGACCGACGGCACCCGATACTGCTTCAAGACGCAAGCCATGGTCCCCCATACCTACGACCGCGACACGGCGGGGCTTGAACTCAAGACCTTCACCTCCGCGCGTGGAAGGTACAGTGTCCAAACCGACTGGATACACGCGACGATCCCCCTGCCCGTGGTCGAGCTGCTCTTCATCCGGTCCCGCATTGACGGGCACAAGCGCCTGCGCGAGCTGATCGACGACGACGGCCACGACCCCGCCGAGGAGCTGGCCTTCCCGCTTGCCGACTGGTGTCAGAATAGTTGCTGGCGCCTGCTCACCGCCTGCCTGCCCCTCTACGACATCGAGGAAATCGAGAACCAGTGCGCCTCCGCCATGTCCGAAGCGTCACATTTTCACAATGCCTGGAGCAATTCTGTCGACTGGAAGAAGTTCGAAGCCGAGCGCACCGAGGCCCGCGCCGAACCGCTCGCCGACTGGATTGAGGATGACATCGAGGCCGTCGCGCTCTGGCGCATCAATCACCCCGAGGAGTTCGACGAGATCGTCACCTCTGTCCCGCATGCCTTCTACCCGTTCGAGGAGGCGCTGTCCCTCGACAACCTTCCCTATCGCTGCCCGGTGACACCCGACCTGTTCCCCGTCGCCGCCTGACCCCGCCAACCATGGCAAATGAGGAGAGCCCCGTGCCCAGCCCCAAATACAACCACGCCTTCACCCTCGCGTTCGAATGCCTCTCTGACCACAAGGAGGGCGAGGACGTGACGCCCGCGATGCTGCGGGAAGCCATCAGCCGCCGGATGGACAAGATGGACGCCGCCAGTGACCCCGCATTTCAATGGAAGGAGGCCGTCGGCGCCCCCTTCGACACCATGCGAGCCGACGCATAACCCGCCACCCATGGCAACCAAGGAGAAATCCATGCCCGTTGAAATCCTGCCCGCTCGCCTGCAAGTCGAGGGCCGACCCGTCCGCATCATGCTGGAGCCGATGACCCCGGCACCCAAGCCCGCCCCGTTTCGCACACTCATCCTGATCGTGGCGATCTTGGTGCTCGTCCTGGCCGCTGCCCTCGCTGCCTGCGCCGGCTACATCATCGAGTGGGCCGAGCGCTCCGCCTACGCCGAGCAGGTGTGACCATGAACGCCATCGTACCCCGCAACACGGTCGAGCAGATCGTCGAGTATCGCAACCGAGCCCTCGAACTCTTCGCCATCGCCCATGAAAAGCTGGCCGACGCACACGCCGCCGAGCTGGCAGCCATCGACGTCGCCCGCCGCGCCTACCCCGGCACCAACGCCTATAACGCAGCCCATGAGATCGCCTCGCGCCGGTCGCTGACGGCCACGTCGGTCGCCCCCTTCGACGACTACATCAAAGAGCGCCGGCACATGATCGACCTCAACGTGTGGGCGTGGATCGTCGAGCGCACCGACCTCGAGCATCTGATGGACAAGGAGGCGAAGGACCAGCTGCGCAAGCAGATGTCCCACATCATCGACGAGCCGACTGCCCCGGGCCAGATCATCACCGAGGAGGAGATGGCCAAGGGCATGCCGCCCGTCACCGTCGAGAACGTCCTCGCCACCATCGAAAACTTCATGCTCGGCGCGGACACCATCTTCAAGCGTGGCATGGCCAACGCCTTCGCCAAGTTGGACCGCCGCTTCCGATCGCACGACGGGTTCAAGGTCGGATCTCGCATGATCCTGTCCCATTGCTTCGACCAGAACGGATGGTGGAACTACAGCCGAGACGAGCGGTCCACCCTGATCGACATCGAGCGCGCCCTCACCGTTCTGGACGGCAAGCTCGCCGAGGTGATGAAGCAGGACGAGGAGAACGAGAACGCCAAACGCGACCGCCGCCCGGCCAAGCACTTCACCCAGACCATTGGCGCGATCGACATCGCCAGACATGGCACGAGCGGCGCCCGTCAGACTGAGGTCGAGACCGCCTATTTCAAGATCCGGATCTTCAAGAACGGCAACGCTCACCTCTGGTTTACCCGCAAGGATCTGATCGAGAAGGTCAACAAGCTGCTCGCCGAATATTACGGCGAGGTGCTCGGCAGTGGGCAGGTGAAGGAAGACGACCCGCTCGACCGTGAGAACGCCAAGCGCGCACCGGCCCGCTACTTCGGCTTCTACCCCACGCCTCCGGCTGCCGCCTCAACCGTGGTGCGCAACTCGGCGATCTGGCACCGCTCGACGGAGCAGCCACGGCTGCGCATCCTCGAGCCGTCCGCCGGTACCGGCAACCTGGCCCGCGCCTGCATCCCGAAATACGACCAGCCATGGGATCAAGAGCGGTACCGCGCCGACCACATCGTCGACTGCATCGAGATCCAGCCGCACCTGATCCCGGATCTCAAGGCGATGAACCTCGGCCGCGTCTTCACTGCGGACTTTCTCGACATCCAGCCCGCGACCACCGGGCTTTACGACCTGATCGTGATGAACCCGCCGTTCGATCGGGAGCGCGACATCGACCACGTCATGCACGCTCTCGACTTCCTGACCCCGACCGGCACACTCATTGCCATCATGTCATCCGGTACCGAGTTCCGATCCACCCGCAAGGCCGTCGCCTTCCGCGAGCTGATGGAGAAGATGGGGGCGGACTGGCGCGACCTTCCGCCCGGCTCGTTCTCTTCCGTCGGTACCAACGTCAACACCGGATACATCACCGTCGCCAAGAACGGCACGGCAGAACGTCGCTACGGTCGCCCGACCTGGGAAAAGTTCTGACCCTTTCAGCCGCAGCCGTGCCCCAACACGGACGATCCCTAGCGGCTGCCCATCGCCCCTCAAAACAGGAGGTGTCCCATGTGACCCACCGGCAGGACAACGCGCTTCCCTGCCTGCCCTCGCAAGGGGAAGCGCCCCACCCGCAACTATGCACACACAGGAAGAGAACCATGCCCGACTTCATCGGCGAAGTTATCGTTCGCGCCAAGGTCACCGCCACCACCCACGACATCGCCGCCTTGATCACCAAGGATCTCGCTGCGGATGTCGCCACCGAGGTCGAATTGCTCGGCCTCGTCAAAGAGGTGAAGCCCGGCGACGTTTATCAGGATAAGGGCAAAGAGACCCGCTTCGCAGACACCCATCGCTACAACTATGCCCAAGTCGAGGGCGCACTCTGCGTGTTCGAACACATCATCGAGAACCGCGAACAGGAGCCCTACAAGGATCTGCTCGAGGGCCTCGGGTGGTCCGCCATGCGCATGGTTTCGATCCAAGCCGGCGACATCTGCGACCGCGCCTTTAAGCATATGGAATCCCTCGGCTACGAGTTCGGTGGCGCATACGACTGGGAGTTCGTGCCCGCAGTGTGCGACCGCCTTGATTGGGACGCGCTCTGCAATGACAACCAGTACAATCGGGGCCACTACGATCCCGACATCGACAACCTCGTCAATGTCCTCATCACTGCGGAGATGGCTCGCGAACCAGACCCGGGCAAGCGCCTGTTCCACAAGGAAGAGATGACACCCGACGACTACATCGCCCTCTGCCGCACCGAGGCTGATCGCCAGTGGGGATATGCCGACCTCGTGTCCGACCACCCCGAGCAGATCACCGCCGCCATGGAGGCAGGCCAGACACCGACCGAGATCACCTACGAACTCGGCAAGAAGTACGATCTCACCCCGAAGTGCGGATACCTCGGCTGATGGAACAGGAAGTTTGGATCACCCTTCGTTTCAAGGGCTACGCCGACGCCAAGCTCGACGCCGACAAGATGGCAGCCGACCTTCTCGCCGACCTGACCTCCCATCTCCACGCTGGAACCGGGACGCACGGCTTCATGCCGTCGCAGCCCGGCGATGTCATCGAGGTGGAGGAGGAAGCCCAGATCTACGACAACGACTGACCCCGCAACCATGCGACCCCGGAGACCACCATGACCGCCCACCCCGCCATCATCACCCAAAGCTGCGGCTGCTTCTTTCAGGGCCGTGACTTGGTCATCTCGCCACAGTGCGAGGAGCACACCGAGTACGATCCTGATGCCACCTACTCGTTCTCCGAACTGTCCGACCGGGCCAAGGAGAAGGCTCGCGAATGGTACCGCCGGGACTATCCGGACGATGGCTGGTGGGACTCGAGCTACGAGGACTTCGACAAGATCGCCGACATGATGGGCATCTCTGTCGAAGTCAAGTACGAGAGGCTGATGAGCGGCAAGATGAAGAGCGTCCCCGCCATCTACTTCTCCGGCTTCTGGTCGCAGGGTGACGGCGCCTGCTTCGTGGGCGACTGGCACCCCGAGAAAGACCCGCTCGCGTCCCTCACCAAGGTGATGGACCACGCCCCGACTGATGCCGAGTTGCACGAGATCGCCTTCGGCCTGGCCCACCTGTCCGAGCGGTGCAATGACCTTATCCCTGATGCCCGCGTCTCAGTCACCCACTCCAGCCGATACTACCACTCCAACAGCGTCAGCTACGACGTCGACCTACCCACACCGGATAACGTTGACGTCGACAACGAGCTGCATCTCATGGTGTTCAACGCACTCTGCGACAAGGCCGGCCTCGACAACATCAGCTTCGAGAACGAAGTGTCCGACCTCCTCCGCCGCTTCATGGACTGGATGTATGGCAAGCTCGAGGAAGAACACGACTACCTCACCTCCGACGAGAACATCGACGAATACCTCGCCGACATGACCTTCGACGAGGACGGGGGGTGCATCGATTGAGAGAGGAGCGCCTGAAGCAGCTACTCGTTCTCGACGAAGAGCTGACCGACACGGCACGCGCCGTTTACTGCCGCGAACACCTTGAGCAATGGGTGTTTCGCCCGGCGGGATCTGTCCGCCATCGAATGTTCTTCCTCTGGGTCAATGACGACCGATCGATGAATGGCACCAGATGCCGCGACGACCCAAATGACCCGGTCGAACCGTGGCAGTGGCATGCCCGCCTGCCCGAGAAATTCCTGCGAGCCATGCTCGATATGTGCCCGCCGGAAGAGGTGGCTTCGGCCATCGCCAAGAGCCTGACCAAGTGACCCCGCCAATCATGGCACAACACAGGAGACTACCAGCATGAACGCAATGACCAAGATCGTCTCGACCTCCGCCACCCTCTCGACCCGTGCGCTTCTCGTGTCTCTTAGCATCAGCCAGTGGTCTGGTCGGCGGCTCGATCGCAAGGTGACCAAGGAAGTCAACGATAACCACAGCGCTGCGGCCGACGCCTCCCGCGTCAACAAGCTGCTGCTCCCGCCCGATGCCCTCGCTGGCATCACCAAGGTGGTCAGCGCCACCCGCTCCGGCTTCCTCGAGCGCACCCTGCCGTGGCTCGACGACGGCCAGCGTGTGATGTCGTCCGATGCCTACCTCGCTCACACCAGCTGGATCCGCAAGCAGCGGTCCAAGTTCGACGACGAGGTCGAGAAGTTCCTCGCCGACTACGACAAGCATGTGGCCGATGCGAAGAAGCGGCTGGGCTCGATGTTCGACCAGAACGACTACCCCACCAAGGCCGAGCTGCGCACCAAGTTCTCGATGTCGACCAACGTGCTGCCGGTCCCGACCAGTGGCGACTTCCGCGCTGAGATGACCGAGGCTCAGGCTGACATGATCCGCAGCCAGATCGAGGATACCGTCAGCCAGGCCACGTCGGTCGCCATCAAGGACATCTACCGCCGGGTGCATGAAGTGGCCGAGCGCATGGTCGACAGACTCACCGCCTACAAGCCGGCCACCAAGCCGGGCGACAGGACGGAAGGCCAGTTCCGTGACTCCCTCGTCGGCAACGTCCGGGATCTCATCTCGATCCTGCCGTCGCTCAACATCCTGGGCGACCCGGAACTCGCAGCCATGGCCGACAAGCTCAAGCCGCTGGCACAGCACGACGCCGAGGATCTGCGCAGCAGCGCCACCCTCCGCCGCAGCGTGGCAGCCGAGGCCAAGGCCATCCTCGATCAGGTCGCTGACTTCCTCGCGTGACCGATCGCTTCCGGTACCAGCACCACGCCGCTCGGTTCTCAGACAGGATCGAGTGGCTGTTCTTCGACAGCCTGCGACAGGAACGGATCTTCCTCGTGTTCTGCCTGCAAACCCGGACCATCCAAGCTGAGCGCACGGCTTTCGACATCGGCAGGACAATCGCTCCCGCCTGGACCAAGGAGCTTGAAGCATCCCTCCCACCCGAAGCCATGGCCGAGGCGATCGGCATCTCACTCACCCTGAAATGAAAGGACACAACCATGGGCGACAGAGTGTCTGTCTACCTGAGACTGGGCGGCTGCCTGCAATCCATCGAAGAGGCGGAGGAGTTGATGGAGGCCTTGGCTCTCGACACCAACCTCGACACCGATGCGGAGATGATGGCTCTGTTCAAGGAGGCGATCGCCAACCAAGAGCCAATCGAGGCGGAAGCGTATGAGGTTGACTCCGGCAACCTTGACAACGTCGAGTCCTTCGTCAGAGACCACAAGCACCTGTCCTGCGAGGTCAACTTCGGCCGAGGCGGCGGCTTCGATGCCGGCTCAACCGTGATCCATGAGGGGGAGACGCACACCTTCCCCGATGGCAACACCATCCCGCGCGACGCGGTCATCAAAGCACTGGACGAGGGCGGCGACCAGGCTGTCCGCGACCTCATCAAGCGGGCGCACTTCCTCCAGCACGAATGCGTCCCGCCACTCACCGGGTCCGATGAGGTTCGCGGCTGGCTCTCCATCCTCGGCTGATCCATGGCATCCGGCATCCTCTATGGGCCGTATGCCCACCAGTTCACCGGCAACAGGTTGAAGTTCTGGGCTGCCATGCGGAAGGACGACGACGCCAACGTCAAGCGATACGAGATCCTCGTCCTTCCCAATGGCCAGATGCAGACCCGGCAAAGGCCAATGTTCAACGGCCCTGCACCCACGCATCAGGCGCAGTTCTTCGACTACATACCACCGGATGACCTCTCCCACCTTCGAAGCGACAGCTACCCTCGCTTCCCCCGGGACCGCATTCACGATGCGATCCTGCCCCTCCTCACAGACGAGCAAGCCGCCATCCTTCTGAGCTACCGGCTCATCGGTGTGCCGTCTAAGTTCAAGTAACCCCGCAATCATGCGAACCAACAGGAGACCAGCATGAACCTCAAGTCCGCAGCAATCGTCGCTTCCACGTACCTCGACCACGACATCCCCTTCATGCTCTGGGGTGCGCCCGGCGTCGGCAAGTCGTCCCTTGTCCGCCAGCTCGCCGACCAGCGCGGTGTCAAGGTCATCGACTTCCGCGCCTCGACCCGCGATGCCGTCGCCCTCATGGGCCTGCCGGATCTGCACGGCGACACGACCAAGTGGAAGGTGCCCGACGAGTTCCCGCAGGTTGATCGCGATGGACCGGAAGGCCTGCTCTTCCTCGATGAGATCAACGCCGCCGCTCCCTCGATGCAGGCAGCCATGTTCGGCCTGGTCCTCGATCGCCGTGTCGGCGACTACACCCTGCCTCCGGGCTGGCGCGTCATCGCTGCCGGCAACCGCCAGTCTGACAAGGCTGCCGCCCAGCGCATGCCGTCGGCGCTTGCCAACCGCTTCGCTCACGTCGACATCGAGCCCGAGCTCGACGCATCGGTCGACCACTTCTACTCCATCGGCGTCGACCCCCGGCTGATCGCCTTCCTCCGGTTCCGCCCCGGCCTGCTGCACATGATGGACGGTCAGGATCTCCGGGCTTTCCCCACGCCCCGCTCTTGGGAAAGCGTGTCGAAGGTACTCAACATCGACGATCACCTCCGGCTGCAGGCCGTGTCCGGTATCGTTGGCCCCGGCCCGGCCGGCGAGCTGGAAGGATTCCTCCGGGTCTACCTCACCCTGCCGT
The DNA here is from genome assembly GCA_027489295.1 of Sphingomonadales bacterium. The sequence goes on along the minus strand of JAIYAA010000107.1, from coordinate 52,850 downwards.
CGATCGATCGCATCCTTCGCTCTCCGGAGTCGACCGAGGTGCCGTCCGAAACCAGCGCCCGCTTCGCTCTCTCCGCAGCTCTGGCCCGCAAGGTCGATGCCTCCACCATCGAGCCAGCCTACACCTACATGAAGCGGCTGCCGCGCGAGTTCCAGATCATGTTCATGGTCGATGCCGTCCGGCACACCAACTCGCTCACCTCGACCAAGACCTTCATCGAATGGTGCGCCGCCAACCGCGACGTCACGATCGGAGCCTGATCGATGGCCGTCGTCTGGATCTCTGGGCCTATCGGCTACGTCCAGTCCATCACTCTCAACCAGAGCGGTGGCCGCGTCGTGAGCGCCTGCCGCTGGGAGTTCGTTGGGATGGAGGACGACGGCGCCTTTCGCCGCTGGAGCCTGCGTTTCAATACTGAAACACGGGTCTTCACCGCCAACTCCCTTGAGGTCAACTCCTGGGAGAAGACGAAGACAAAGGAACTGGGCGAGATCTATCGCCCGGCTTCCGTCCTCCGGTCCATGCTGCCTTCGGGTGGCATGGCTAAGGCGCTGGAGGGCATGCTTGGCAAAGAAGGCTTGGCCGAGGCGATCGGTATCTCACTCACCCAGAGGTGACCCATGCTCATCGCCACCATCAAACACATGCTCGGCCCGTTCCGGAATGGCTTCGGGCTGGGCGGTCAGTCCTGGATGTTCATCGGCACAGATGAGGCCGGTCGACACCATGTCTGGAAACTTCACTTCGACTACAAGACCAGGCGCTTCGCCGCCCGCAACAGTCAGGACTCCGACGCTCAGCGCTACGCCGAGCAGATGTTTCATGCCGACCTATTCAAGTCGGACCATGTGCATCCGGAGTTCACAGTGGATCTCCGCAAGACCACCGCGCAGAACCTCGTGGCCCTGCTTTCTGACGAAGACATGGCCGAGGCCATGGGCAAAGCGCTCACTCACAAGGGATAACCCATGCCCATTTTCAGGAAGGTGCTCGGCCCCTTCAAGCCGATGTACGAGACCAGCAACGGTCGTGTCGACAAGATGGAGTGGCACTTCATCGTCATCCGCGATGACTACACCACCTGCCACTACACCCTCCAGTGCTACCCGAAGACCAACAAGTACACCGCGGTCAACGGGGATCAGAACGAGGACAGCCTCGGCCGCAGGGTGAGGGCAATGGGCTCGATCATCTATGGCAGCAAGAAGCCGACCGTCGTCCACGAGCGGATGTTCATCGAGTACGACAACACCCCCGTCTCATCCGGCGACACCGTCTCCGGCGTCCTCAAGCAACACCTTCGAGACGAAGACATTGCCAACATCAACTCCGCCCGCCTCACCGGCAAGCTCGCCTTCCCCATGAAAGGATAACCCATGACAACCGCTGCCAATCACCTGCTCCAGGCTCGCACGTCGCTGCTCTGGGACTCGCCCTTCTTCGGCGTCCTCTCCATGCACCTCCTCGAGGTCGACGCCACCGACGACCCGTCCATCACGACCATGGCCACCGACGGCAAGCACCTCTGGTACGACAGCAAGTTCGTCCTCTCCCGGTCGAAGTCGGAGATGGTCTTCGTGCTGGCCCACGAGGTCATGCACAACGCCCTTGAGCACCACCTCCGCCGGCAGCACCGTAACCCTGGCCTCTGGAACGTGGCCTGCGACTTCGCCATCAACCTCGAGCTGGTCAAAGCCGAGGTCGGCAAGATGCCCAAGGTCGGCCTGATCGACGAACAGTTCGACGGGATGAGCGCCGAGGAAATCTACCGCCTCCTGCAAAACGAGATCGACCAGAACGGCTATGCCATGGCTGGCGGCGTCCGCATCGAGCCCGAGCCCGGCCCGGATCTCGGCGGCTGCGGCGGCACCAAAGACGCCTGCACCCCCGGCGACGAGGCTGCCATCAACCACGCTCGAGCCGAGCTGCAGGCGCAGGTTCGCGGCGCTGCGATGTCCGCATCCGGCGCGCAGGCCGGCTCCCTCCCCGGCTCCATTCAGCGCCTCATCGATCGGCTCCTCCAGCCTAAGGTTGACTGGCGCGCGGTGCTTCGTCGCTTCATCGACGGCGTCGCCACCCGCGATTACTCCTGGGCCGCACCCAACCGCCGGCTCATCCCGCACAGGATCATCACGCCGAGCCTCGTGTCCGACTCCATCAGCCATCTGGTTGTGGCCGTCGACACCTCCGGCTCCATCAACGACGAGATACTGAATGCCTTCGCGGCCGAGATCAGCGGTGCTTTCGGTGACGGTGCCGTCGATCGGATGTCCGTCATCTACGCCGACGCCAAGGTCCAGCATGCCGAAGAGTTCGAGGCCGGCGATGAGCTTGCCCTGCACCCCAAGGGCGGCGGCGGCACAGCCTTCTCCGACACGTTCAAGTTCATCCGCGATCGGTACCAGACCGGCGTTGCCTGCATCTACCTCACCGATCTCTTCGTCTCGGACTTCGGCGATGAGCCGGAGATGCCTGTCCTCTGGGCAGTGCATGGCCGAACCAAGGACTTCGACAGGCTCTCCACCCCCTTCGGCGAGCTCGTCAATATTTCTGACTGACCCTGCAACCCGCCGCACATGGCAACAGGAGAGACTCATGACCAACCTCGAAGGCGTCGCCACCACGGGCGACGTCGACCGATTGCTCCTCGCCCACGCCCCGGTGGCGGTCGGCGTTTCCGGTGGCAAGGATAGCCAAGCCGCAGCGCTCGCCACCTTCCGGCACCTCGACCTGATCGGGCACCGTGGCCCCCGCCTCCTGATCCATGCTGACCTCGGCACAGTCGAGTGGAACGATAGCCTCCGGATCTGCGAGGAGCTGGCTGCCCACCTCGGCTGCGAGCTGGTTGTGGTCAGGCGCAAAGCCGGCGGGCTGATGGAGCGATGGGAAAGCCGTTGGGTATCCAGCCGGACCCGCTACGAGCAACTCAGCACCGTGACGCTCGTGCCCTGCTGGTCCACCCCGGACATGCGGTTCTGCACCTCGGAGCAGAAGACGCACGTCATCACCGCTGAGTTGAAGCGCAGGTTCAAGGGGCAGACGATCGTCAACGTGACCGGTGTTCGCCACGAGGAGAGCCGCAACAGAGCGCGCATGTCGATCGCCGACACCGAATCGAGCGGTCGCCTCCTCAACTGGCGCCCCATCATTTCGCTCACTTCCGAGCAGGTGTTCGACATGATCGATCGCTCCGGACTCGAGGCCCACCCCGCCTACCGCATCTTCGGCATGGGTCGGGTGTCCTGCCGCTTCTGCATCATGTCCAACATCGCCGACATGACGGCAGCCAGCGGCCAGGCGGAGAGCCACGACTTGTTTCGCAAGATGGTGCAGCTCGAGATCGACAGCAGCTTCGCCTTCCAGGGCGCTCGCTGGCTCGGCGACGTTGCCCCGCACCTCCTCACCCCGGCCATGCTCGACGCCTTCTCAGCGGCCAAGCAGCGGGCTGCAGCGCGCAAGGAGATCGAGGCCCGCATCACCAAGCCCATGCTCTACGTCAAGGGCTGGCCTACCCGCATGCTTACCGATGACGAGGCCGAGATCCTCGCCACCGTCCGCAACACGGTCACCGAACTCTACGGGTTCAACGCTTTGCACCTGACCGTCGATAGCATCCACGAACGCTACGCCTCCCTCCTCGACGAGAAGAGCAGGAAGGCCGCTTAACCCGCCACCCATGGCAGAAGGAGATGACGTTGTCCTACCAACTCAGAATAGACGAAATGCTCGACGCGCTTTGCAATAGCGATCACCCGCAGGCAGCGCAGTTCACCCAGCTTGTCGAGGCGACGGCCGACGTTCTCGCCTCCGCCATCTGCCAGCAGCTCGACATCGAGTGCGAGCCAGCCACCTTTCAGGGCGCCGCTTTCGCCGGCACTTGCGTCCCCTTCCGACCGAAGCACGAAGGGCAGGAGTTGCCGCCCGAGCTGGAAGGCTACGACACCGAAGAGGAGTGGGGAAAGTGAGTACGGCCACCAGCTATTTCGTCACCTGGGAGATCGACGTCTTCGACGTCACCACCCCTCGCGAGGCAGCAGAGCAAGCCTTCGCCGCCATGCAGCGGCGCGGCACCATGGCCACGGCCTTCAAAGTCTACCAGCATGACGGCAACGGCGAACCTGTGCTGGTCGATCTCCTCGAGGAGACGGTGGAAGACCTGACCGTCGAAGCGCTCCAGAAGGCACTTGATGACGTCGATCGGTAGCGCCCTCCTCGCCGAAACCCTCAAGCCGAAGATCGAGGCCATCGTCCAGAAGCACATGGGCAAGCCCGTCACCTTCGGCCTCATCAAGGAACTGTCGGCGGAACTCTCCGCCCTGTCCAAGCCGCCCCTCTATGAGATCTCTGCGGAGGCGACCGAGACTAACGAGATCAAGGTCAACCTCCGCATCCACCTCCCCACACTTGAAGGAGACAAGGCATGACTGTGCCACCGAAGATTACCGCCGATGCCTGGGTCACTGCGGTCAACCGCGGCGAGACAATGCACGGCTATGAAGATTGGAAAAAGGAGCAGCTCCAAGCGCCCTACGAGGCAGAAGAGCCTGAACCTGTCATCCGCGAGTACGGCCTCCGCATCTGGGCCACCTTCCGGTGCGTCGCAGAGACCACCGTCGAAGCCACCAGCTACGACCAGGCGGTGAAGATGGCTAAGGAGCTGCAGCTGACAGGCCCGGTGCTGGACTTCTCTTTCGACATCGCAGAGGGCAACGACCCGGAAGGCGATGAGACCATCCACGTTTTCGGCCCCGACGATGAGGACGTTGACAATGATGACGAGTGGTCAGGCGAAGGACTCGAGGTCGATCGGCGCGCAGAAGGCGAGCCATTCAGCTGGGACGCCTGTCGGCTGGTGAAGAACCTGGCCAAGCTCGACGGGCTGCCCCGCGATCCGGAGTGCATGCAGCAGCTCGACGCCTTGGTTGCCGAGGCCAAATCACTCTGCACCAAGGACGGCTGACGTGAGCCACGAGTTGATACTCTCCCGCGAGCTGGCGTTTCACAGCTTCGACATCGACTCCGGCCCGGACTATCTGGACTTCGACTTCCACTGGGTCGACGACACTGAGAAGGCCCGCCGGGTTTGCCTTCGGTTCAAGTCGAATGTCGCCAAGTTCGCCATAGGCACCCGCGCCTGGGACAATGGGCAGGGAGGTGGCTGGGATTTCTACGAGTTCCTGGTCGGGCAGCACCTCCCCCGCCTCCTCGACCTCCTCCCTCCGGAGGAGCTGGCCCGACTCACAGCGGCAAGAATGCGGTTGCCAGATGGCTGACGACCTTCAACCCGTCCGCCTAATGGGGCCGGCCAAGATCCACTTCCACCTCAACCTCATCTGGCTATTCACCCGTGATGGTGAGTGGGCCAGCAACCAGCTCGTTTACTGGGCCGATCTTCGGACATGGGAGCCGTCAGTCAAAGCACGGCGGACCACGTTCGAGGACCGCTACATCTTCTGGCCGTTCGTCTCTCTCGATGAGCTGCTTGCCCTCCTCCCCGAGGAGGAACACGCCAAGGCTGTCGCTGCTTCTCTCGGCGTTCGCCCTCCCGGCCTCTAATCCTGCAACCATGCGAAAGGAGAAACCATGCCGACCCACATTGTCGAGCTTGTCTACCGTGTCGAAGTGAACAGCCCCAATGCCGGAACCGCGACCACTGCTGTCCGCAACCAGCTCGAATATCTGAAAGGCGCGGCCGAGCAGATCAAATACCTCGGCTATCAGAAGCCTGTCGTGGAGCTGAAATCCTGGGAGAAAACGTAGTGGCAACCTACAACGTGGAGCTATCCACCCTTGCACCTGGCACCCTGATCGTCCGCAACAGGAACGCCTGCAACACCCCGGTCTGCTGGTTCCACGTCGCTTCGCGCCAGTTCGGCAAGCTTGAGTATACCAGCTCCCAGTTCGTGCCGATCGAGGGTATCGCGTCCAGCCTGCCGGAAGAGGTGATAGCCCGCTGCATGGCATACAGCATCGCTGGCATTCTGGCAGAGCAGCTATGAAGGACGGCGATCCACTCAACTACTGGGGTTGGGACAAGGTCATCAACGGCCCGACCCTCCTCCGCCTCAAGGCTGGCGTGAAGCCTCTCGGTATCTACGTTCGGTACGACGTTCTCAAGCGGAGCTTCCATGCCGGAATAACGATCCGAACGCCGATCAGCCCCAACCAAATCGACGATCGCGCCGTGGCCGAAGCCCTCGCCGTTTCCCTCACATACGAGGATACCTCATGAGCATTGGCATCAGGCCTCCACCATCACCGCCCCGCAACACGAGGACGGTGACAACGACTGCCGAGGGGGTGGTCGTCTTCCATCGGATTGATCGCTCGTACCGATGGGGCACCGACCCCTCATCCAAGCTTCTCACCGAGACACAGTTGCAGCGTTACGTCTCGGACAGAACCCACGCTCTTTGCATTGCGTGGCTTCTCACCACCAAAGGAGGGACATGAAAAACCTGGACCCTACTCTTCCACTCTACCAAACCGGGCCGGACCCGCCCAACCTGATGCGACCGCCGGGCGTTCGGCTCTTCGCTACAGGCCCCGAGCTTCCACTGAATGGGATCGTTTATGACTCTGCGACCCGGACATTCTACTGGGATGTGGATGCCGAGGTAATGACCTCTCCGCCGGGGAACCCAGCCCACGCCGGCATGGTCGTCATACAGTTTCACAGACTGACCCCGGAGGAGATCTCCCGATACATCAACGACGAAACCATGGCCACTTGTCTGGCCCTGTCCCTGACCCAGGCCCGCTAACCCAGCGGGCCTTTTTCTTTTTCAACCACAGAAAGGTTTACCCATGTCCAACAAGCAGCCGAACCCCTCCGACGTCATCATCGGTAACAACATCCGCCGCCTGCGCACCTCGCAGGGGATGAGCCAGGAGAAGCTGGGCGAGATCCTCGGGATCACCTTCCAGCAGATCCAGAAATACGAGAAGGGAACCAACCGCGTGTCCGGCAGCAAGCTCGACATGCTGTGCTCGGCACTCCGGTGCTCCCTGCTCGACATCTTCGCCGGCACGGCAGCAGCCGGTGGCGCCGCCTCCGCCGCGCCCACTCTCTCGGTCCATGCGATGAGGCTGGCCACCGCATTCGATCGCATCCGGGGAGCGCAAACCCGACAGGCAATCTCCCGCGTCGTCATGGCCATCATCGCTGAGCAGGAGCAGGACGAGCCTGAGCAGGCTGGCGACGCCGAGCCCGCCCGAGATATCGCTGCGTGATCGTGCTGTCGAACGTCCGCCTGCTGCTTCGGTGGTGGGCGGACAAGAAGCGGATCCCGGCGCAGCTCAAGGGCATGCGTGATGGCTGCATCGCGGGAGCCGAGGCCCTTGAGTGGGCGCAGCGTCGCATAGACGAACTCCTCGAGGCCAATAACCGGTACCTGCAGCGAGCATTAACCGCGGAGGCGGCGCTTTCCGGCCGCGTGGGTGGCCCTGCCGCGTTCATGGCAGCCGACCACATGCGGGCCATCACGGTCGAGGAACTCCAGACTATCCCCGAAGATAACGGACGGCGCGCAAACTGCGCCGCCCTCTACCCCATCAAGCTCTACCGCATCTGAGCCTGACGCCTGCCCCCTCACGGGGCAGGCACCCCACCCCCAACGACATCGATGACAGCCGCCCGGTGAGGAGCAACGCGCTCCTGACCCGGCCGCTGTTGGCCGTTAACCCCAAGAGGTAATCATGAACCGAAACTCCATCCTTCTCTCCGCCTTCCTTGCCCTCTCCGCTACCACCGCCCTTGCCAACTCCGATGCCTGCGAGGCACCGGGTTGGTCCATCGGCAAGGTGGTCGCCGGATGCTTCGGGCGCCCCGAGAACAGTGGCGGCGGATCTGTTCTGCTTTCCGTCAAGCCGGTGACCCCCGCACCGATTCCGGTCGACCCGACCCCGGTGACCCCGACTCCGATCGACGTCACCCCGACGGACCCGACACCGACTGATCCGACCCCGGTTGAACCCACGGACCCGACCGACCCGGGTGAGTGCCAGCCTGGTCAGACTTCCTGCGGCCCGACTGACCCCACTGATCCGATCGACCCGACTGATCCCACCGACCCGGGCAATGGCGGCAACCCCACAGACCCCACAGACCCCACGCCAACCGATCCGACCGACCCGAGCGACCCCGGTACCGGCGGCGGCACTCCGACTGACCCCACCGACCCCACGGACCCCGGCACTGGCGGCGGCTCGCCCACCGACCCGACTGATCCGGGCACTGGCGGCGGCGACACCGGTACCGACCCGGGTACGGGGACCGGCGGCGGGGATACTGGTGGCGACACCGGAACCGGCGGCGACGGCGGCAGCACGGGCGGCGACACTGGTGGCGGCGACACTGGCGGTGGCGATACCGGCGGTACCGACGGCGGCTCGACCGGTGGAGACACCGGTTCCGGCGGCGACGCAGGCGGCGATACCGGCGGCGGCTCTGATGCCGGCGGCGGCTCCACCGAGTAATTGACAAGTTGCGGCTCGTCCCTGCATTTGCGGGGGCGAGCACAACCAGAAAGGAATCTCGTGGAACACAAGCCCTCTTCCCGACCGATCGCTAATCCGATCCCTACTCATGGCGGCTTTCAGGCGCAGTTCTCGCTCCCGGGTCTTATCCCTGCCATCGTTCGCGAAGGCGGCAAGCCCAAGGTGTTTCAGACTGAGCAAGAAGCTGAGTACGCAGCGCTCAAGGCGCTATTCCGCCTGCATGAAAGCAGGACACGGGACACGAGGAAGGCCGGCGGATACCGCCGACTGACCGGCGCCGAGTTGGCGCTGCAAATCGACCAAGCCAACCTGACCGTCACCTATTTCGCGGAGATTGCCGGCGTCCCCCAGCACCGCGTCATGAAGTGGATCGACGGCGAGCAGGACATCCCGCACTCCATCCACGTTCTCATCAAGATGATCTCTGCAAGCGACCAGAACTTCAAACTCGCAGAGTCCATCACCGAGGAATACCGAGAGGAAACATGATCTCGACCAATGACTTCCGCGCCTGGGCAACTCGCATGGGCTTTAACGAAAAAAAGCAGCTCTCCGTGGTTGGAGAGCTGCTGGGAATGAAGAGGCGTACTGCCTCTGATACTGCGAATGGACATCGGGATCTGACCCAGGTGGAGCGCCTGGCTATGAGCGCAATCCGAGCCGGCCTGCATCCTTGGACACCAGCCTACGACGCTTCATTAGTGGCGGCATCCTCGGGCAACCCCGCGGCCACCGCTCAATCAAGTCTTCCGGCGGCAGGTACCCCAGAATAACGGCGGCATTGTCGAGCGCAAAGTGAAGTGCCTCGATGGTGCCGCTGCGCTCCGCCGCCTGCCTCGGGGTGGGCTTCTTCACCCCGACCCGAATGTCCATCCAATCGTCGCTCCATGCGACCAGCTCGATCAGCGTCCAGAGCCACTGCTTTTCGAGCGACTTCTTCAACAAGTCCATCAGCTTCATGCAGTCCAGCTGGTAGCCCCTGATGTCGCCGGCCGAGGTGCTCGCCCCTCCTCCGCCGGTACCCTCCAGTGAGGGAGAGCGCAACACCTTGACCTGCGCCCCATCAATGAGCTCGCGGATCTTGAGCGCCGTGTGGAACCGGACCCCTGCCATGCCCTCGTCATCCCTGCTCGAGTCCATCTCGCCTTTAGCCACGAGGTACTCGATCGGGCTGGAGTTGGCGTCCACCATGGCGATGCCCCGCGTCCCCATGAAGAACGTGATGTCCCTCGCCTCTGCCTGGTTCATCACCGTCTCGATCTGCCGATACATCGCGTTGCGCGCGATCTCCTGCTTGGGCTCGCGCCCGTAGTAGGCGACCAGCGGCAGAACGCCCCGCCGGTTTTCGTCCATCTTGCGACCTTTGAGCCTATCGCGAAGGCTCTGCCCCGTAGCCATTATCCGCCCCTCTTAACCTGACTGCCCCGAAGGGCGATGATCTTGTGAGGCACCCGGTCGAGCACCCCGCCGTCGATCGGCTTCCCGTCATCCCCTATCCTGATCAGCAGCAGCTCATCGAGCGCCGCCTGTCTCTCTGCCACGGTCATGCTTGACCTGTTCGGATAGGGTGAGCGGTTGACGATACCCGCAATCTGTTTCCTGCGCTTGCCCGTGACCTCGGCGATACTGATCTCCGACATGCCGATGACCCACAGAACCCAGACCACATAATTGGTCCGATCGCTGTGCCGAACCAAGCGCTTCTCAAGCTTTGGGGGCATGCGGCCTCCCCCTTTTGTAGGCAACCGTGATGACACGGGTCTTTGCCTTCTGCTTCACCACCTTGAACACCGCGTTAGCCTCGGCTGCCGTCCGGCCAGCTACCTCACCATCGCGCACGTAGTTGCCGCGCATGTATCGGAGGAGCTGCTCGGTGATCGCCTCGTAGGCGGCGCCCTTGGTCGGGAAGTATCGGGTCGTGCCCCCCTTGCCCTTGATCGGGCTGGCCTCGGCCTCGTGAGCGAGCCGCAGCATGGCGACGTACTGTCCGCCTGGTACCGGATGTGGGAATGCCTGAACGTCGTTCATGGTCAAACCCCGTGTTCCAGGTCAGGCATCTCAGCGAAGTCCATGGTGGCCTGGTAGCCGCCGATATCGCTGTAGCGGGTGGTTGCCCCATCCCAGTGGAACACGCGCCTGTCGCGCGGTGCCCCGAAGCGGTCTTTCAATTTATACACTTCGATTCTCCCCTCGTGCATTCGGAGTTGTGCTTGGTGGTCGTCCTTCGCCTTCGGCTGGTTGGTCCGGGGCGGGTTCTTTTTCAGCCATTCATGGCGGTTGAAATTCGCGAGCATCAGGTCGGCATGTTCCTCGAGAGAGCCGCCATAGAAGTCTTCCATCTCAGGCTCCGGCGTCTCCTTCTGGCGCGCGGCCTTGGTGAACTGGCAGAGCGCGATGACGACGCATCCCAGATCCTTCGCCAGCGACTTGAGGTCGCGAGCGTTCTCATAGGCTCGCTCGACAGGGTCCATGCGGTTCTTGGTGTGGCGCTCGATGAGCTTGAGGTGATCGACGGCCAGCATCCGCAGGCCGAACTTCCGCTTGTGCGCATAGGCGCGGCTGCGGATCTGGTTGATATCCATCTTCGACGGGGCAACGATGCGCAGTTTCCGATCGGCAAACTTTGCCTGCGCCGCGATGAGGGACTCGAACTGGTTGTCGCTCAGCCCGCGCATGATGTCCCGCGCCTTGACGCCCGTGTCCCCTGCCACTGAGCGCGCGACCAGCGAGGTGTTTTCCATTTCAAGTTCGAAGAGAGTGGATGGATCGGCGGTGCTGGTGAAGAGGAGCTGCTGCATGGCGAAGGCGGTCTTGCCGGAGCCAGGCCCGCCGCCCCACAGGACAAGAGATCCCGGTGGGAAGAACCCGATCATCTCCTCCAGCCCCCGCAGGCATGGCGCGAGGGCGATTCCCTTGCCCGAGCTATTCGATGCTGTCTGCACGATCTGGGCCAGCGTTGACGACACCGTACTCTCGTGCTCGATCTTCGCCTCGCGGGAGATGTCAGCCAGCCTCTCGGAGGCGCGGTCGACAATCTGGTCAGCGTCCGCCTTGGGATTGTTGGCGGTCTTGATCATGTTCTCTGCCAGCGCAATGACCCGGCGACGGGTGGCAGCAGAGCGCAGCTCGAAAGCATAGTCCCTGAGTGGCAGGTTCTCCTCGCGCGCTGCCACATGCAGCAGCATCGAGAGGTATGCCTCCGGATCTTTCCCCTCAGAGAGGGAGCCGATTCTGCCGGCGACGATGTGCGGGCGAATGGCGCGGGCATCCTGCGCCAGCTCGTTGATGACGACGAAGATCTTCTGATGATCCTCGGCCGCAAATAGATCCATGTTAAGGATGTCGATCACGTCCCAGAAGGAGTCCTCGTTGAGGAGGATCGCGCCGAGGACGATCTTTTCGATCTCGATGTTCTTGGTGATGTCGATGGTCATGTGTCAGCCTGTTTGTTCTTATTCGCCGTAGAGCTTCTGCATCCGGCGCTGGTGCTTCACCTTCGCCTGCCAGACATCGAGCCAGTCGTCGGGCTCTGGCGATGGGAAGATGACAGTCTCGATGCCTTGGGCCTGCGCCCGTTCCTTGAGAGAGTTCGCCGCCCTGATCCCCGGCGGGTCGACCACCGCCCCGGTCAGCTTGTGAAGTCGGTGCCGGTCCCCATCCGCGTAGATCTCGAGGCGCTTGACCCCAGGAGGGATGTCGAGCCCGATCATTCCGGAGGTCGACAGGGTGGCCCATACGGAGAAGGTGTTGCGGGTGAGCCGCTGGACTGCGAGCGCGGTCTCCATGCCCTCCGCCAGCCGCAGCGTGGGCGTCGCAGGGCCGAAGCGCACGGCCCCGCCGGCAGCGTTGCCGAACCCGAGCTTGATCTTCTTCCCGTCCTCGTCGACCAGCGCCTTGCCGTCCGGCCCGAGGAAGATGCGCCAGATTCCAACCAGCTCGCGCTTGACATTCTGAACCCCGCCGATGAGGGCGGGGTGGCGAGCACCCTTGAAGGGCAGCGACGGGTGGAAGCGCAGGCTTGGAGGCCACTCACCCAGACCGGGCAGCTCGGGCATCAGCTCGAGGGAACGGCCTACGAGGTAGCCCTCGCCAAGGGTGGCAGCGATGGGCGTGGCCGAGGCCCAGACGCCCTTAACGGTGTCGTCTTTCCACTTGCTCTCCCTCGCCTGCTCCGCCTCGCGCTTGGCCTTGCGAGCCTGTCGGTCCCGCTCCCTCCGGAGTCGCTCGTCGCGCTCCGCTTGGGTTTCGATACCGCCGCCCGGCATGGAGATGCCCGCCATGTTGGCGACCTGCTCGACGGCGCGCGGGAACGACAGGCCATCAAGCTGAATCAGGAATTTGAAGTGATCGCCCGAAGCGCCGCAGCCGAAGCAATGGTACCGGCCCTTCTTGTCCTCGCAGTGGAAGGAGGGCTTCTTCTCGCCATGGATCGGGCAGCATGCCCAGTAGTCACCCTTGGCCACTCTCGTCTTGGCCCGGTCCCAGGTGACGCGCTTGCCAACGATTTCTGAGATCGGCACCCGGTCGCGGATCTCGTCAAGGAACTGGTCTGTGAAACGCATTAGAGCAGGCTTTCCTGCTGGTAGGCCCGGCCCCGATCGAAGGCATACTTCGGCTCATGGATTTGCCGGACAGCGTCGAGAATGCAGAGCGCCTCGGCTTCGTCTGAGGTCTGGTAGCTCCAGCCATGCTTCTCGCAGTATTCCTTCGCCCGCTCCTTGAACCACTTCGATCGCTCGTTCTGGCTCATCTTCTGGTCCTTCGGAGCGAAGGTCTTGCCGTGAGTCTTGGAGCGCCAGGATTGGATGGCGATCAGATCGGGCTGCCGCAGCGCCATGATGTGGCAAAGGGTCTGCGCGTGAGTGGTCCAGCCGGCAGTAAAAAGAACCTGCTCGGCATCGACCCTGCCATCCTCGCCGTGGCTGACGATAGTCGGCAGCTCGAGGACGACCAGAGGGTCAGGCATGCCATCAAGGGTGCGACGAAGGAACTGGGTGAACGTGTAGTAGGCCTCGCCGGGGCTGCTCTGATTGAAGCGCCATGTGCCGTGCTTGAGCTTCTCTCCGCCGGAAAGGCAGTGGGCGAAACCCATGACCCGGCCCGGGTCGAGAACGAGATAAGATCCGGGTGCGTTTGCCATTATGCTCTCCGGTATTTGGCTGGGGCGTTTGACATGAAGGTTGCGATCGAGAAGCCGAGAGGTGTCCGACTCCGCAGATCCCCGCGGAAGGCGCCCTCCCCCATCTTCGCGATGCGGTCGTCTGGCTTGACGTCAGCCAGGTGCGCGGCCGGTCTCTTCGCCGGCATGACAAACCCGCCCCCTGTCCAGAGGCAGGTCTCCTTGGTGTAGTGATCCTCCTCGTGCCAGCCGGCGTACTCCCACGGGTGGAAGCGCTGATCCGGTGCGCCGACATGAGGGATGGTGCTGAGAACGCCCTTGGGGTTCTCGATGAGGTACGGTGCGCCCGACCACTCACAGGCGTGGCGGCAGATCTCGAAGATCTCCAGCGCGTCCCGCAGCAGAGCCGTTCCTTTGCGCTTGAAATGCAAAGCGCCGCTCGAGGCGACGTCAGTGCAGGGCGGGAAAGCTCCGACGAACAGGATCTCTACCCCTGCCGGCGGCGTCCAGGAGCGCACGTCGCCCCAGACCTTCTCCACCCCGGCATGATACCGGCGAGCAACCACACTGTTCTGCAGGTCGACGCAGATGCAGCGGATGCCAGCCTCGGCCCACGGCTGGGCCATGATGCCGCTGGCGTCGCACAGAAAAATGGCAACGGGTTCGCGCTTCATGCCGCGACCTCGTCGAACTTGCGGGACTCGTTACCAAACCCGTGCCAGCCCGGTCGCGTCTGGCGAGAGAACACGTCACACCGACGGGCATGCGGCATGACCCGATCGCACAGCTGATAGAACTCTTCCGGCTTCCTGGAGTGCTCGCGCGCCATGCCGTCGAAAACCCCCGGCGGCACCCATGCCTGCTTCGGGTTGCCCAGCGTGGCGACAATGACCAGCTCGCCCATCGTGCGCGCCCGGTACCCGGTGCCCACCCGAACCTTGCCGTTGCGAGTAGTCTTCCGCCAAACCAGCCATGTCTTGTAGGTGAAGCCCCAGGCCTCGACGCATTTGATGGCAAAGGGCAGCGTGGGTGCGGTGGTCCAGCAGTAGAGCAGGCTGTCCATCGAGGCGAGCTTGCCGACCGGCATGCGAAGGATGTCTTCATCCCTCATCAGGTCGTATTGAGCGAGCGCGGACTTCCGCGCCCCCTCTTCGCTGTAGAGATCGAACCCCCATGGCGGATCGATGACGATGAGCTCGTAGTAGAGCGGCAGCAGGGGGTCGAAAAACCAGTCGTTCACTTTTTGCCTCTAACCCTTGCCATGATCCTCCGCTCCAGCTCGATGAGCGCGAGGTTCAATTTCCATTCGAACCAGATCAGTCGGTATTTGATGGGCTCTCCGGGCTTCGGATCGTGGATCAGGCGGAGGAACCGCGTGACATCCATGTCGCCCTTGGCCTCGTTGCATTCGATGCAGGCAGCCACCGTGTTGTGTTTCTGGTTGCTGCCGCCCTTGGCCCTCGGGATCACATGGTCCCGAGTGGCTTCCTTGAGGGAGAGAGGCACGAGACAGTATTTGCACCGCCCACCCTGCGCCCGTAGGGCTGCCTCTCTCTCGGCCCGTTCAAAGGCCCGCTCCAATCGGAGGCGCTGGTACTCGCGCCGCCTCATGGATCAGTTGCCCGGGGCTTCCGCCTCGGCGCTTGCCGTCTTGATCGCGGTCTGGAGGTCTTGGTTGATGAAGGCGTGGCCGTCGTTGTTGCCGCGCTGCCACTCGCTGTAGCTCTCCGAACCCATCGGGTAGGGATTGAGGTTTGCCTTGCGCAGCATCCCCGCGAGGCGACCTTCCTCATAGGCACGGTCACCCTCGCTGGCGCCGTCGTTGTTGAGGAGGCTCATCTGCCGGCCGATACGGTGGCCGAACAGTTTTGCGATGCGGATCTTTCGCTCGAAGTCCGCGATCACCTGGCCGACGTCCTTCTCCTCGAGGGACTGTGCGAACTCGATGTCCTTCTTGGACCAGCCGAGATCCTTGAGGCGCTTGTAGACAGCATTCATGCCGCCCTTGGTGCCCGCCATTTCAGACTGAGACTTCTTGATGTCGGCGTACCCCTTGAGGAACTGCTGGTCCTCGTAGAGCTCCTGCGCTGTCTTCTCGTTATGCGTACTCGTCATCATGCTGCCCCTCCTTGGGTGCGGTTAGAGGCCGAGGCGCTGGCGCGCGTCGGCGATGGCGAGCCCTCCTTTGAGGAGCTCGAAATACTTGGACTGGAGATTGCTGGGGACGGAGAAGCCGCGGCGAACGTCCATCTGCCGCGTGACCTCGGCCTTCCGCTCGGAGCAGACCGGGCGAGACAGGGGGGCGCCGCCCCTGACCATCTGATGGACACGCTTTGCGAAGGCCGGCTGGATATGAAGATCTGCCATGCGCTTCTGCACTGCGTTGTAGCTCATACCCAACTCAGCGGCGATCTTGGGCATAGTCAGGCCTTCGGCGTTCAGAGTCCGGAGGCGCTGGTCAAGTTCATCGGTCCAGAAATACTTGACGGCCATGGATCACTCGCCCTCGACCGCCGCTTCCTCGACCAGGTCGTCGCCGTCGCCATCGGCGAACTCGGCATCGTCCGAGAACTCGGTCGGGATATCGATGCGGTGCTGGATCGCGATCAGGGAGATGAGGATGACGTCCGGACCAGTGGCCGGCTTGTCGCCATGGCGCTCGAGGCGGAACACCGTTCCCTGGCTGACGCCCAGGCGGCGAGCGAACACCAGCTGAGACTCACCCAGCTTGGTGCGAATGTGGTTGATCTGGCGCCCGGTCAGCGTCACCTCGAAACCGTTTACCGGAAGCTGCAATTCAGAAAGCATCCGCCTGACGATTTCAAAAATTGAGGTAAGGCCGGGGTTTTCCTCCGAAATGGGGGTTACATCTGCGGTCATCGATCCTCTCAGGAATACGTTGTGTATCGTTTCGTTCCGCATGAGAACTACGATACGCATCGTTAATGGTCAACAAAAATGCACAACGAATAGACCGAACAGGGTATAAATGAATTGTAAGGAGTACATGGATGAAGCAAACACTACCCTCAGACCGCCTTAGAGAGGCGAGGAAATCCGCCGGCTTCGCCAGTGCAGCCGAAGCTGCGCGCCGCATTGGCGTTAGCCCCATCACTTACACCGCGCACGAGAATGGCAGCCGCGATTACGACAGGAAGGCCTGCTTGAACTATGCGAAGCGCTTCCACGTCAGCCCTGCCTGGCTCATGTTCGGAAGCGAGGCCGCAGGCCCGGATCCAAAGAGCACTGGCGATATCCCGCTTGTGGACTTCACGCCCGGCGCGACCGATCGCACAGCCAAGCTTCTGCCAGAATACCCGGTCCTCGATGAAGGCGTGATCTCCGACTACACGGTCGACAGCTTCTCGCTCCCGACCGCGATCGTAGAGAACTACATCAGTGCGAATCCGACTGATCTATTCGCAATGGAGTGGCGCCCGAATCTTCGCGGAAGCGGTCACAGCTGCTTTGAAGTTGGCGAGTTTTTGCTCGTGAGCTGCAAGCAGAGCCGGGTTCCTCGAGGTGAACACTACCTGGTTGCAGACGACATCTTCCCCGACATCTTCGCGATTGAGTTGCAGGGGCGAGAAGAGAACGGGTCGTTCATAGCTCGCGCTCGCTCTGCAACCGGAAGCGACAAGGAAGTGGTGAAACCATTGGCTGAGATGAGGATACTGGGGCAAGTCGTAGGCAAAATCCAACGCCACCAATCATACTAAACCTAAGTTATATTTGTTTAATTTGTAAGTTTATGACTGATGGAAAGCCTGGAGCCCGAACATAGGAGGACTAAGCCCCGTGCTCAGAGAGCATCCGGAGTTAGCCCCTATGCCGAATGACATGACTGCCGGAGCCGCCCATCACCCATCCTCGACAGTCGTCACCAGCGCTGTCGATCGTCCGCACTTTTTCGTTGCCTCTGGCAAGGCCACGGCAGGCACCCCTTCGGACTTTCGGAGTGGGGCTTCTATTCGCCTGCGCCCAGTGGTATAGAAAAACTCGTGTCAGACGAGAGAGAGCGCCACTGTCTTCAACCTACCGCTCTCTTTTTCCAGGGCCCCGCCTTCAGCCAGCGGGGCCCTTTTTTATTCCCACGCCAATACGTGTTGTGTCAACCCGATGCGTAACGCATTTCTTTTCTTGACATATGGGAATGCATAACGAATAACTCCCCCGTCCCGCATTTGCGGATACGTATGCCCTATAGCGATGCGTAACGTAGTTTGTGGCATTCATGGCGCATCGTTTAGCGGCGCCCAACAGGGGATAAGTCATGAGAATTGTCAGTTTGTCAGCCGAGAACATCAAGCGGATCTCGGCCGTTCGCATCACGCCCGAGGGCAACCTCGTGGAAGTCACTGGTCGCAACGACCAGGGCAAGAGCTCTGTGCTCGACAGCATTTGGATGGCCCTCGGTGGAGACAAGGCCATCCCCGAGAAGCCGATTCGCGATGGTGCCGACAAGGGCGTCATCACCATCGATCTCGGCGCATACAAGGTGACCCGCACCTTCAAGGCAAAGGAAGACGGCAGCTTCACCAAGGCGGTCACCATCACCACCGCTGACGGGATCAAGGCCAGCAACCCGACGGAGATCCTCAAGGGCATCGTGGGCGATCTGACTTTCGACCCCCTCGCTTTCGTTGACATGAAGCCTGACGCGCAGGTCAAGGCTCTCCGCTCCCTCGTCCCGGGCTTCGACTTCGCTGCCAACGACAAGGCGATCAAGGATGCATTTGAGGCGCGCACTGCCGTCAACCGCCGCGTCGGCGAACTGGAGGTGCAGGTATCTGCGATCGAGGTTCCAGAAGACGCGCCGCTTGCTGCCGTGTCGTTCTCGGACCTGACCGACGAACTCCAGGCTGCCCTTGACCACAACTCCAGCGTTGACCGCATGGAGCGCCAGGCCAAGCAACACCAGGATCAGATCACCTTCTCCGAGCAGACGGTCAATGATCTCAAGCGCAAGCTCAAGGAAGCCGAGCTACGACTCGAGGAGCTGCGCGACATTGAACTGGGCGAGATCCCGGAGCGCAAGGATATCGACGCCATCCGCGAGCGCATCGGTGATGTCGAGCGCCTTAACGGACTTCACGCCAAGCGCGCCCGCAAGGAACAGCTGCAGGCCGAGCTGGACCAGAAGCTCGCCGAGTCCGCCGCGCTGACCGAACAGGTCGAGGCGGGCCGCAAGGCTGCGGCCGACGCCGTCAGGGCCGCGCAGCTGCCCGTGGAAGGCCTTGAGATCACCGAGGACTCCATCCTCCTCAACGGTCAGCCGTTCTCGCAGGCGAGCGGTGCCGGCCAGCTGCGGGCCTCTGTCGCAATCGCGGCTGCCATGTCCCCCAAGCTTCGCATCATCCGCGTCCGCGAGGGCTCGCTCCTCGATCGGGAATCCATGGCCCTGCTGGCTGGCTTTGCTGAGCTGCATGACATGCAGATCTGGGTGGAGACGGTCGCGTCCGATCGCCCGAGCGCCATCGTCATCGAAGACGGCCATGTCCTCGAGCGCGCGGAGGCTGCCGAATGAGCTACGCACCCGTCCCCCACCCCGAGACTGATTCCCAGGTTTTCAATCGCGGCTGGGTTCTGAAAGCCGCCTGGGCTCACCCCCTCTGGCACTCCTATGTGGTCTTCCTCTACGACCTGACGTCGCCGTCCCCGGATGGGACCGCGCCCACGGTCTACCTCGAGGGCGCCACCCATGAACTGATGGTCTTCGCACTCGATCCGGACCACCCGGCCGAGATGCCCTTCCGGATGCTCCAGCCCGCCAATCACGGCTACCAGTTCAAGGCCGAGAGCAATGCGGCTGCCGAGGCTCGCGTGGTCGCACTGCTCGACGAGGTTGAGGCGACGACGCTGTCCCCCGATACCGACTTCCGGGCCATGTGGGACGCCCGCTTTGCTGACGGCGTCAGCCTCCTCAACCGGGGAGGCCTGTCATGAACCTGCTCACGGCAAAGGAAGCGCTCGACCTAACTCGCAAGAACGACCCCCAGCACACAGTCCGCAACATCCTGGAGCTGGTGAAGCTTGCTGCAGCGCGCGGCGAATACAGCATCAAGGTTCGGGAGTGGGGCTTTGGCGGCACCGAATACTACTGCGCCCCGCAGCAGTGGCCCTCCGCTGGCAAGGCCATCATCGGCCAGCTGCGCGAGCTTGGTTTCTCGGCGAACATCGGCAGCGAGGAACGTCAATTCGTCGACGTTTGGCTCGAGGTCTCCTGGGGAGACAAGGCAGGTGCAGCATGACCCGGCTCTTCCGCAAAGGCGACGTCGTCAACCTCATCGCGACAGTAGCAGCAGACCAGCGCGTTTCAGCTGGCAACGAGGCAGAGCAGCCCATGGTGCAGCTTCAAATCGAGGGCACCTACGCCGCGCTCTTCGTCGAGGCTGCTCGACTGCAGCTCATCGTCCCGCGCTTCAACCCTGACGACAAGGTGGTCAGCACCGAGTTCGTCGGCACCGGCATCGTGCGATCGGTATTCGGGGAGCATGCGTGGGTCGAACTTGGTGGCAAGATGAGGACATGCCTAGCCGGCGACCTGCGCCTCGAGTCGGAGGTGGAAGGCTAATGTCTCTCGTCTACGATATGTTCAAGCAAGCCGACGGCACCTACCAGCTGCCCGACGGCGTCTACATCGGCCTGCCCGAGGACGTCTACCACGCTGACACTGCTCTGGGCTCCACCTCGATCAAGCAACTGGCGAAGAACCCGCCGAAGTGGCAGTACGACCGTCTCCGCCCCCGCAAAGAGGTCACGCCCGAGCACTTCATCTGGGGCCGCGCATTCCATTGCCGGATCCTGGAGGGCAAGGAGGAGTTCGAGCGTCGCTATGCGAAGCCTCCGACTCCGGCGGACTACCCGCATGCGCTCAACACGACCGACCAGATCAAGGATTTCTTGAAGGAGAACGGCCAGAAGCTCACCGGCAACAAGGGCGAGCTGATGGCTCGTGCCAGGGATCTCGACGGCTGCCCACCTTTCTTCGATGACATCCTGCGCGACTGGTATGCCGAGCATCAGGGCCACGAGGATCTGACCGATCGCCAGATGCAGGAGATCGAGGACGCCGTGACCATCATGGCGCGCGACCCGATCCTTTCCAGCGTCATGCAGGCCGGGACTCTGACGTCAGGCGCATCCGAACTCTCGATCTTCATGACCGACGAGAACGGCATCCGCCGCAAGGGCCGCATCGACTACGCCCTGCCCCCGGCCGGCGCTCGCACGAAGTCCCTGTCGATCGACCTGAAACATTTCACGACGTTTCGGGAGGGAGACAACGAGGCGGCTGCCACGCACAAGATCTACGGCGAGTGCTACGACGTGCAGGGCGCCTACTACCTCGACCAGATCAAGTCCGCCCGCCAACTCGCGGACGCAGGCTGCATCTATGGCGGCGACGACGCGGCCATCGAAACGGTCAAGGCATTCCTTTCAGCCCAGGACATGGACTGGGTCTGGATCTTCATCCGGCGCGACGCCGGCATGATCCCCGTCATCATTTCGGTCGACACCCTCGACCCGATGTTCGACCACGGTCGCACGATCGTGGCCGATGCCTTGGAGCGGTACCGCGAGTTCGTTTCGCGGTTCGGCCCCACCGAATTGTGGTCGGACCCACCCAAGGTGCCCCTCCGCCTCAATCAGTCTGCCTTGCCATCCTACAACCGAGGAGTTCTCTGTGAGCAACCAGCTAACCGTTAACGCCGCCTCGATGTTCGAGCAGTTCCGATCGGACCTGCTCCCCATCGTGGCCGAGACTGGGCAGTCCTTCGACCGCCTCAAGTCGACCTTCTCCATCGCGGTTCAGCAGAACCCGGACATCCTCAAATGCACACCGGAGTCGCTGCGCCGCGAGATCTCCAAGTGTGCGGTTGACGGGCTCGTGCCCGACAGCAAGGAAGCCGTGCTGCTGCCCTACTACGACAGCAAGGCCAAGGAGTTCATCGCGAACTACCAGCCGATGGTCTACGGCATCATCAAGCGCATGAAGGAGCTGGGCGGCGTCTTCCAGATCATCTGCAACCTCGTCTACGAGAAAGACCAGTTCAGCGTGAACGAGGCCGACCCGGACAGCCTCTTCCACCAGGCCCCGCCCTTCACGACCGAACGGGGCGCTGTTGTGGGCGGCTACGTCATCTTCCGCGACGAGCACAAGCGCCTGATGCACTTCGAGAAGATGTCTCGAGACGAGTTCGACCGGGTTCGCGCAGCCTCCAAGGCACCGGACAGCCCGGCCTGGAAGCACTGGTTCGAGGAGATGTGCAAGAAAGCCGTGCTCCGGCGCGGCGCGAAGTACATCTCGATCAACAACGACAAGATCCGCGCGCTGATCGAGCGTCAGGATGCGATGTTCGACTTCCAGGAGAAGCCGAAAGCCGAGCGCGTAGACCCCTTCTCTGGCGCGACGATCGACGGGACGGTGGTTGATGCCGCCCAGACCTCGCAAGCGCAGCAGACGGCCACGGCTACGGCAGAGAAGGCCGCTCCACCCAAGAAGGAACTACCGGAGAAGCCACCGGAGTTCCCTACGGACCTCGACCTCCTCCCCGGCGACGCCGACTCCCTCAAGGAAGCCGCCGAGAAGGTTCTCAAGATCGCCCTCGACCAGAAGCTCGACGCTCCCGGCCGGCGCGGCGTACTCAAGGGGATGCCGGAACTGTGGAAGCCAAAGCTTCCGGAATACCTGCATCCCTTCCTGAAAACGATGATCGACGTGACCGACTGGGCAATCCTTCGGGATGCCGCAGCCCTGCCGTGGGCGGGTGAACACGCGATGTTCGTTCACAAGACGAAGGAGCTGCTCGGAGTCGAGAAGCTCAACGTAGGCAAGTACCCCTGAAACCAACCCTCCAACTATGGAAACCAACATGCGCATTTTTTCAATCATCGCAGGACCGCTCGCAGTCGTCGGAGGCGTCGCTCTCCTCATCCTCTGGTGGTTCGGCACCTACACCATTGACGAAGGCGAGCGCGGCGTCCTGCTCTATAACGGCGCTGTCGTCGGCGTGGCCGAACCCGGCCGCGGCTTTCAGAATCCGTTCTTCGGAGCCGTCCGCCCCATCACAGTCCAGCAGGTCACCCGCCGCTACGAGAATGTACCGGCCTACTCGCGCGACCAGCAGACGGCAGCCCTGACCATCTCGGTCACCTATGCTGTGCCGCCCGGCAGCGTGGTCGAGCTCTACTCCTCGTATGGCTCGGTCGAGAACATGGAAGCCCGCCTCATCGATCGCAACATCAGCGAGCCACTCGAGATCGTCTTCGGCCAGTTCAATGCCATTGCTGCAGTCCAGGAGCGCGCCCGCCTTTCTGCTGACGTGTCTGCCGCAATCACCAAGGCCATTAAGGGACCGGTCAACGTGGTGTCAGTGCAGGTCGAGAACATCGACTTCTCCGACGCCTACGAACGGTCGATCGAGGAGCGCATGAAGGCAGAGGTTGAAGTGCAGCGCCTCCAGCAGAATGCCCAGCGTGAAAAGGTGCAGGCCGAAATCACCGTGACCCAGGCCAAGGCGACCGCCGACAGCCAGAAGGCCCGCGCCGATGCAGAAGCCTATGCCGTGCTCGTAAATGCCGAGTCCGCAGCGAAGGCCACCAAGCTGGCCGGTGAGGCGGAAGCTGCGGCCATCCGCGCTCGCGGTCAGGCCGTCCGCGAAAGCACCGGACTCGTCGAGCTGACGATCGCAGAAAAGTGGAATGGCCAGCTCCCGGCCACCATGGTCCCCAACGCGACCCTGCCCTTCCTGCCCATCAAGTGAAAACCCCGGGGCGCCCTCACCGGGGCGCTCCACCACCCGCCGCAATTATGCAGCCAAGGAAACCCAATGACTTCGATGATCCAGGAGATGCAGGCCCTCCTCAATGACCTGCAGAAAGCCGAGCAGCGCGTCGAGATCCTCAAGCGATTCGAGAGCGAAGGCGGACAGTACCGCATGGGTGTCTCGATCGAGCATCCTGACTGGCAAATCCGAGAGACCGTCGAGCAAGCATGGCACGAGTTCGTGTCGAAGCCCGCCGTGCTCCGCTGGCTGGTCGACCATGCGGAAAAGGCTTTGGCCAAACGGAAGGAGGACTTCCTGGCCAATGCCATGGCGCATGGGATCTCGCAGGGCGCGCAGACACCGGAGCCGCGCCCATGAGCTGGCTCCTCGTCCCAGGAATTGTGATGCAGATCGGTGGCTTGGCCTTGTTCGGCCTCAGTGTGGCAGAGGTCCGGATGAAGCCCGGGGCTCTCTTGATGGTAGCGGCGTTCCTCGTCTACACCATAGGAGCAACCCTCATCTTCAAGGCAGGAGCTCCGCCATGAAAACCATCTACCGCATCGCAGACATCGGAATGAAGATCGCTTTCGCAGCCATGATCGTTATCGGGCTGCTGCTCATAAGGAACCTCACAGGATGAAATTCAGGGTCATAGACCTCGAGACCACTGACCGCGTCGAAGCGAAGGAGAGTGGTGAGCGGGTCGGAGTCGTCGAAATCGGATACACGGACGTCACCGACCAGCTTGAAATTGGCGACACCTATGCCGCCTTCGTGAACCCGGGCTTCCCGATCCCGCCCCAGGGCCGGGCAGTCCACCACATCAGCGACAAGGACGTCGCTGGCGCCATGAACTACATGCAAGCATGCCAAACCCTCATGAAGGGGATGGAGCCCGGGGACATCTTCGTCGCCCACAACGCGCCCTTCGAGCAGACTTTTTTTGGTGGAGGGCAGTTCCCCTGGATCTGCACCATGAGGTGCTCCCAGCACGTATTTCAAGACGCTCCCAGTTACGGAAATCAGTTCCTCCGATACTGGCTCGGAATCGACGAAGAGCTTGCAGAACCGGCCCGCGCGATGCCTCCACACCGGGCCGGCCCTGACACCTACGTCACCTCCTACCTCCTGACACGCCTGCTACTTGAGCGATCACCGCTAGACCTCGTGGCTCTCACAAAAGAGTTACCGCTGCTCAAGACGCTGAACTTCACGAAAGACCATAAAGGTAAGCTTTACAGTGAGTTGGACGAAGGCCTGCTTGAGTGGATCCTCGGCAAGGACTTCGGCCCGGAAGTTCACCATACCTGCAGATATTGGCTGCGCTTTAAACGCCAAAGTCGTAACGGGATTTTCTGACGCGACCCGGCCGACGGGTCTGCGGAAATCGCGGATGGAGGCTGACGAACAGTTAAGAATTTTTCGGGCGCTGAACCTTATTGGGACTAAGGACAATACAAAATGAAGACCGAATACAAAAAGACTACCGTTGAATGCGTAGATGGTGACGAGCCCCCGCAGATCTACATCACTGAGGCATGGGTGGATGCACAGCGCATCCGAGACGGCAACGATGAAGGAGTGCTCTGCCTCTGCATCACCGACCATGCGGCCGACCTGATCCTCGAGGCGCTCAATGGCGGAAAAGCCTGATCGGCGGAAGGCTATTCCCCTCTCGGTCAAGCTCGAAGTTGCCTTGCGCAAGCTCGGGCTGACCATCGAGGAGGTGAACTGGGACCACTCACCTCCTCTCGCTCTCCGCGACTGGGATCCCGTCAAGCAGGACACCATCCCACCCGCGAACGACCCGGCCCACATCCAGATCCTCATGATCACCGACCACAAGACGAAGACATTCGGACGAGGTGGAGAGAAGAGGATCACGACAGCCGGGTCCGACATCCACGCCATCGCAAAGGTCAGGCGCCTGACCAAGGCGGAGGAAGAGGCGAGGCGCAGAATGCTGGCGAAAACCGAGCCAGGCGAAAGCGAACCGGTGAACCCGCGCAAGAAAACGAAGTGGCCTAGCCGCCCGTTTCAACGGCGCAAAAAGGAGACCAAGTCCAATGGGGACGATCACTCATAAGATCTACAAGAACAGCGACGCGCACTACAAGATCGGCGCTCCGCTCATGACGCCGCAGCGAGATGTCACATTCCCCTTCGAGGGCCACAACTGGCGATTCAGCCACACCTCGTTTGACGATCAGGGCGACTACCTCGTCATCTACCGCTACGACGACAAGGGTCCGCAGATACCGGCCGACGACATGACCCTCTTCGACGCCCTGCTCTGCAGCGCGGTGTCCGGCCTGGCAGCCAATCCCTCGTTCTATGACGACGTGCTTGGCGAGCACGGCAAGGAGAGCTTCGTCTCGATGGTTGCCGATGCCGCGATGGCGGTCGCCACCGAGGCCTACAGGCTGGCGAGGAACGCGAGATGAAACTCGATGCTCGCCTCATCCCCTACTCGAGCGTGGTCGGCGGGGGCGTCTCCCTGCTGGACCAGAACGGCCGGGCCAAGTTTCAGATCATGCTGATCGGGACCACCGACGGCATCACCAAGGAGGAGTCGGGCGCTATCGCCCGGCGCCTCGCTGAGTTGATCAACCAGCATGGGCTGGAGGTTCCAAAGAGATGACCAGCGCTCGCCACGAACCCACCACCCGCGTCAATGCCGGCGCCGTCATTCACGAACTAGAACCCTTCCTCCTTCGTTACCGATCGAGGAAGCAAGAGATTGAAGCGCTGCTGCAGGAGGCAAGCCGGGGCCTGCGATTTGGTTACCTGCACCCCGTTCTGGCCTCGATCCGCTTCGCCGTGGATCTGGACAGGCTGGCTCGCGTCTCGGCCGACGGCCTCATCGCCATGACCGTCGACGACGTGCGCAAGTATTCCGGCCTCTCGCCCATGATGATCGATGACCTGATACGCGACATGCGGCGTGGACTCGAGGGGAAGGAGGCAAAACCCACCGCGCCTACGCCGCCTCCCGCTCAGAAGGACATGAGCTCGGTCGTCATCCGCTGGCTGTTCATCGTCGTCTGCCTCGCCATCTGGCTCACGGTCAGCATCGTCTGGGGGTTCCGCCGATGAACTACTGCCCCCTCGGTCACATCATGACCATCACAGGCGGGGCGAACTGCGGCTGCCACCCGGACGCTGCATGCTCAGTCCCGGTCTATGCCTGCCGGCAGTGCGGCCACACCGACTACGGCAACAATACCCACGCAAAGATCGTCAAAGATATCTGCGCCGAGCACCGCGACTGCCGAGCCAAGGCCCCTCCGATGGAGGGGCTTCATCTCACCCGCGACGAGTTCTGGGCTCTGCCCGAATACAGCGTCTCGAACCCGACAGGCGTCGTACCTGGCAAGCGGTGGCGCCGGCACGACGGCATCCATGACCCAGCCTGTAAGGAGCCGAGCTGGATCATCGGCGAGTATGTCGATGAGCCGCAGAACAATCGGTGCGTCATTGTCTGGTCGATCCCAGCGGTCGTTCCAGACGACGTCATGGCAAAGCTCCGGGAGGCGAAATGAACATCGCCCAGTGGACCGAGTTCAAACGCTGCGAGTGCGACGACGAGACCTGCACCAAGGTTTCGAGGCACCTCGAGCAGAACGGTGTGCGGCTGGGGACGGTCACCTTCTACGGCGGGGCCTACTATGCGATGACCCAGATCACCCGCCTCGGCCCTCACTTCGACCTAGCTTCCGCCATGAGCAGGGTGGAGAACTTCGCAGCCTACGAGGCCTTCACCTACCCCACGAGGGGGAACGCATGAACACGGCTTTCCTCCTCATGGCCCAGTACGAGGGCAAGGCAATCATCCCGGTGGACGACGTGTGCCGGGATTATTTCAACCACCTGACGCCCCAGAAATTCATTCGGAAAGTCGATGCGGGGGAGATTGCCATTCCGCTCGTTCGATTAGAGACAAGCCAGAAATCCGCAAAGGGAATCCACCTAACCGATCTGGCCAACTATCTCGATGCAAGGCGGGATGAAGCGGTCGAGGAGTTCAGGAAGCTCCACCGAATGGACCGCAGGAGGTGAGCAAAAGTGCAACAAGTGGTGCAACATGCAACACCCAAGAGACCAGAAAGCCCGCAAACGCGGGCTTTTTCATTGAGTGACCGTCCAATCGATCATAGGTGCAATGGCAAAAACCTTTTCCCCGGGTTTCCAAGAAAGTTCTGCATTTTCAGGGGCTGCGGTCATGTGGGCTGTCCGTCGATTGTCTCTTGTTTTGGCTCGTTCTTGACCGTTTTCGAAAACTGGTGCAACAAATGTTGATCCGAAATGAATTGATGTTGCACCGGAAAGCTCATGGGTACGATCGTAGAACGAAAGCGCGCGGACGGTAGTACCGCATATCTGGCGCAGGTCAGAGTCAAAAAAAGTGGCCAGGTTTTGTACTCGGCATCCGAGACCTTCGACCGGCGCAAGGCTGCGACTGCATGGATTGCCAAGCTGGAGAAGGAGCTAAAGGCCCCGGGAGGCATCGAGGCCGTCAAGGCAAAGGAAAAGGCGACAACCCTGTCAGACGCGATCGATGTCTACATCGAGGATGCTGGGGAAGCGATCGGTCGCACCAAGGCCCAGGTTCTCCGATCGCTCAAAGACTACTCGATTGCGCAGATGGCATGCGACCAGATTACGAGCGCCCACATCTACGACCTTGCGAAAGAGCTGGGCAAGGACAAGAAGCCCCAGACGGTTAACAACTACCTCTCTCACCTCGCCGCGATCTTCACCATTGCAAGGCCAGCTTGGAACATCCCCCTCGACGCCGAGGCGATGAGCGACGCGCGCTTGGTCGCGAAGAAGATGGGCGCTGTCAGGAAGTCCGCCAGCCGGGACCGCCGCCCTACCCTGGACGAGCTCGATCGCCTGCTGACCCACTTCGAAGAGAGGCGCAAGCGCGTCCCCCAGATGCTTCCCATGACGAAGGTCGTGGTCTTCGCACTGTTCTCCACGCGCCGGCTGGAAGAGATCACCCGCATTCAGTGGGCGGACCTCGAAGAGGACCACTCTCGAGTCCTCGTGCGCGACATGAAGAACCCAGGCGAAAAAATCGGGAACCATGTGTGGTGCGACCTGCCCGAGCCTGCGCTGCAGATCATCCGATCGATGCCGAAGACCAGGCCGGAGATCTTTCCCTATTCCACCGACGCGATCGGAGCGAACTTCACCCGTGCCTGCCAGTTCCTCGGGATCGAGGATCTCCATTTCCATGACCTTCGACACGAGGGGGTGAGCCGCCTCTTCGAGATGGGCAATACCATCCCGCACGTCGCGGCGGTCTCGGGCCATCGCTCCTGGAACTCCCTCAAGCGTTACTCGCACATCCGCGGTACCGGGGACCGCTATGCCGGTTGGGAGTGGATCAAGCGCGCTGGAGGACGCGATGCCGAAGTATGAAGGCGCCTATTTGACCGGGGCGTTCGCCGGCAAGAAGGTCTATGTCGGCTGCGAGCGATGCAAGATCCAGCGACGCTACGACGGCAACGCCATCATCGAGCGGGCTGGTACAGAGGTGGCGCTGCCAGACTTGCTGACCACGATCGCCGCTGGTCTGGGTTGCTATCTCAATCTCGCTCCGACCCCGAACGGCATTCGTTGCGGGCTGCGCTACGAGGGGCCATCGGTCCTCGGCCGGCAGAAAAAACCGTAGGGGAAAAACGCAAAAAGACCCCGACGCCGAAGCGCCGGGGCAAGCTGCCATCTGCGAGGATGGACAGGGGATAGGAATTGACTGTGTTCAGATGCCGAGTTTCGCGGCGAGCCACTTGGATGCGAGGGCGAAGATAGCCCCGAAGATAGCTCCGACGATCGAGCCCATCACCGCGACCGCCATAACGATCCCGTTGAATCTCTCTCGCCACTTGTTGATGTTTTGGATGGTAGGCTCATGTGCGAGGAGATCCGCGCGCAGGCCCTTGGTTTCATCATCGAGAGCCTTGCGCAGCTCCTTGATGTCGTTCTTGATCTCAGTGTTCTCCAGCCGGAGCTGCTCCAGCTCCTTGTAAGTCCGGGCTCTTCCCTCTTCGGACTTCCTTGCCAGCTCTTTTACACTGTCGATCAGAGCTGCAATCTGCCCAGACATTTCGCCTAACTTAAACTCCGTGCTGTCGCTCATTCCCGCCGCCTGGTCTCAGGGTTTCATTGACCGCCGCCAGGCAGCCGGTTTCCTCT
Source organism: Sphingomonadales bacterium (assembly GCA_027489295.1). The sequence goes on along the minus strand of JAIYAA010000107.1, from coordinate 23,261 downwards.
CTCGGTCACATGCTCGCGCTGACCGAGATGTATTCTCTGACGACGGTCTTCCTCGCGCCGTTTGCGAGCTTGACCCTGATGGTGTGGAAGTATTCCCCTTCCTCCAGCTCATCCGTCTCGGTCTCATCGAGCCGCAAGGAAAACTCCCCTGCGGCTCGATCGGTGAAATTGATGGCGGGGTCGACCTCAGTCTTTGTGACCACGACCTGACGAGGGACGGACTTGGTTGCGATCCTCCAAAGGATCGTCGCGCCCTCGAGCGAGACCGGGGCGTCCTGCTGGTTGACGACAGTCACATCGGCCTCGAACGTGTCGCCCTGGATGATCTCGATCTTGGTGCGCATAAGTCACTCCGCGTTAAGTCGTCAGCCGTCACCGACGACAGCTCGGAGGCTGGCCGGCGGGGGCATGGTCAATGTCAGTTTCGGCGTCGGGCCGACCCTCGCCGTGAGTTGGAGAGGTGCGGCCAGGGTTATGGCGAGCCGCTCCCGCTCCGGAACCCTTGCGTCAAGCTGAATGGCAGATGGGAACAGGGCCCTGATCTTGATCTTTCGGCGCTTGAGCCCGGTGGCGATGGAGACTGTGCCGTCCAGGCTGTCGAGCACCTCGACGCTTGCTGCCAAGATTGCCGAGGCATAACCCTGCCCCTGATCCTCCTCGTCGTCGGCGTAGATGCCGGCGAAGATGGGGATGAAGAACGCCGTGCCGTAGGCTTCGCCGACGTCGTTGCCGTCAACGATCTGGGAGCGAGCTTTGATGTCGGAGCGTGACTCGCTCTCACCGATATCGGGCTCATCGGCGAAGTTGACCACGCCAACGCTTGGCGCAGAGACGGCCAACAGCGCGCCGTCAGCGTCGTCCGCCCACTCGTAGCCACCGACCACGAGAACGCCACCAATGGCCTGCCCATGGTCGGCAGTGTCGGCTGCGGAGATCGAGGAAACGATCAGCGCTGACGCCGCCGCCCCTCCCGCATCCTGCCCATCGATGATGGCCGCATAGATCCCGATGACAAGCTCTGCGGAAGATCCGGCCGAGTCCTCATCGTCTTGGTAGCTTGCCGCACCGCTGGACCGAACCCGAGCCAGTGCGCCGGAGCTGTCGCCGGCATCGTCGACCGCGTGTTGCGCACCGATCCTGATCCGTGACATTGCCACGGTCTGGTCTGGGTTATCGACAACAGCGACGGCGGCTCCGACAGGTGTACTCGCGTCAGACCCAGCGACGTCGTTTCCGTCGTTCACCGCAACGATGCCCATCCGGACGACTGAGACCACCTCGGTGGATGAGACAGTCGCATCCTCGGCATCCGCAACAGCGAGCGTGGCTGCCACCGAGATCTTTGCCAGGCTCGAGGTCTGGTCGCCCCCATCGATCACAGCTACCGAGGCAGATACGCGAGGCGCAGAGGCCGAGGCAGTCGCGTCCTGAGCGTCTGCGATCGAGCTCGCCACGCTCACTCTGACCGCGCCGGTCGAGCTTGTCGTATCCACCACGTTGGCAGATGACACCGCGCCGGAGATCCGAACCCAGCCATTTGCGCTGGTAGAGTCGTTCTGGTCTGCGACTGACGAATTTGCTCGGATCGCGATTAGCGAGGTGGAGCTCGACGTGTCACGCTGGTCGGTGACCGCGATTTCGGCATAGATGGGAGGCGGGTTCTCACCGGCAGCAGCAGTGCCTAAGTCTTCACTGTCGACGACTTCGACCGCAGCAGATGCAAGAACCGCAACCGTCGAAGTAGTTTCGTCCTCTCCATCGGTGACGTCGTAGTCGCCATTTGCAGGACCGCCCGGCTCGGCTGCTGCCCGAAGTTCAATCGTGCTAGAGCGCCAGCCTGACGCCGTGCCCCCCACGCTGACATCGCGTGTCGTAAACGAGGCAGCTCCAAGGAGATAGAAGGCCGCAGCTTCGTCCGTGGCATCAGATACGCTGGCTGCCAGCGTCATGCCGTTGGGAAGGTTCGTGATCGAGACGTTGGCGGAACGGTGGCCCGCACAGGACACGATTGCGCTGCTACCGTCTGTGACCTCCATCGCGAGGCCGAAATGGCGGATGGTCGTAGATGAACCACCGCCAAGATTGGACGCCCCGATTGGGTCAGCCTGGTCGACCCCTCGGAACACCATCACGATCAGGCTTGTGGCGTTCGTCCAGGTTCCAACCGTTTCCGCGGTGGACGTCGCGACTTTGTAGCCGGTGCGCGAGGAGCAGGTGTTCGTACCGTTGCCGTGAATTATGAAGAAACTGGCCGGCGCGCTGGGCACCGCGGTGTTTCCGTCACGGAAGGCGAAGACCACAATGAGGTCGCCCACCTCATGAGGGGGCATGGATGCTGATGTCACCCCGGTGGCGGCTCCGACGAATGTAATAGCCATCGAAACCGCCCCGAATGATTATGCGTTCCCGCGGGTGTACGAGAAGGAGTTGACCGTCACCTGCTGGCCTGCCGCGATGTTGGTGTTGTCGAGGACCATCCCGACGGTGCCGACGTATGCCCAGACGGCAGTGCCATCGCTGATCCCGGTACCGGTTCCGGCCGGCCCGCCCGAAGCGGCCGACGTGCCTGCGGTCGTACAGCGGTAGACATTGCCACCGTTGTTGACCTGCTGGCCGACGACATAGGCCGTCGAACCCGCCCAAGTCTGCGAACACAAGCCCTGATAGTCGACGTTCGCGAGCGAGTTATCGAGGATCCGGAAGTAGGTGGCATAGCCTGAGGCGTCAGCCGCCGGGTCTTGCCAGGTGCCGACCATTGCGACCGCGCCATTGGCAGCGGCAGTGAGCCAGTCGCTCGGCAGCGCAATGTCCGCAAGCAGGGTACCGGTCTGAGCGGCGGCAGGGTTGGCCGGCGGAGAACCGGAAAGGATGCGAAGCCGTGGCGATGCGCCGATGATGGCCTCGATCTGGTTGGCCATGGCATTGCGAAGGCGGGTGGAGAGCTGAGTAGTCATCTCGGTCGGTCCTGTCTTTGAAGAGGCTTGGTTCTGGGCGGCGGGTTAGGTTGACCAACCCAGTCGCTTGGCGATCCAGCGCCAGACGTAGCCGGCGGCGGCAACGACCGCCGCAAGGGCGACCTGAAATGCCGTGGCCACCTCTGGGTCAGTGGTCAGCATGTTCTTGACCTCTTCCGAGATCCAACCGGAGCCGTAGAGCCAGCCGGCGACCATGAAGAGGATGATGCGGGCGTGTACGCTCACGGGAGAAACCCTCCGATCCAAGTGGTGAAGTCGGTCCACCAGTTTGCGGCGGCTGCTGCTGCAGCTCCGAATCCGATGGCGATGGCGGTAGCGGTCCCGTTACCGATCGGCTTTGCAGGCGGGACCGGTGGAGGTGGTACCGGTGCTGGCGCAGGTGTCGGCACAGGACGGGGAGCGGGTGCTGCCTCCGGAGGCTTGATGGCCTCCACCTTCGCCGGTTCGTCCCAGAAGGCGAGGCCAAGCTTGCGCCCGGTCTCCTTGCCGACCTTGCCGTCGACGACCAGGCCGCTCTTGGCCTGGAAGGACTCGACTGCCTGCTTGGTGAGGTTGCCGAAGTCTCCATCGGCGTGGATGCCGAGAGCGACTTGCAGCGCCCTGACGATCGGGCCCTTGTCGCCGACCGAGAGGAGACCGTCGGACAGAGCGTCGTAGGCGGTAGACTTGCCAGCAGTGATCCGGCTGTAGGCGGTTGCCAACTTCTTGTCGTAGGCGTTCTCAGCGTAGAGCTTGCCGTTGTAGCCGAATGCGAAGGCTGCCCAGTTCTTGGCAACCAGATGTTTCGCTAGGCCCTTCCCCTTGATGAAGGCGACCATCACATCGAGCTGGCCACCCTCGCCCTCGACGCACTTGCGCACCAAGGATTCGACAGAGGTGAATCCGCAGAGCTTCCAGTTTTCACCGAGGACTTGGCCGATGCCCCACGAGCAGGCCATGAGCGCAGCATCGCGATCGATGCGCATGGCGCGCTCGAGCTGGTCGTAGCGCCCGTCTTGTGTGGCCGGATAGTTGCCCTTGCGCCATTTCGCGTAGGCGAGGCCCTGCTTCACTGCCACCGTGCGCTTTGCCTTCGGCAGGTTCCGATAGAAGACGTGGGGCTCGAACAGGATGATGGGCCGGCGCTTGGCATCGAAGCCTTCACCTCGAGCCTCGACCACGGTGACCGCTTTGATCACCTCGATATCGCAACCGAGCGCGAGAGCAGCTCGAGCGAAGTCAATCCCAGAGAGGGATATGCCAGTGCCTATGAAGTTCATGACTTCTCCTCCCCGCGACCGGCGGGCTATCGGATTGTTGAAGGTTGGATGCGCCCTGCCCCGCTGGGCCAAGGGCTGCGGCGGTCAATCCCAGAGGCGCTTGAACGACGTCGGGGTTTGTTCCTGTGTGACGGCGGGAAGCCTTATGACGAGGCCTGCCGGCAGATGGATGGGCTGATCGGCAAGCCCGCGGTTCGCGCCGTAGAGGAGCTCGGTCTTGTCTTGGTGCTCGCCGTAGTATCGGCGGGCGATCTGGTCGACCGCGTCCCCGTCTTCCGTTACGTAGGCCAGCGCGCCATCCGCGAGGGTGATGTATCGGCTGCTCATGGAGAGGGAACCTCGCACTGCAAGTCCGTCGTGTAAGCGGCGGAGCCTGAGAAATTGTGGGTGGCGGTCTTGACCTTCCAAAGTCCGTCGACCCGGCTGCGAACGCCTCGCACATCAGCGAAGGCCTCGGCCTGGGCGAAGGGATCTCCATCGATCGTGAAGCTCGCGTCTGCCTGCGCCCGGATCAGCTCCTTGGTCTTCGCCTCGGCGGCGCGCTTGGCGTCCTCCTCGGTCTGGAACGGTGCGCGGACTCGGAACGTCGGCCCTTCGAGGCCAGTGGTTGCGATGACAGACTTTCGCTCGTTCTTGGTCCGGTCGTAGGTCGTTGTCTCGACCTCACCGTAGCGAGGCTCATCCTTCTCGCCGACGCTGTAGCTGAGAAGATTGCCGGGCCGGCGCACCTTGATGGTCTCCAGCACGGAGCCGCCAGCACCAACGCCGGAGCCCTTGTCCATCACAACGATCCGGCCTGACTTGATCGTGACCGAGGCATTGAGGGTCTCCCCGATGCGCGTCAGGAACTCCATCGCACTCTCCTCGGCCTGCGCCTCGAAGTGGTTGGGCACCTGCGCGATACGGGCAGCCATGACGACTGGCAGCGAGACAGCCTTGGCGACTGCCTTAAAAACATCCCCGTAGGTGGGGAAGTCCTTCTTAGGGAACGACTTCGGTTCCTTCTGCTTTGCCAGTTCCTTCGCTGCGAGCGACTGCGCGCTAATGGTGATCTGCTGGGGCCAGCCGGTGTAGCCGACGCTGTCGACAGAGAAGAGGCCGAAGTCTCGGATCATCCCGGCGTAGCCGCCTCGGGCATTGAGGATGACGCCCCGGGTGGGAGGCTCCACCGACCCATCCACGTCGTCGATGACGAGGTTGAGCGTGTCCGCCTCCAGACCTTCGGAGTCCGTGACAGTCATCGAGATCAGGATGTTCCGGAGGTTCTCGGTGACGTCGACGCCACCGGCAGAGATGGAGAAGACTACCTGGGGCATCAGAAACCTATCTTGAACCCGGCGTTGACGTTGACCCCGCCGAAGCTGATGCCGGCGTTGATGTCGATTCCGCCCGCGCCGATTGATGCGCCGATCCCAAGCGAGCCGGCGACCACGCCCATTGCGATTGAACGCGCGCTCGCAGCCCCGCCGCCGTGCTGCAGGAGCGTCAAGGTCGTGGTCACCTGGCTCGGCTTGCCGGAGGCGTCGAACAGCGTTCCTTCGTCTTCCAGCCCGGTAGCAATCCAGAGCCCGAAGACGTTGGGCCGCGAGCCGTCGATGTGGGTTAACATCATTGGCTGCAGCGCGTTCACCGCCTGCCGGAGCCCGCTCAGCTGAGCCAGCCCTCGGCCGTTCAGATGATGCGGGTAGAAGGTTGAACTGAGAGTGATCTGCTCATTGGCCGGCCCCAGGCGGTGAAGCGACGGCAGAGCGCCAATCACCGGCTGGGCTTCGACGCGGGGCTGCACTGAGCGGCGCAGCGTCTCGACCGAGTAAGTCGGTACCGTGAACCGAAACGGTCCAAAGGCCATGAGCATGATCAATCTCCGTAGGGTTTCACTCCTCCAAAGTTCGTCTGGGAGGAGCGATTGAGCTGCTGCGACAGGGCGCCTTGCAGCTTTCCAGCCATCTCGTTGAATGCCTGGACCGTGGTCTGGCGGATCAGCTCCATCATCGCGTCCATACCCACCCCGTTGAGCTGGATGCTCACAGGTGCAGACACAGGAGCGTTGATTGCGAGATCGTCCGCAGTCTTGCCGGGAAGGGTGTCGGTCGTCCCTCCAAATCCAGCGGCCCGCGCTGCCGTTGCATTCGACATGGCGAACGCAGCGTAAGCGTTAGGAGGCGCGGTGGTTGGCGCCGGCTGGCCGTCGAGCCCCAACCAGCTGCGGGGCGACCCGACGTTCTTATCCATCCAGGAGTTCTTCTCACGCCAGCTTGCGGCGTTGTCGTCCATGAACTTCTGGAGTTCCTTCGGGTCCGACGGGATGTTGTTGACCAGCTCGTAGGCCGAGTAGGCTCCGATCGCTCGCCCGAGCCAACCAAGCCCGCGCATCCCAAACAGGCCACCCTTGCCTCCACCACCGGCAGCAGCAGCGGGACCGCCGCCGGCAGCACCACCGCCCCCGGCCCTACCTCCGAACAAGCCCGCGAGACCCCGTGCTGCTGCGAAACCTGCGAAGGTTGCCGCAGCCGCAGCGAACGCGACGATGAGCTGTCGAGTGGACTGCTCGAGGCTCAGGAACCCGTCGAGCACGTCGTTGGTGAAGTTGATCACCGGACGGGTCATGCTCTCGAAGTCCTGACCAATGCGGGTCAGCGTGGTTTCGAACGTACCGACCAGCTTGGTCCAGTCGCCGTAGAGTTCGGAGTTAGCGTCGGTGCCGATCTGCTTCGCAATCCCGCGCGGGGTATTGTTCATCAGGTTCACCATCTCCTGATACAGGCCGTACTGCTGGGCGATCATGTTGGCGCGACCGCCCTGCCTCTCGGTGAAGAAGGCATTGAGCTGAGCAAGCGACGGGTTGGACTTCATGATCGCGTCGAACAGGCCGAGGGTATCGACGCTGTCGACCGAGTTCTTCCAGAAGTCGCCGAGGGATTTCGAGAGTGCTTTCCGATCGAGACCGGAGACCTTCCCATCTTTCTCGAGCAGAGGAATGAGCAGGTTGCTCAGCGCCTCGTTGAACTGCCCGCTGTCTGATGCAACGGAGTATTCCTCGCCGTCCTGGCCGACGAACGTCCCGTTGTCGAGGACGTCCTGGATCTGAGCCATGACATCTGCCGGGATCGATTTACCGAACTCGTTCTGGAACATCTTTCCGATGCCGACCGTGTTCATGGCATCGTCCTGAGAGACGAAGTCATTGTAGTCGAGGCCCATGGCGTAGAGCGCATTGCGCCCCTTGTTGGTGGGGGCCACCAGCTTGCCCGACATCGAGCGAGCGAAAACACCCGCCTCGTCACCGCGGACGCCGGAGCGCCGGAGGATCATGCCGATGGCTGCCGCGTTCGCATCCGGCAGGCCTGCGCCCGTGGTGGATGCCCCGCCGAACTTCATGAACTGACGAACGTCCTCATCGGACATGCCGCCGTTCTTCGCCATCCAGACCAGGTTGTCGACGAACTTGCCGATCGCGTCGGCATCCTTGAGGTTGACGCGCTTGGACAGTGCGGAGCCCTTGACGGTTTCCGCTGCCTCCTCGAGCGTCACCCCCATGGCGAGGGCGTAGTCGGTGACCTTGCCGGTCAGATCCATGATGACGTTGGTATCGCGGATACCGCCCTGCAGAATTGAGGTCTGCGCTCTGACGACGTCAACGTTCGAGAATCGGGTGTCACCACCGATCTGCTCGGCCTGCCGGTTAAGCGAGGAGCGCTCGTTTTTGTTCAGCCGACCGAGAGCCGCCTGGTAGGCCGCTGCCTCGTTGAAGTTGACCGCCTCGAAGAACGATCGCTGAGCGAGGTTCTTCCCCTCGTTGGCAACCAGACCGCCACCAATCGCAGTCCCGAGCCCAGAGCCAGCGTTGACCGCGCCAGAAGGCGTGGAGGGACCAGCGGACCTGCGCGGGTTCACCACCTTCTGCTCTTGATTGAGCCTCCGGATTTCCCGGATGGTCTGGGCGACCTGCTGGCGGATCTTCTGCTGCGAGCCAGCGATGTTTGCCGCACCGTTGATGCTGTACGACCGAAGCGCTCGCTCGGCAGCCGATACCGACTGCTTCTGCATGTTGAAGGCGTCGTTCGCGTTCTTGACCGCCGCCTTCGCCTTGAGGAGATCCTGCTGCAGTTTCTTCGTCGGGTTCGTGGTCGACTTGAGGGCCGTCTCGAGTCTCGTGACCTCCGCCCTTGCAGCTTTCAGTGCCAGCCCAACCTCTTTGAGGCCCTTGCTGGTACCGGTGAAGTCGTCGATCGCACCGGACTTCTTCTTGAGGTACTCGAGCTGTTTGACGAGGCGCTTAACCTCGGGCGAACCGCCCTTCCCCAGCTTGCTGATGACAGCGTCAAGGCCCTTGAGGGCGCCGGCCGCGTTCTTCGAGGGAGCGCTGACGGAATCGATGAGCTGCAGGCGCAGCGAAGCAACGCGCGAGGTCATTTGGACATCCTTTGGAGTTGCTGGACTTCAAGCCACCAGGCCACCAGCTCGTGGAAGGTCATGTCCTCGATCTCGGCTAGGCCGATAGCGCCCTGCGAGGCCGTCATGACTACGAGGGCGACAGTTCGCCAGCCGTCAATGTGGAGGAACTGGTCTCGTCCTCGGTCCCCTCCTCTGGAGACGAGGACGCGCCGAAAAAACCATTGACCGTTGCGTCGACAATCGTGCCGTCCGCGAAGTCCAGACCGTTGTAGACGACAGCCGGCATGTCGAGGTACGGCGGGTCGACAAGATCCGCGCCATCTTCGCCATGCTCGAGCGTCGCCTGCGCGCAATCGCGCATATACTTCCGCCACTGGCGGAGGGTCGGCCGGGTGATGGTCACCTCGCTGTACGTCTTCCCGTCGTAGATGACGGGGTGGCTGAGCGGAATGGTGACGCTGCGCTCCTGGTCGACGAACTGCGGAGGAAGGATAGCGGCGAGCCGCGCCTCCTCCGCCTTCTTGCGCTCGTGCGCTTCGAGCTGCTCTCTTGGCACCGCCTTTACGACGTGATCCATTTTCTATCCCCTGTGTTTTGTGGTTGACGCCCGGCTTAGTAGCCGAGCGCTGCGTTCAGAGAGGAAAGCTGGTCGATGCCGTTGACCACGCGCTTCGGAGGCCAGGCCTGCAGCTCGTGGATGATCCGGGCATCGGCCTCGTAGCGCATGTAGATGATCCCGGAGATCGAGAAGTCGAAGCCGGCCTTTTCACCACGGGACCAGGTGTCGCGCGAGGTGCCGTTAATCCGGCCCTCGGCAACGCAGAGGTGGGAGGCGATCGAGCCAGTCGCTTCCGTGAGAACACCGGCCCGGAAAGTCAGGCGGTTGACCTGACCGGGAGCCAGCGCCATGCGCGCCATGATGTCCGGGTTGAGGCCCGCCATCTTGACGTTGATGGCGAGCGCTTCGATTGCCGACATCGGCTGGCTGACCGCGAGGTCCATGCCGCCGCCGCGATATTCCTGCATCACAGGAACGGGGAACGGCAGCTCGATCGTTTCCGTGTCGATGCCGAAGTCGAGCCCATCCAAGTACATGGTGAAGCCCTGCAGAATGTGCCGCATTGGAGTTTTCTCCTATTCGATCGGTTGTGGATTAGGCGGTCAGAGCGGTGCTCTGGAGCCGAGCGATTTCGCGGACTGCGTTCTGCGCCAGGGTCTCGTAGTAGCCCGTGTTCCGGTTGAACATGAACGTGATGTGCTCGATCGGAGCCGGAGCCTCCGCGTCGTAGCTGATGTAGAGGTGGCCAGACGCCCAGGTCTCCTTCGTGTTGAGCGAGGAGTCGAGCCAGACGCGACCGCCGAGGGTGGCGCCAAGACCCTGCCAACGGCGGAGAGCGGAGTTCACCGTCTCTGCGATGTCGACGAGGGACTGCAGGCTGAACGGCTGGTCGATGAAGGGCTCAGCCGCCAGCTCGATCGAGTCGATGATCGTGTCGTGCGCACGGCGAACCGACCAGAACTGCTTGAGGCTGTCGGACGACGGGACGCGCGAACCCCACAGCTTGTAGCCACCATTCGATGCACGAACGACGCAAGCGATGGCGTTGCGGTTGAGCAGCTGGGACTCGACGGCCGGGTCGTTGAACGAGTGCTCGATCACACGGGACGTGCCGATGATGCCCTCGATCACCTTGTTCGACGGCGAGTGCCAGAAGCCCTTCTCGTAGTCCACCTTCGCCTGCAGACCGGCGACGCGAGCCGAGGGAGGCTCGTTCACCGGGGCGGCGTTCTTGAAGATCTTGACCATCGGCTCGACGATGAGCAGGCGATCGGTGTCGTAGCTCAGACGGTCAGCAATGGCGGCTGCCGTCGTCGTGGCCAAGGCGTCCTTGATCACACCGCCGCGGAAACGGTTGGCCAGCGTGAGCAGCTCGGCGACGACCGGGTTGGCAACCGTGCCAAGGGTCGCCGTCGCGGTCGCACCGGTACCGCCGCCGCCGGAGAGCGTCACAGTCGGTACGGACGTGTAGCCCACGCCGCCCTTTGTCACGAGGATCGAGGTGACCTTGCCGGTCGTGCTGTCAATGACGGCCACCGCTTCTGCGCCAGAGCCACCGCCACCCGTGATGGCAACGGCCGGGGCCTCAGTGTAGCCGGAGCCACCGCCGCCACCGACGGCGATGCTTGCCACACCATCGGTCGGACGCTGAGAGGTAAAGCCGGGGGCGATGAACAGCTTCGGCTTGAGCCCATGCAGGCCAGGCGCATTGCGGAAAGCATGCAGGCCAGTCTTCGCTGCCGCGTTGCCCAGGATGTTCTGCATCGTCTGGCTGATGTTGGCGCCCTGAGTGATGCGGACGACGAGAACCGTCTGCGAGACGCGGCCAGCCTGATCGAAGATCCCCTCGAGGGCGTCGAACAGGGTGCCGCTCGCGCCGAGGCCGGAGTAGTCGGCATTCTTGCCGTAGAGCGGCACCAGCGTGTCAAGCGGGTAAAGGGTTGCATTGGCGTCCGGAGCCGTGCCGATCAGGGCGATGATGCCGGTGTCGACGGTGTTGACCGGGCGCGGGCCGTTGGTCTGCTCGATGGTTTCAAGACCGTGAAGGTAGATGTCAGTCATGGGGGTCTCCCGAGTTCCGGTCGCGCCGGGATGGTTGGAAAAGAAAACCCGCCTCAGAGGGCGGGTCTTTGTTTCGGGTTTTCAGGGGGGCTTAGGTGATCTCGGCGTCAGCAACCCAGTGGAGGGTAAAGCCGCTACTAGCCCCTACCGCAGCGGAGTAGAAAGCTGCGGTTGTGTTCGCGTGGGACAAGGCGGCGGTTACGTTGGCGTTGGTGTCCGTTCTGGTCCCAGAATTGACCGCGCCCGTCGCCGGAGCGTAGGGCGTCATATTCGGCAAGGCCCTCTTGGGAACCTTAAACCTGCAATTCAGCCAGGCGGTGCCCCCGCTGTTGGCGATAACCACTTCCATGCCAAGGTTCGCCACCGTGCCGGGGACTGTCGCCTGGTCATAGCTCTTTTCGTAGAACCGCTGGCACATCAACAGGTCGAGCGGCTGCGGCTGGGGCGAAAACGGGTCGAACTCTCCGGTCGCGTCCCCTTCGACCAACGACATCCAAGTGACGTCGTAGTTGCCAGCCTGCCTCGGCGTCATGACGACTGCCGGAGCGGCGTAGTCATTGCCACCCGTACCCAGAAGCTTGGCTGACAGTGATGGCACCTGAACCACCCACGCCCGCCGGTTGGTGCTTGCAGACTGGATCGTCTGCGGGCTCTCCCCGGCGAAGGTCATGGGCGTCACGACCTGGGCGGAGGGCGAGCCACCTGTCCCGAAATTCTGGACGAACTCGGCGGCGACCGCCTCGGTCCCAGCTGGCCCCGACATCCACGCGATGAAGGTCCACAGGTCCGGACGGATGCTGTCGACACCTTCGCAACGCTGCTCAACTCGGAGCGTCCCGGTGGTTGGGGCCGTTGCGAAATTGAGGCGCATCGTATGCCGGCCACCCGGCGCGAACCCGCTCGCGAGACCGAGGTTGTTCTGGGAGACGGTGACAGGCTGGTTGGTGTTGTTCGTGACGAGGAAGCGATCGAGGACATAGGCCGAGGCCCCTGCCGCGATCGATCGGGAGCCGCGCTGGATGAGGAAGCAAGACCCATTCAGGAGCTTGTTTCGCAGCCCATCCAGCAGACCGCCCGAATTGTAGAGGCTCGCCAATCTGGCTGCCTGCCGTGGGATGCCCATGGTTTTCCTTTCTCGCGGCGCGTGGGCTGGCTACCCGTCAGCGGCGTTTGTCGCGGTTGGAGCCCCGCTTGATCATGAGATAGACCGGGCCGAATAAAGCCACACCGAGCGCCATCAAAACGCCCATGCCGGCATAACCTTGGTCGGCGACGCAGATCCCCAAGTCGATGGCCGACTGCAAGTTCTGCGGCGCCTGATCGTGGATCTGGCAGCAGTTGATCCATTCACCTCCTGAGCCGCCCAGCCAGGTGGGGATGCCATCCGGCCAGAGCGAACACTCCATGTCCGGAGCGAGAGAGGGGAGGACTTCGTCGTGCTTTGGGGTCACAGCCGATGCGCCTCAATCCAGATTTCGTCCACCGTCTCCGGCGTCATGCCGAAGCCGAGTGCGAAAGCCTCCACGACAGGATGATCGCGGCGAAACTCGGTTGCCCCTTCCAGCAGCATTTGAGTGTCGAAGCGGGCTTCTTCCGGCATAGCGTCGATCAGGGCCGTGAAAGCCGCTGGAAGGTCGCCCGTCTTCACTGCAGCTCGGGCTTCTTCCTTGGTGATCAACTCTCGCTTCGCTAACACCTGGAAGAACTGCCGATCAGAGATTACCGCCGGCACATGAGGCACGGGCTCAGGCGTCGGCGGCGTCTCGGGGGCCACGATTGGGGAGAAACCCCAGGCTCCGTCGACGAACCGGCGGAAGAAACCGTCTTGCGGCTCCGGCGGCTCGACAGTGGTGGCATAGCCGGGAATCAGAAACTGCCCCGGCTCGAGTGGGCTAGGGTCCGCGAGACCCGCGCCTGTGTATTCACCCGTGATCGGGTGGTAGTTGTGGATCAGCATGTGGAGACCTCAATACTTGACGCACATAAGGACCGCGCGGCTACGCGGCCTGGTTTCAGCGGCGGTTCTCGGAGTGCCGTTGACGCCGTCGGTGACTGGAGCCACCTGCATCGCAGTCGAGAGCCAAGTGGGGTTCATGTCGTCGGCACGAGCTACACTCGAGTCCGCGTCATAGACCGCATCTGCGCCAAAACGCATGGACATCGGTTGCTGGCTTTCGTGCTTGTGGCCCTGGAAGGCGTCGAGCTGCTGAGAACCGAAGACGCGGTTGGTGTCGATGCCTCGCCCGTCATCCCAGCCACGGAGGAACTCGGCTCGCAGCTCTGGTGCCTGGAACGTGGTTATGCCGTCACCCCTGCCCCACGGTGCGCTCTCCGCCGTATGAACCCCAGACTGCGCGCCAGTCGTATTGATCGCCGCGCCGCCGGGAGTAGCTGACACTGTGAAGCTCCCCGCCGCATAGCCAGCGGCCGCGACATAGTAGGTCGTGCCCGCGACAAGGCCGGTCGGCAGCGCTCCGGTTGTCGTGAAAACGACAGGATCGGTAACGTTCAAACCGTGGTTGGGCCATGTGATCACACCTGGAGATGCGATCGAGATTACGACCCCCTCCAGGCGCTTGACGATCTTCCTAAACAGCCTTTCGTAGGCCGTCCGCGAGAGCAGCGCGCCGTTGCCCTTGATCGTTCCCGGAGGCGGCGTGTTGCCGGTCGTGATCACGATCGTGCCAGCGTCCACCGCATCCCCAATGAGGGTATTGACCTCAGATTTGGTGTAGATGTCCGTGGCATCGTTGGCGAGGAACCCTCGGAAAGAAACGATGTCGCCACCGGCCAACCCTTCGACCAGGGTAAACGTGCCCGACGGGCCGGGCGCGAGCGTGACTTCTGCCGGAGCGCGAAGGAGAACACCGTTGACGAAAACGTCGCCAGTCGAGAACCCACCGTCGACGGTGAAGGGGCCTTTCTGACCAGCCGTAGCCGCTGGGTAGTCCTGTGTCCTGCGGCCACCTACCGACACCGTCACGGTCGGCGCCCAGCCGGTGGAGGTCAGAACCTTTACCACGTTGGGCACTGTCGAGGTGTCGAGGTACTGCTGGCCAAGCACAGCGCCTGGCGGAGCGACAGCAAAGTCTCCGAGATACCGCCCGCCGACGCTCACAACGTCGGCATGCTTTGTGTCCACCACATCCTTTTTCGCAGCCACATCGGCCTGCGCGTCGAGAACCTGAGTGCGGAGGGCTTCCAGATCTGCAGTGGTGGCGATCGGGCTCAGCGTCCAATCGTCGAATGTCCCGGTACCGATCGTCGAGACGACAGACAGCACCAGCTCTCCCGTCGCCGAGTCATAGCCCGAGACAGTGCCGACCATGGAGAACCCATAGTCATCGTCCGCATAGGCCATGAGGTATGGCGTCGGTGCGAAGTTGAGACGCTGATTTTCTCGGATGGTGAACGTCCGAGTTCCAAGGCCGATAGTCAGGGTGGTTTCTGATTTGGCTGAGAAGAGAGCGCCCAGGTTGGAGACCTGGATGATCTGCTCGTAAGCAGGGAGAAGAGCCGCGTTGATGCGCTCCAGACCGACAGCGCGAAGGGCCTCAACCTGGCTCTCCCAATCCGGAGCAAAGGCGCGCAATTCCTCAATCGCATCGGCGATGACCTTGGCTCGCTTGTTGAGCTCTTCCTGAGTGAGGTTGGTTTTGCGGCCCCAGGCGATGTCGGCATAGAGAGACATTTAGATGGCCTCGTAACTGTCCAGGTTTTCCTTGATCTGCTCGAGCATCGCGCCACTGACTTTGTGGCTGATCCCCGAACGGGGAATGAACTTCTCCCCTTCGTGCTCGAAGGCCTTGGAGAAGGTGATGCGATACAGGCGATCGGGATCGATCGCCGACGTCGCCGTCGTCGACTTGCTCATGAGAGGTTTCCGTCGGTGGGGGTGGAGGGATGGGGGCGGCTTCCCGCCCCCTCACGGCTTAGAACGACAGGTAGGTCATCCGCTCGACATGGAAGACCTCGGTTGCGGCGAGCGCCGCGCCCGTGGTGCGGATGCGGATGGAGCTCGTGTTCACCGGCAGGCTCGTGGTGTTGAAGGTGAACGTCCGGCGGATGTGCATCTGACCGTTGCCTCGATCGTCCAGGATCTCGTCCGTCACCGTGGCCGGCGTCCGCACCGCGTTTGCGTTGGTGACGTCGATCAGCGCGACACTCAGGTCGTGGTTCGCTTCCTTGTAATAGTCGAGGATGGCGATGACCTGGATGCTGCGCGTCGGTGCCGGCAGCGAGCGGGCCTCGGAGAAGTGCAGCAGGTTCGTCGCCGGCCGGCTGACGAGGACAGAGCTCCCCGTCAGCTTAAAGCCCGGCATCAGATCCTTGGTGCCAACGAACACGGCTCGGAAGCTGCAGAGCGCCGGCAGCCCGTTGAACGCCGTCGTGTCCAGCTCGGAGATCGTGCGCCACACCGCACTGCCCTGCGGCCGAACCTCGAACACGAGGGAGCAACCATCGGGAACGATGCCCTGATAGGCGATGTCGATATCGGTGATACCGCCCGACAGGTTGATCGAGCCAAGATCCACCTCCAGACGCGAGTTCTGGAACGAGGCAAAGTTGGCGCGGAACATCATGTCAAGGGTGAGGTCACCCTGGAAGAAGGCACCGTCCGTCGAGTAGAACAGCGTTCCCGCTGCGTAGGCCGCACCGCTGGCCAGACCAACGAAGTGGTTACCACCCGTGATCAGAACGATCGCGTAGCGCTCGCCGGCAGCCAAAGCCGTCGGGACGAAGGATACACGGGTCCACTGCGCCGCGACCGAAGGGGACGAACCCTTGATGATGTCGGAGGGCTGCAGCGTAGCTTCGGCTACGACCTGGTCGAGCGCCGGACGGCCCGCTTCGGTCTTGGTGATGAGCACCTTGACGTTGCCGCTGACGTCCTTCTCGGTGAAGAAGAGATCGAGCGAGCTGAGCCAGCCGCCTTGGCTGTTCAGGAACGTCTGAGCCACCATTGAGCCGTTGACCGAGAAGTCGGTTACAACGCGCTGCTCGTAGTAGACGGTCTCGGTGTCGTACCAGAACTGCTTGAGCCGGATCCACTGGTGGTTCCGGTTTACGTTCCCTTCCTCGTACTGGTAGGTCCGGCCGAGGCGATCGGTGAAAACCCCAGCAGCCGAATCGAACCGGCCAGTGCGCCAGAACTCGCTGTTCGTGCAAACACTGAACGAGCTGCCGTAGCGCAAGCGCGACACAGACATCGACATCGTTTTGTAAGCGACGGTCTGGAACTGATACTGAGAGATCGAAAGTGGCTGCCGGTAGGCGTCGACGGAGATGCGTCGGACCTGATCATACTTCGGCAGGCAGAGGCCGTCCGAGGATACCGACACCGAGGGATCGATCGGGTTGAACAAGGTGATGGCCGTGTTCAGAGCGTTCGCGTTGGCGAAGCGAATACCCTCCTCCACCTTGGCGTAGTAGCCGACCTGGGTGTTGTCGGACCAGCTCACGTCGTAGTTCAGGAACGAGTCCGCGCCGTAGCCGGAATAGTTGTCCTTGAGCTCCAGCAGCTCCTTAACCCGAGCCATGTCTTCGAAGACGCGGGTCAGCTTTGTGTTGTCTGCCGTCTGAGCAAGACGGGAAGCCAGAGCCGTAATGTCGGAACCGAGCGTGGTGATCTGTTCACCCGCCTGCCCCTTCCAGGTCTCCAGCTCCGTAGCGCGCTGCCCCAGCTTCTTGAGCGACATGAACTCGTTGTCAGCCGCCATCTCGATCGACTCGACGCCGGTCGTATTGAGCGTGACCCAGCCGATGACGAGCACGTCGGTAGAGACCGTCGGCTTCTGAGGGGAAGCGTTTTCCACCCCGTACTGGGTCTGGAACTGCGCGTAGCGGAGCTTCTGCATCGCAACAGACTGCGGCTCGGTAGCGCCGGTCTCGACGTCGATCAGGTAGTCGCGCGGCTCGACCTCGGTGTCGATATCGGCGTTCACCACGATGATCGCTGCGATGCGCTTGGTGAGCAGCGGCAGGTTGGACAGGAAGTCCTGGCTGGTCGCGTCTTCCCGGATGTAGCGCTTGCCGGCGGTCCAGTAGGTGCCGGGCGCAATGGTGATCTGTGTCGCCCCGGTCTTAGCGATCGAGAAGCCGGTATACTTCTTCTCGTCGGTCAGGCCCTCGCCTACGATGCGGTCGAGCGCCTCCTGAGTGTAGATGCCCAGGTTGGAGAGGTCTCCGGACTGGAGCTCCTGCCGGTCGCGGAACTGTACCTGCTTTTCCATGTTTTCCTCACAAGTCCGACACCCAGGTGTCGACGTTGATTGTGCCCAGCTTGATGCGGTCAGCGACGGTGGCTGGCCGCATGGTCTTGGCGGTGACGTTGATTTTGTCGCGCAGCGACTTCGAGAGCCGCACCGCTTCGATCGTGTTGAGAAGCTTCGCCTTGCTGGTCTTCACGAGGAAACCGTTGACGAACCCTTGGACGGCGAACCGCGAGATCTTGCCGCGAGCCTCGATTTTCAGGCTGGCGTTGTAGGCAGGCATCCCAAGGCGGACAGCGCCGATGAAAGTTCGAGCGCCGCGCTTGTCGACCTGCCGCTCCCTGTCGTGCAGGAAGATCTGGTCGAAGATGCGCAGGCCCGCGGATGTCCTCGGGAGGAACGTCCGGTAAATGCCGTCGCTGCGGCGGTTGATCGACTGGCTCGCTAACTCAGACGTCGGGAAGAGTTGCCCAATATGGCGAACACCCCTGACGTACTGCTTGCGAGGCCTCACCGAGACCGGCTCATCTGTCGGCAGAACCGAGGTCAGATGGTACTCGCTCAGCTGCTCGAGGTAGGTGGTGTCCATCTCAACCGAGTAGCGGCGAGAACTGGCCCCAGTGTCGACCGTGTAGACCTTGGCCTTGGGCTTCGCCCCCAGGAACGCTGCCTGCCCAGCAAGACCGGGAAGGTCGACTTCTTCAAAGGTAACGGCGCCCCTTTCTTCCAGGGTTACCGATCGCTGCACACGTCGCACCGGAAGCTCTTCGCCGACATCGGGGTCGAACAAGAAGACACGCGGGCCGACTCGAGCTGCCGCATCGGAGACGAACGGGAAAGCTTTGCCCCCCGGAAAGAGCCGGCGGAATCGGTAGCCACTGCAGAGATACGCTCCAAACTGAGCGATCCCTCTCGCACGGAACGAGTAGAAGCGAAGCTGCTTAAACCGCGACAGGTAGTTTTCGCGCTCGGCCTTGGTCAGGCTCGGGTCCGGATAGGCGGCATCGGGTGGGCGTCGCACTCCAACCACAAGGGAGTCGAAATAGCGAACAGCCTCCCGGATGCCGGCCAGCGTTCCCTTCTTCGAGTGGAGACGGAACCATGCCTTGGCTACCGCGCGCTTGCGCTCGAGGGGCCAATTGCGGTCCCAGAGATCCGTGGCCACGCCCCAGGCAATGAACGGGACGAAATCCGGGGTGGTGGCTTCCGGGTCGTCGATCGATCGCAGGTCAAACTGGACTTCGAAAGCCCGGACCATCGCCTCTTCCACCGTCTTGCGCAGCGGCGAAACGTTGCTCGGGTGGAGAGGCTTGAACGTCATGTGTCAACTCCTGTGACGGTCACGTTGACCGACGTGATCTGGATTGCCTGACGCTTGCTGATGACGATGTCCTCGACCGGCGAGAGCAGTCGCACTCCCACCACCCCCTCGACATGGAGGCGCGAGAACAGTGCCGACCGAGAAAGGTTTCGACCGAGGTAAGCGTTGCTCACCAGCAAGGCGTTGAGTTCGTCGATCGCCCTCTGCCTCACAACATTGCCGTCCGGGCCGGGGTAGATCGTCAGCTCCGCCACAACGGAGTCCGTGACCACCTGCGGGGCGTTCACTGAAACCGTGTCAGTCAGGGGGCGAGCGTCTTCCTCGCTCAGCGCGAGGGCAACCGCCGTGATCTGCGCGTTGCTGGGGATCGGGTCCGTCGCCGACTTCATCAGCGTTACAGTCACCTTGCCCGGGCTGAGCGTGATGGCTTTGGCATCGCGCAGCGTGGGGTCAGCAGTCAGGGCATAATACTCGTAGGCTCCGGCTGGCCCTGCACTGGAGAAAGCGTCCATGCGCAGGAGGAGGCGACGACGGAACCGCTCATCGGCCTCCATGATTGTAGGCGTGTCGCCCGCTGCAGGCTGCACCACGAGGCGCACGACGCCGTAGTTGGCGGCGATGTGGTCGAGGTCGGAACCAGTGGCGAACGCGATCAGACGGGCTGTTGCCGCGTCATTGACCCGCGCCCGGATCTTCACCTCACGCGCTGCTGCGACCTGGAGGGCTACAGCAATCGGGTCTGTCTCGAGGTTGAGCGTCGTGATCTCTGGCAGAGATGGGCGAGCCACCCTCCTCTCTGCCCACTTGGCGAGGAAGTCGGCGACCATCTCGTCATAGATGGTTTCGACATCGAGGGCCTGGACCAGCTTCGGCGGGGAAAGCTGCGAGAGGTCAACGTTGGTCATTGCGTCACCTCGACTGTGATGCCGGCACCGACATCGGTGACCGCGAAGGAAAGCGTCTGCTCGACTGGATTGCTGTAGTCACCGAGGTGGCCGTTCTCGAAGTAGACGCCGCCGAGGGAGAGGATGACCCGCCCCGGTTCGCCGGCATCGATGCTGGTCCGGAGAAGGACAAAGCCTGGCTCGCCATACTGGCGACCTTCGACCACTCGGGGCTCCAGCGCCTCTGCGGCGGCGGAGTAGATGTCGATGATCGTCTCTGCCGTCTGAGGGCGATCGATCATATCGACCAGCTGGGAGCCGAAGGTGCGGCGCTGGACCCTTGAGTTGATTTCGGTCTCAAGGATTTCCCGCATCGACTGAACGCAATGCTTCCAGCCGTAGATGAGCTGGCCGGTCTCCGCATTCACGCCGACACGGGCCATGCTTACTTGTCCTTCTTCTCGTCCTTGATGGCAGGAGCCTCATCGGTGATGTGCCCTGCCATAACGAGGTACTTGGCCTGGTCTTCGTTCATCTGGCCGACCGGCTCTCCCACCTTGCGGTAGGCGTTTTCGATGAAGCCTTCGACGGCTGCGTAATAGGTCTTCATGGGAAGCTCCTGTTCGGTTGAGTGGTTGCTTAGCTCGGCACACCGGGAGGCCCAGGAGGCGCGGTGACGTGGGTGTGGGTAGAGCCGATGTTCTTGTCGTTGTGCCGAAGGCTCGAGCCGTTGATCTGGACATCGCCCTCGATGAGGACGTTCGCCTTGATCGTGAAGGTTGGCGTCTCGACCATGTAGCCAGATGCGGTACCGGTCAGCTTCGTGGCGCCAATCATCCGGGCGAACATCGCGCCCTCTTGGTACGGCTGCCCGATTTGCTCGGTGAAGCCTCCGGGGAGCAGGAAGCCGCGCCCCATGTCACCATTGGGCGAGAACATCATCATCCGCTGATCACGCCTCGGCGGTTCCCAGTCGACCACATCCCCGGCCTGCTGCAGCCACGGGATAGGCGGCGACACGATGCCATGAGCGTCAACGATGGCCATGCCGGTGGCCGGGTCGACCTCAAGCACCTTGGCCTCTCGGATCATGTTGTTCATGCGCATCTGCTGCCGCTGAACTACCCGCTCGAGCTGGACGATGCGCTTGATCAGCTGGGTGAAAACCGCCTCTGAGATCACGGCGTCCCTCCCGTCGGGGTGAGGAACACGATGTTCGGAGGCAGAACTCCGCCGGGATTCCTCGGGGTGCCGAGGATCTCGAGCACCCGATTGGTGTAGCCGAAGGCTCTTGAGTTGAGCTCTCCGGCCGGGCCGTTCTGGATGTAATCCATCATCCCCCGGAGATCGTTGACGGCCTGGGCGTAGTCGCTCATGAGCGACATGCGCTGGAGGAAGTCCTCGACGATTGGAGAGATGGCGCCACCCGCCTGCTCCCGGAGCGTCTTCATTTCCAGCGTGATCTGCCGGGCTGCCAGTCGTTGGCCACCCTCGATCGACGCGCCGCGGCGGGAGATGATGTTCGTGCAGGTTCCGTTGAGGTGGTTGAAAAGCTGCGCGGCCGGATTGTCCGCTTGCAACGCCCTCAAGGCCTGATGCTCGAATGCGTCGAGCGTGATTTCGATCTCGGAGTCGGTCACCGGGCAGTCGAGCGAATAGGACGCCAGCGCGCCGGAACTCTCGAGCTTCGCTGCCTGGACGACAAGCAGCTCGAGCGTGACCGTCAGCATACGGTCCTTGTACGGCGCGCTACCCTTGTTCCAGTGCTGGCTGTCGTAGTCGGTATAGACCACACAGCAGGGGAAGGCGCGATCGGTCGCCATGTCCTCGACCGGCTCGATCTTGGAATCGAAGATGTTCGGGCCGGCGAGTGTCGGCCATGGTGCCTGCAAGAAGCCATTGAGAGCACAAACGGCAGAGAGGCGGGTCAGAACTCGGTTGATGGTCATCCCTGCGCTCCTCTCTGGGTCAGCATCAAGACCACCCTGGACATGCCATCTCGCTGAGAGGAGACGACGTCGAACTCGGGCAGCTCGGGGCGGTCGGGGAATGAGACGATGTCGCCCTGCTTAGGCTCCTCGGCACCGAGGGGGAAATAGATGCGGTCGACGGATAGCTGCGGATCTCGGCCCGCCTGCAGAGAGCGAAGATCGTTCGCCTCGCGGTAGGACTTACGGACGCCGAGCTGGATGCCGAACTCGGTGGAATAGTAGTCGAAGATCCCTCGCCCCCTGACGACGGTACGGTTCGCGTCGGCCATGGGCCTGCCGTTTGGCGTCGACGTGTACGGGGTGAGGACGAAGGAGATCGCGTTGGTTCTGTCGACCGTCTTGCTCAGCATGCGGTCAAGGCGGTCGAAGATGGCCATCGCGATCTCCCCCTATTTCAGAAGTTGTCGTTGAGGCGAACCTGGACGGTCGCATCACCGGCAGCCGCAGCGGCGGTTGCAACGCCGACCTTGGTGTTGCCGGAGGCCGTCGAGGTCATGACGCCAGCCGGGGTTGCGTAGACATCAGCGCCTTCCGCGAACGCCTGGCCCGCCGTCTTCTCGAGGGCGTAGACGCCACCGGTCTCGAGGTCGAACTTGGCGCCTGCGGCTGCCGACTGATGGGCCACGCCCCAAGCGCTGCCGATCTTGTAGAACTTGCCGGACAGGACGCCACCCACCGGAGCGGTCAGGGTCAGCGTCTTCCCGGGCTGAACAAAAGTCTTCATGGGGATTCTCCCGTTTCAAGAAAAAGAAAACGCCGGCTTGGTGAGAGCCGGCGTCGTGGTCAGGACCGATCGACTGGCGATCAGTTGCCCGGGTTGTGGTAGCCGAAGCGGTAGTCGGTCAGGCCCGCACCGAAGTAGTGGTCGAGGCGGTACTCGATGCCGTCGTATTCGAAGCCGTAGCGCTCCATGGTGCGCGGGGTTTCGAAGCCGGAGAGGTACGAATACTGGAGACCACGACCGAGGGTCTGCTGCGGGGTCGCGAACAGGTACCAGGCCTTGGACGACTTGCGGTCGATGCGGGACTCGTAGACCGGCTGCAGCGAACGGATGGCCTGCGGCACAACCTGATCGGTGGTCTGCGGCGTGGTGATGCCCTGGATGAGCTTCTGCGCCGGGACTTCGTTGTCCGTACCCACGAAGAGGTAGGTCGGAGCAATCGAGATCTGCTGGCCGTCGATGTCCTTCTGCTTCCGGAACGCCGTGCGCCCCTTGATCAGCTCGGCTTCGGTGAGCGCCGTGCCGGCCGCAGCAAGGTTGCCGTGGTCGGCGTGGAACAGCTCCTTCTGGTCGCTCTTGAGCTTCATGTTGTCGAGAACGACCGACCACACGATGTTGCCCTCGAGGCGGGCAACGACACGACCCCAGTTGGCGATGACGTTCGCGAACGCGCCGAGCTGATCGTTGATGATCATGGCTTCGGTCAGACCAAGGATCTTACCGAAGTGGCGGATCGAGAAGCCTTCCTGGCTTTCCTTGATCGTGCCGCGCCGGTACTCGCCCTTCTCGGTCAGCTCTTCGAGCTCGGGGCCATTGCCCATCTCGAGAACCTTCACTTCGCGAAGGTCGGTCATGACGTTGCGCGTCGCGATGAGCTGGAACG
>JAIYAA010000323.1 GCA_027489295.1 Sphingomonadales bacterium | reverse complement strand
GCACGCGTAGCGCGCTCGATGGACGTGCTGGGGCTGCTTTCGGAGCGGTCCCCCGGCGTGCGCGAAGCGGGCGCCCACAGCACCAAGGCGCGCCGCGCGCAGGAGGTCGACAAAAAGGGTCCGCGCGAAGGCATGGTGCCCGACTCCACCGCCCAGAACGGGGTCGCTTACCCCCGGGTGTTCGATCTTTCCGCGGATCAGGCGCCGATTCCGGCTGCACTCGGCCTCCCGGAGGATGCTCCGCCCTCGCTGGCAATGGCGATGCCCACCGGCATCGACGCGCTGTCCCCAGCGGCGGATGTGGTTCCCACCGCGGGGCTGTCCGCCCCCACCGTCGGCAATGGCATTGTTCCGGGCGGCGGTGGTGGTGGTGGCGGTGGCGGCGGCGTGATTCCCCTAAACCCCAACAACCCCACGCCGCCTCCCCCAGTGCCGCCCGCGGTGCCGGAACCCTCGGGTTGGGCGATGATGATTACGTCCTTCTTCCTGATCGGTGCCTTGATCCGCCGACGCAACAGGAGGAAAGCCGCAGAGTAATGGCGGCGTCTCGACCCATCGGCATGTGGATTTCGCTGGGCGCTGTATCGACGCTCGCCCTGGTAGGTGGCGCCTTGGCCGTGCGGCGACCACCGCCCGTAGAGCACCTTGCCGTTCCGGCAGCGGTTGCTGCGACGCCCGCGGACAGGATCCGGTTTCCGGACGATCAGGCGCAGCAGTTGCAGCTGGGCGACGGCACCGCACGCACGGTGCACAGCCTGCTGCAGGTGCCGGCGCGCATGCGTTTCGGCGAGTTTCTGTGGAACGATCGAGATGTTCCGCCCGGCCCGATCTGGCTTCGCGTCGATCTTGCGCGCCAGATCATTTCGGTCTTTCGCGGCGTCGACGAGATCGGCACGAGTGTGATCCTGTATGGCCAGGATGCTACCCCCACCCCCGTCGGCAATTTTCCCGTTCGCGGGATCGAACGGAACCACCGGTCGAACAATTACGACGCCGAAATGCCCTATACGTTATGGCTGACCGGCGACGGCGTCGCCATCCATGGCAGCGACGTGCGCCAGGGGCTGGCCACGCATGGCTGCATCGGCGTGCCGCTGGAATTCGCCAAGAGGCTGTTTTCGGTGGTCAGACGGGGCGATCTCGTAGCGGTGGTGCGCTGATCCTCAAGGTTGCCGGGGAGGACCGGCAGGCCGGGCTTCGTTCTGGGCCAGCGTCTCGTAGCGCGACGCACCGGTCCGCGTCCGGCTTACGTCGATCACGCACATATGGCCGTAGCGGCTGTGGCTGCCGCAACCGACCCCGGCGTAGCGCAGTTCACGGTTGAACAGCAGTTCCCGATGGCTGCGATCGGGCACGCCATCGTCGATCACCAGCTGCCGCACCACGTCGTCGGCATCGGCATAGCCATAGGAGATGTCCTCCCCCACCAGCCTGCCCCCGCCCCGACGCTGGACACGATCGCCGGGCGAGGCACCATCGGGCGAATAATGTCCGCGCGTCCCGAGCGCGCCCTGCACCACCACATGCTCGCGCGCGGCGAGATCGAGCATCTCCCCGCGGCTGAGCGGCGGCAGGGGCGTCTGGTCCTTGAGATACGCGATCGCTTCGTCGACCGCGTCCACGCCCTCCTGCGTCACGAGCGCGCGCTCGCGCCCAGGCAAATACAGAACCCTGCCAACGAAATGCGGCCGGAGCGCACGCAATCGCTCCGCATAGGCGGCGGGATCCTGCCGTACATGATTGATTCGATCGAGTACCTGGCCCTCAAGTCCGGGAACATCGCTGGCCGCAGTTAGCAACAACGCAGTACCGGCGGCAAATATACACAACAGGCCACGCAATCCTGACACACTACACTCCGTCGATTCCAGACGAAATTCGCCCAAGGCTCGACGAAAGCTTGTGCCATCATGGCCGTAATATAGGGTTCAAGGACGTAGTTATTGGAACGGGTTAACTCGATTTTAGGGATAAATTCTGCTCCTCTGCCGGCGCAGACCTCCCCTTGCTCGCCCGACGTGCGGAGTGGCACAGGGGTGGCATGTCGGCACCGATCCTTTCCCCCCTCGAACCGCGACACCTGCCACAGGCCCTGGCCCTGCAATCCCAGGTCTATCCCGGGTTCCTGGTGGAACCCGAACCCGCCTTTGCCAGCCGGTTGCGGGTAGCCGCACCCTACTGCCTCGCCGCGACGCGCGGAGAGGCGCTGATCGCCTATCTGCTCGCGCATGGCTGGACCCGCGAGGCACCGCCACCGGTAGGAGCCGTGCTCGATCCCAACATCCGCGGCGACACGCTGTTTCTCCACGACCTGGCGGTATCCCCGGCGGCGCGCGGCACGGGGGTCGGCAGGGCGCTGGTGGAGCGGGCTTTCGTGCTGGCGGCCGCCGATGGATTGCGGCGCGCCGAACTCATCGCCGTGGAGGGCGCAGCCGATTTCTGGGCCGGACTGGGTTTCGCAGCCGGCGCGCCCTCCCCCGCGCTGGCGGCGAAGGTCGCAGGCTATGGCCCGGCGGCGCAGTGGATGGTCCGCGCGATCTGACAGCACAGGCGCTGGATTCGGCTCTGGTGTGCCGCTAGGCTAGGGCACCACATCCTTGCCTTGGGGGACCCTGTTCTTGCGCCACCGCACGTTGATTGCCGCCTCGCTCGCCGCCCTTCTTCTCGCCCCGCAGGCACCGGCGCAGGACAAGAAGGCCGATGCCGCCGAGAAGGGCGACGCAAAGCCCGACGCCAAAGCCGACAAGGACGAGCTGCCGCCGCTGCCCGAAGACAAGACGATCGCCCAGACCGCGGTGATCGGCGGCAGGCCGATCCGCTATCAGGCGACGGTGGGCAAGCTCCCGGTCTATGACGCCAAGGGCAAGAAGATCGGTGAAGTCGTCTACACCGCCTATGTCGTGCCCGGCGGCGGCGCGCAGCGCCCGGTGACCTTCGCCTTCAACGGCGGTCCCGGCGCGTCCTCGGTCTATCTCAATCTGGGCGCGGTGGGGCCGAAGCGCGTGCAGTTCGGCGACAAGGGCGATGCGCCCTCCGACGCGCCGCTCCTGATCGACAATCCAGCGAGCTGGCTGGACATGACCGATCTGGTGTTCATCGATCCGATCGGCACCGGTTTCAGTCGCAGCCTGGTCGATGAAGAGGCTACCAAAAAGGCGTTCTACGCGACCGAGCCGGACGTCAAATATCTCTCGCGCATCGTCTATGACTGGCTGGTCAAGAACGAACGGCTGCGCTCGTCCAAGTTCGTGATGGGCGAGAGCTATGGCGGCTATCGCGCGCCGCGCATCGCCTATGAGCTGCAGACCCAGCTCGGCGTGGGCGTGAACGGCATCGTGATGGTGTCGCCCTATCTCGACCCGGCGGCGACGTCGGGTTCGGATGCGCTGTCGCCGCTGCCCTGGATGATCAACCTGCCGTCGATGGCGGCGGGCCATCTCGAGCGCCAGGGCAAGCTCAGCGCGCCGGCGATGGCGCAGATCGAGGCCTATACCCGCGGCGCCTTCGCCACCGATCTGCTGGCCGGCCGATCGGACCCGCAGGCGACCGGGCGGCTGAGCGCCAAGGTCGCGGAACTGACCGGCCTCGATCCCAAGCTGGTGTCGCGGCTGGACGGCCGCGTCGACGAGGGCACCTATTTGCGCGAAGTCCACCGCGACGACGGCAAGATCGGCAGCGTCTATGATTCCAACGTCGACGCGTTCGATCCCTTCCCCAATTCGGCCGAGCGCAAGTCCGGCGACCCGATTCTCGAGGGCATCATCGCGCCGACGACCAGCGCGATGGTCGACTTCATCACCCGCGAAATCGGCTGGAAGACCAATGCGCGCTACAACGCGCTGTCCTTCTCGGTAAACGCTGCCTGGGACCGTGGCACCCCCGACGATGCGCCCGTCAGCGATCTGCGCAAGGCCGTGGCCAACGACCCGAAGATGGGCGTGCTGATCGTGCACGGCTATAACGACCTGTCCTGCCCCTATTTCGGATCGCGGCTGATTATCGATCAGCTGCCGCGCTACGGCGTGGAGCAGCGGGTCAAGCTGGGGGTCTATCCCGGCGGACACATGTTCTATTCGCGCAAGGCAAGCGCGGAGGCGTTCAAGGCCGATGCACGGGCGCTCTACGTGCGGTGAGACGCTCTACCTGAGCCCCTCCTCCCTGGAGGAGAGGCTCAGGATGCCGCCTCCAGCTCGCTCTCCAGCTTGAGCACCCGACCGCCGTCCTCTTGTTCGACCAGATAGGCCGGATTGTCCCGGGTTCCGTTGCGCACGATCTTCTCGCCCTTGATCGTCCGCTGCACGCGCCGCTCGAACCGCTCGGCGACCTTGCCCTGCGCCTGGCCGCTGCCCCAGTGCCAGCGGACCGCGGCGCCCTTGGTGAAATGCTTGCTCATGCGAGCGAGAACCGGCGGCCCCGCCACCTGTTCCGTGACCTGGGCATGACGTCCGCTTGCCCGCTCGCCCGCGCGCGACTATGCGCGAAGCGAACATGCAGCCCTCCGATCTTCGCGTCGCGCTCTTCAGCGGCAATTACAACTATGTTCGCGACGGCGCGAACCAGGCGCTCAACAAGCTCGTCGGCTATCTGCTCGATCAGGGTGTGACGGTCCGCGTCTATTCGCCGACCACCGATACGCCTGCCTTCCCGCCCACCGGGGATCTGGTCAGCGTCCCCGCCTGGCCGGTGCCCGGCGGGCGCGCCGAATACAAGTTCGCCACGGGGCTGCCGCAGAGCATCCGCGCCGACCTAGAGGCCTTCGCACCCAACATGGTGCACGTCTCGGCACCCGAATTCCTCGGTCACGGCGCGGTGACCTGGGCGCGCAAGCGCGACATCGCGACGCTCGCCTCGCTCCACACCCGGTTCGAGACGTACCCGGCCTATTATCATCTGGGCTTCGTCGCGCCGCTGATCATCACCCTGCTCACGCGGTTCTACAACCGCGTTGACCAGGTGGTGACACCCGGCAACTCCACCGCCGAGCTGATCCGCGACTGGGGCGTGAAGACCCCGATCCGCATCTGGTCGCGCGGCGTCGATCATGCCCGGTTCAACCCGGCGCGGCGCGACCTGGAATGGCGTCGTTCGCTCGGCATCGGCGACGGGGAGTTCGCGGTCGGCTTCCTGGGCCGGCTGGTGCTGGAAAAGGGCCTCGATATCTTCGCGCAGGTCTGCAACGCGCTCACCGAGCGCGGCGTGCCGCACAAGGTGCTGGTGATCGGCGAAGGCCCCGCACGGCAATGGTTCGCCGACAACGTGCCCGGCGCGATCTTCACCGGCTTCCAGCGCGGCGACGATCTTGCCCGCGCGGTCGCCTCGATGGACGTGCTGTTCAACCCCTCGGTCACCGAGACGTTCGGCAACGTCACCTCCGAAGCGATGGCGTGCGGCGTGCCGATCGTCGCGGCCCGCGCGACCGGCGCGATCGATCTCGTCGAGGACGGCGTCAACGGCTTCCTGGTGCCGCCGCGCGACGTCGATGCCTATGCCGGCGCGATCGCCCGGCTGATCCAAGACCCCGCCCTCGCCGCCGCGGCGGGCGCGTCCGGCCATGAAAAGGCGCAGGCCTATGTGTGGGATCGCGTCAACCGCGCCGTGCTCGACAGCTATCTCGAAGTGCTGGAACGCCGCGGCAGCTAGGCGCCGTCCCCGCCACGCGCGGGCAGCACGAAGCTAAGCTTCGCCCCGCCACCGGGCGGTGACTCCAGCTGCAACGCCGTCCCGTGCGCGTCCAGGATGCGGCGGGTAACGACCAGGCCGATCCCGTGCCCGCCGCTGGTGGAGCACCCGGGCGCGGGGATGGCACCCTCGGCAAAGCCGGGGCCGTTGTCGACCACCGCGATCTCGACGCCGTCCTCCACCGCTCGCGCACGCAGCTGAATCGCGGCCCCCTCCGCACCGCCCAAGGCCTGCGCGGCGTTGCGCAGCAGATTGGCGAGTACTTGGCCGATCTGCACGCGATCGGCGAGCACCTGCCCCAGCCCGTCGTCGATCTCGACCGCAATCGACGGCCGCAAACCGCGCCACGCCGCCCCGAACAGTTCGAGGGCGTCGCCGAACATGCTGTCGATCGCGACGAACTCGGCCTCGACCTCGCCCTTCTCCACCAGCACCCGGGTGCGCGCGACGATCTGCGACGAGCGGCTGATCTGCGCGCGGGCGCTGGCGAGCTGGCGCAGCACGTCCGGCCCGCCGGTGCCGCGCAGCGCCATTTCCACCGTCGCGATATAGTTGGACGCCGCAGAGAGCGGCTGCACCATTTCGTGCGCGAGCATCGCGGCGGTGCCGGCCTGTTCCTCGGCTGGGCGCCGGGAGATGCTGCTGATCAACGCACGTTGCGCCTTTTCCAGCGCGTCGCGTGCCTTCATCGCCGCGAGCATTTCAGCCTCCACCAGCAGGCGATTCTTGGCGACCGCGACATAGCTGCAGATGGTGCGCAGGAAGCGGAGCTCGCTTTCGGTGAACGGCACGCCGCTGCGGCGGCCGAAGCCGAGCGTGCCGAGCAACACCTCGCCGTGCAGCAGCGGCGTGCAGGCATAGCTGTCCAGTCCAACGTCCCGAATGAAGTTGGTCATCGGGTTCTCGCTGCCCTGCACCTGGGCGACCACCCGCGGGGTGCGGTCGCGTGCCACCATGCCGCACACCGCCTGCCCGAATTGCAGGCGCGCGCCCATTTCCTGCTGCGCCCTGGTGAGGCCCCCGTGCGCCTCCAGCACCAGCAGGCTGTCGGACTCGGCCCGATAATGGAAGAAGACGTCGAGCTGGAGTTCGTCGCGGACCATCTCGAACAGATAATCGATCATCGCGGTGGGATCCGACGCGCCCAGCATCTTGCCGGCGCAATCGGCGAGCAAGCCGAGCAGCCGCGTTTCGCGACGCCCGTCATCGGAGACGTGGCCGCCCTGAAGCTGCATGTCGACCATTCGCACCTCCCACCCTGCGGCAGCGCAGGGCTGCCCG
>JAIYAA010000211.1 GCA_027489295.1 Sphingomonadales bacterium | reverse complement strand
GAACTCGCATAGACCAGCCGCTGGCCGCCCAGCGTCACGCCCGCGACCAGCCACTTCGCGTCGAAGCCATTGAGCGCCATCGGCCAGCTGTAGCGACCTTCGGGCAGGTCGGCGGTGACGGTGAAGCGGTCCTCGGTCTGGCCGTTCGACGGCTTGTGGGTGACGAGCAGGAAGCGCGCGTCGCTCTCGGGGCTCCGGTTGTGATAGACCTGGATGCGTTCGGACGAGACCGCCACGGGCCCGGCGGGCACCATGCCGGCGAGATCGGGCACGCTCTGGATCAGCCCGGCGAGCTGCTTCAGCTCCTCGGCCTTGGGGCGCAGCGCGCGGGTTTCGGCGATCGCCGAGCCGTAATCGTAGCTGGTGAACACCACCGGTGCCGGCAGCCAGCCCCAGCTGGTGCCGCCAAAGCCCATATAGAAGCTCTGGATGCCTATGCCGTTGGCGAGGTTGGTGCCGTAGAACACCCGCTGGAAGCGCTTGCCGCGCTGGATCGCGTTGCATTCGTATCCGCCGTTCGATCCCCAGTAATCGAACCAGCCGCCGCCGAACTCGGCGAGGAAACCCGGCGTGTTGGGCGAGGCGGAAGCGCCGCCCTTCGCCCCGCCGGGGCCGTAAAAGCCCCAGTCCGGTGCCGCGGATCCGCGCGTCGGCTTGCCCGCCACGGTGCAGGTACCGCCGGGATAGCCGTCGAACGCATAGAGATCGTTCGGTCCCTCGACCGTCTTCTCGACCCCGCTACCCGCCGGCACCCAATAGCCGTTGCGGCCCTGGTCGTTGTGGAACAGCGGCACGGTGATGCCGTCGGCGCGGGCCTTGGCGGCGAGGTGGTCCATGTAGCGGCGCTGCGAAGGTGTGGTCAGCGCCAGCTCGTTCTCGATCTGGTGGAGAATGACGGTGCCCTTGTGGCCTTTGCCGTCCCCGTTGATCTGGTGCCGTGCGATGATCGCATGGACCCGGGTGAGCCACTCGTCCGCGGCCGCCATATAGTCGGGATCGTCGGTGCGGGCGCGGGCGCGCTGGTTGACCAGCCAGCCGGGGAAGCCGCCTCGGGCAAGTTCGGCATTCACATAGGGCCCGGCGCGGGTGATGACGTAGAGGCCTTCCTCCTCCGCCATGGTCAGCAGCCGATCGATGTCGCGGATGCCCGAGAAGTCGTAGACGCCGCGCTTTGGGCTGTGGAAGCCCCAGTCGAAATAGAAGGCGACGGTGTTGAAGCCGCTCGCCTTCATCTTCTGCAGCACGTCGCGCCACAGATCGGGCGAGGGCAAGCGGAAGGCGTGCATCTCGCTCGACCAGATCACGGTGCGCTTGCCGTCGATCATCAGCGAGCGCGCATCGAACGAAACGCGGCCGAAGGTCTTCACCGGCGCGGCAAGATTGGCGGTCGGCTTCGCCTCCTGCGCGGCGGCGGGCAGGGCGGCGAGCAGTGTCGCGGCGAGCAGGGCCGTGCGGATCATGGCAGGTAGAACACCGGGCGGAGCGGCCATTCGAGCGGCTGGTTGTCCGGCGCCACTTCCATCAGCGGTGCCATATGGTCCCACCAGCGGCGCATCACCGGATGGGACGTCAGCTGGTCGTTGGTGGCATCCTCGGTCAGCTTCAGCACCGCGAACAGCGCGCCGGTCGCCTCGTCGAGAAAGATCGAATAGTCGCGGATGCCGGCATCGTGCAGCAACGCTGCCAGCTCGGGCCAGATCGCATCGTGCCGCGCCTTGTAGTCCTCGGCCATGCCGGGCTTGAGCTGCATCCGGAACGCATGAACCCGCATTTCCCCTCCGCACCACTATGTGGAACTGTTATGCACGATATGGTAGCGATGCGGGGCATCGACGTCAAATGCGATCCGCGCATCGGCGGCATCGTCGAGCAGGATCGGCGCGCGTGCATCATCGCCTGTCCGCCGCAGCGACAGGCGGGCGGCACCGAGCCTGCGGACATGGCGCGCCCATAGCCCCCAGGCGGGCGTGGGGCCGAACATGCTGGGCTCGGGATAGGCGTCGGCCAGCGCTGGGGGCGTAGCGGGAAGCGGCCCTGCCAGCGCGCCGTCGAACCGCAGATCGATGTCGGACAGGCGGACGTCCTCGATCGGGTGTCCCGGCAACCCGGCGAGGATCGCGGCGAAGCGTGGATCCACCCCCACGGCGTTCAGCCCGTGGATGCCGATGTTGCGGAGCGCGCCGACCCGCGTTCCCGCCGGCCCCCGCAGCCGCCCGCCGAGGCGGAGGAAGAGCGGTGCGGTGGTCACCTCTTCCATCGTCAGGTTTTCGGCGAGCACATCCTCGATCGTGCCGCCGTCGACACTTTCGATCGCCAGCCCGCGGCTGCGTTCGAAGCGGCAGTTGGTGATCGAGATGCGGCGGAAGTCGCCGTTGCTCTCGGTGCCGAGCTTGATGCGGCCGGTGACGCGGTCGCGATCGGGGGAAAACTGCTGGGTGCGGCCATGGCTGCCGTCGAGCAGCGTGCCGAGATCATAGCCGGAGACGGTGCAATCCTCGATGGTCACGTCCTCGCACGCGGTGCGGCCGAGCGCGAGGCTGGTCTTGAGCACGATCGCGTCGTCATTGGGCGTGTTGACCCGGCACCGCGAGACCCGCGCCCGGCGGACGCCGTCGAGGTCGATGCCGTCGCGGTTGCTGTCGATGGTGAGGCCGGTGCAGCTGAGGTCCTCGACCTCGCTTGCCAGGATCGCGAAATGGCCGCCGCGGAACATCGTCAGGTCCGCGATGCTCACCCGGCGGCAGCGGGCAAGCGCGATCGCCTTGTTGCCCTGGCCGCGCATCGCGGCGGCATCCTGCTCGAGCCGGGCGACGTCGGCGGGCGTCATCGTCGCCATCGACAGCGGGCGTTCGCCGCGCTGGGCGCTCCACGGCGTGCCGGGGCCGTTGCGGGTGAGGCCGGCGCCGTCGATCGTCCCCTTGCCGAGGATCGCGATATCCTCAGCGTCCTCGGCCCAGATCAGGCTGTTGTGCCAATGGCTATGGCCGAAATCCTGGTAGAGCTGGGCCCCGCGATCCTCGGGGAGGTCATAGGCGCCGTCCGGGCCCGGGGTGGCGGCCAGCAGGGTAGCGCCGGCCTCGATCGCCAGGGTGACGCGGGAAGGCAGGCGCAGCGAGAAGCTGCGATAGGTGCCCGGCGGCAGCAGCACGATCCCGCCGCCTGCCTGGTGCGCGGCGATGAGGGCCGCGGCGATGGCCGGGCCATCGAGCGCTACGCCGTCGCCGCGCGCGCCGTGGTTCCGGACGTCGAGCACGAGGCCGGTGCGCATCAGCTGCCCGCCGGGCGTTCGCTGCTGGCGGACAGGCTCGCGGCGAGCGCGAGGCTGTCGATCGCGGGCGGGTGGGCCGGATCGAAGCGGCGCGCATCGGGGTAGAGGTGCGCGCCCAGGTCCGGTGCAACCTCCGCCAGCCCTGCCGCTACCGCGCGGGCGAGCAGCCAAGCGCCTTCGTTGTTGTGGTGCGTCTTGTCGCGACCGACATCGTTGAACAGCTTCGCCGCCTCGGCCGGGCCATAGGCTTCGTAGAGCGCGATCGTCGACGCCTGCAGATCGACCAGCGGCACCTGTTCCTCGCGCGCGACGTTGCGCATCGCCTCGGCATAGTCGGCCAGCGTGTGACGGATGCGACCGGCATCGAAATTGCGCCGCTCGGGTGAGGTGACCAGCACCGGCCGCCCGCCGCGCCGCTGGACCTCGGCGATATAGGTACGCAGCCATGCGGGATAGGTGACGGCGGGGTCGGCATAGGTCTGCGGCCAGTCGGCCTTCTGGTCGTTATGGCCGAACTGGATCAGCACCCAGTCGCCCGGCTTCACCTGCGACAGCAGCTTGTCGAAGCGAAGCTCGGTGACGAAGGACTTGAGCGTCTCGCCCGATTCCGCATGGTTGGCGATCGCCACGTCGGGCTGGAACAGCGCCGGCAGCATCTGCCCCCAGCTGGCGGCGGGCTCGGCGCGTTGATCCGTCACCGTGGAGTCCCCCGCCAGGAAGACCGTCGGCACCGTCACCGGCTCGATGGTGATGCGCTGCACGCGCGGATCGCCGAGGAACTCGAGGGTGAGCTTGTCATCCCAGGTGTAGCTGCCCGCCTCGCGCGGCTTGAGCCGCACGGCGGTGCCGCCGGGCGCGTTCGCCGGCGGCACGGCGAGCACGGCCGTGCGGACGTTGACGACGAAGCTGGCGGTGACGAACTGGCCCGGCGCGGTGGTGATGGCGCGCAGCATCAGCCGGCGCGATTCCGCCTTCACCGTGGTGCGCGAGTGCGCACGGGCATCGCCCAGCCGCACCGTCACCCGGTAATTGCCCTCGGGCACCGCTACCGAGAAGAGCCGCTCGCGCGCCTTGCCCCCAGGCTCATAGCCGAAGCCACCCGGCTGATACGGCGTTCCCTCCGCCACCGCTACGCTGCCCTGCCTGGCCGGCGCGCCGGGAGCGAGATCGAAAGTCTGGGGGCCGGTCACGGCCGCGAGCATCGCCAGCATCCACATCGGGTCAACGGCCTATTTGCGCGTGGCGAGGTCGAAGGAAAGGTGCGGTGGCTGGTTGTACGCCGTGTTCTGCCACGCGACCCCCAGCCGATAGACCGGATCGTGCATCAGCGTCGGCAGCCGGATCGCGGTGGGGTAGGGCGTCGCATAGATGCGCAGCTCGCGGCTGTCGGTGCTCGGCAGCACCAGCTCCTCGCGCCAGTCGCCGAGAATGTCGGCGGAGAGCGACGGGTTGCGCTTGGTGCCGTTGTTCGAGGTCGTGCCCGGCGGATCGAGCAGCAGTTTCTCGATGTGCGTCGTCCAGTCCCATTTGGTGATCCGGGTGCCGTCGAGCAGCTCGGCGAGCGCGTCGCCGTCCCAGTAGATGCTGAAATTGGCCGCGCGCGGATGGCCGCCGGGGATCACCTTGCCGCGCGCGTCATAGAGCTCGGGCGAGTTGCTCGCCCAGGCCTCGGCGCCGGGGAAGCGCGGATCGATGTCCACCGCGATGCCGCGGCCGGTATCCTTGTCCGCCGGCGTCGACCAGAGCAGCGCGCCGGTGCGTGCGTCGAGCATCGCCGCCCCCCGGTTGCCGCTGTTGCGCATCTCCTCGTGCACCCCGAACTTCTCGAGGCCCGGCCGGGTGGGATCGAGGTCCCCGACATGCATGGTGTCGCCGTGGCCGAGGCCGGAGGACCACAGCCCCTTGCCGTCATCGTCCACCGCCATCGATCCGTAGATCACCTCGTCGCGGCCATCGCCGTCGACATCGGCGACCGAGAGCTGGTGGTTGCCGTTGTCGCCGTATTTCTCGTTGCCGGGCGTGGCGCTGTCGAACAGCCAGCGCTGGGTGAGCTTGCCGTCGCGCCAGTCCCAGGCGGCGATCGTCGAGCGGGCGTAATAGCCGCGGCCGAACACCAGGCTCGGCCGGTGCCCGTCGAGATAGGCGACGCCGGCCAGATAGCGTTCGGAGCGATTGCCATAGCCGTCGCCCCAAAAGGCCTTGAGGCCGGCTTCGGTATCGGCGCCGCGCGGGGGGGCATAGGGCGCGGTGGCGAGTGCGCGGCCGGTGCGGCCGTCGAACACGGTCAGATATTCGGGTCCGTCGAGGATACGGCCCTTGAGGTTCGCCATCTTGCGCCCGTCGCTGGTGACGGTGGAGCCGGTGCGATCGGGCACCTCCACCGTCGCATCGCCGTGGCGCCAGTCCTTCGAGGGATCCCCGACGGCCTTGCCGGTGCCGTCGATTGTGCCGTCGGCGGTCTTCATCGCCACTTCGGCGCGGCCGTCACCGTCGAGGTCGAACACCATGAACTGGGTATAATGCGCGCCCGATCGGATGTTGCGGCCGAGATCGATCCGCCAGAGCTTCTTGCCCTCCAGCGTATAGGCGTCGATCAGCGTCTCGCCGGTATAGCCGGCAAAGGCATTGTCCTTGGCGATGCTGGGATACCATTTGACGATCAGCTCGTAGCGGCCGTCGCCATCGAGATCGCCGACCGAGACGTCGTTGGCGCTGTAGCTGTAGGTCTCGCCCTCGGGCGTGGTACGGTCAGCCGGCTTGTCGAGCGGCACGGCGAGATAGCCGCCTGCCCACACGCCTACCGGTGCCCCGGCCACGCCGCCGTCCACCGCCAGTGCATAGCGAGACGCCGGCGTGCCCGCCTTGTCGAGGAAGCTGGTCGGCTGATCGGCCGCGATCCGCGCGATCGGCTTGCCGTCGCGGTAGAGCGTGAAGCGCGTGTCCTTGGGATCGGTGCCGAGCAGGCGCCAGGCGACATGCACCCCGCCACTCGTCCCCGGCACCGCGATCAGCGCGCGATCGAGCCGCTCGATCTGCCGCCCGTGCAGCGTGTCGGTGGTCTGTGCCGCGAGCGGGGCGGCAAGGGCGGCGGCGAGCAGGGCGACACGCATCACGGCAACTCCTGGAAACGCAAAAATGCGGGCCGCCGGGGGTGAGGTGGCGGCCCGAGGGGAGGTATCGTCAGAACTGGAAATTGACGCCGAAGTTGAAGGTGCGCCCGATCCGCGTCTGGAACAGCGTGTCGCGGCGGACGCTGTCGATGTAGAGGTTGTTGCGCTCGTCGGTGAGGTTCTGCGCCTCGACGATCAGCTTGATATGATCGTTGAGGTT
>JAIYAA010000126.1 GCA_027489295.1 Sphingomonadales bacterium | reverse complement strand
ACGATCAAGTCGTCCTACCGCAAGCTCGCGATGAAATATCACCCGGACAAGAATGCCGGGTGCAAGGATTCCGAGGCGAAGTTCAAGGCGATCAGCGAAGCCTATGACTGCCTGAAGGACCCCCAGAAGCGCGCGGCGTACGACCGTTTCGGCCATGCCGCGTTCCAGAACGGCGGCGGCGGCCATCATGGCGGCCAGGGCGATTTCGGCGCGTTCAGCGACATCTTCGAAAGCGTGTTCGGCGAGTTCATGGGCGGCGGGCGCGGCGGCGGCCGGCCGCAGCGGCGCGGCGCGGATCTGCGCTACGACATGGAAATCTCGCTCGAACAGGCCTTCCACGGCCATTCGACCGACATCACCATCGACGTGTCGGGCCCGTGCGACACCTGCAACGGCTCGGGCGCCACGCCCGGCACCAAGGCCAAGACCTGCACCACCTGCGCCGGCCACGGCAAGGTGCGCGCGCAGCAGGGCTTCTTCATGGTCGAGCGCACCTGCCCGGCCTGCCACGGCGCGGGCGAGGTGATCGCCGAACCTTGCCGCAGCTGCCGCGGTGAGGGCCGGACCGACAAGACCAAGACGCTCAAGATCGAGATTCCTCCCGGCGTCGACGAAGGCACCCGCATCCGCCTGACCGGCGAGGGCGAGGCCGGCGCGCGCGGGGCACCGGCGGGCGATCTCTACATCTTCCTCCATGTGACGCGTCACTCGCTCTACGAGCGACAGGGCACGACGCTGTACGCCAACGCACCGATCAGCTTCACCACGGCGTCGCTGGGCGGCGAGATCCGCATCCCGGGCCTCGACGGCGAGGAGCATGTGATCAAGATCCATGCCGGCACCCAGTCCGGCCGCGAGATGCGCCATCGTGGCGCCGGCATGCCGGTGCTGCAAGGCCGTGGTCGCGGCGACCTGGTCGTGCGGCTGGAGGTGGAGACGCCGACCAAGCTCACCGCCAAGCAGCGCGAGCTGCTCGAGGAATTCCGCAAGACCGAGACGGGCGAGGAATGCCCGCAGTCGAGTGGATTCTTCGCCAAGCTGAAGGCGGCGCTGGGTTGAGTTTGCCGTACCGCGCCCATCAGCTGTCATTCCGGCGAAAGCCGGAATCCATTGGGGTCGCCGTCGCGGCGTTTGCCATGACGGAGTGGCGAATGGATCCCGGCTTCCGCCGGGATGACAGCGGTGGGGTAGCCGCATGACCCCGCGCGAACTGCTCGACACCGCCGACGTCCCCGGCGGCGAACCGCTGCGGCTGTTCCGCCGGGGCGACGATCACATGATCGTGCTCGAACGCAACGAGCTGATGAACAGCCGGATGAGCGGGTCGGAAGAAGCGCTGGCGGTGATGACGCTCGAACGGCTCGGCAAGCGCGAGGCGCGGCTGCTGATCGGTGGCTATGGCATGGGCTTCACGCTGCGCGCCGCGCTGGCGGTGCTGGGCGGCAACGCCAAGGTGACCGTGGCCGAGCTGGTCCCCAAGATCGTCGACTGGGCCCGCGGGCCGATGGCGGCGCTCACCAACGGGTGTCTGGACGATCCGCGCGTGAAAGTGGTGTTCGACGATGTCGGCCGCGTGATCGCCGATGGCCAGAATGCCTATGATGCAATCCTGCTCGACGTCGACAACGGCCCTGATGGGCTGACGCGCATCGGCAACGATAGCCTCTATTCGATGCGCGGGCTCGATTCCGCCCGGCAGGCGCTCCGCCCGGGCGGCATTCTGGCGGTGTGGTCGGCCGCGCCCGACGCGGCCTTTGCCCGCCGGATGCGCGACAGCGGCTTCGTCGTCGAGGAAGTGGCAGTCCGTGCCCGCCAGAACGGCAAGGGTCCGCGCCACGTCATCTGGTTCGGCAAACGCCGCTGAACCCACTGGACA
This sequence comes from Sphingomonadales bacterium, assembly GCA_027489295.1. The sequence continues at coordinate 1,759 of JAIYAA010000126.1, read as the reverse complement.
GCATCGCCGGCTTCTGACCTATTTCAACCCACGGCCCACCGCGCATCTGCGCATCACGAGGCAAGACCATGGGGATGGATCGGAAGTTCGGCGGCCTGGCCGCGCTGATGCTTGCCGGCAGCGGCGTTTTTCTCGGCACGCCTGCCACCGCACAGACCGATGCGCAGAAGAAACAGGATGAACTCATCGTACGCGGCCAGCGCATGCCCGCGGCGGAAGCGCCCCGATCGGCGACCTGCGAAGCGCTGGCCCGCAACCCCTATTTCGCCGCGCTGAGCAGCGTCGCCACCGATGCGGGCGTTTTGGGGCCGACCGTGTATCTCCCCACCCGCCTGCCGCGAAATCCGGAGTACGGCGCCCTGCCGCTGGTGCCGCCGGGCTCTGCGCTACCCAAGGCGCCGAAGAGCCGGTTCGGCAGCGTGCTGCTCTTTTCGGGCGTGCTCGATTCCGGCGGCAGCACTGCCGATGTCGCCGGCACCGGTGACGACAGTGGACAGACCGGCACGTCGTCGCCCGTCCTCGCCAACGCCTCTGCGGACGATGTCGCCGCCGCCTGCCGCGCCCGCTACCAGCCCAATGCCGGCAGCGCCGAGGTTACTAGCCGGCCGTTGAGCATCCCGGTGGAGTTCAGCGGCCCCACGGGCAAGACCGACACCCGCGCGTCGCGCATCGCCCATGACGACACGCTGCCGATCGCACTCCAGCTGTTCGACCAGCGCCGCTTCGCCGAGTCGCTGGTCTGGTTCAAGCGTGCCGCGGGCAAGCTGCCGCTGGGCGCCGGCGGCGACGAGGCGGCGCTCTACATCGGCAAGCTCTATCTCATGGGGCTCGGCGACCGGAGCGACCCGGCCGAGGGCGTGCGCTGGCTGGAAAAGGCGGCCACCGCGCGGTTCAGCCCGATCACCGACACGCCGACGTTCAACCCCGACGTGCCCGAACTCAACACCGCCTCGGGCGAGGCGTCGGTGATCCTCGGCAACGTCTATCGTACCGGCTTCAAGGGCATCGCCAAGGATCCCGAAGCCGCGCGCAAATGGTTCGCCCGCGCATTGGCGGTTGGCCATGTGCCCGCCGCCAAGATGCTCGGCGATCTGTACCGCGACGGCGTGGATGTGCCGCGCGATCCCGCCAGGGCCGCCACCTATTATCGCCAGGCCGCCAAGCTCGACCTGCCCGCCGCCCAGGTGGCGCTCGCCCAGCTTCTGGAGACCGGCGACGCGGGCGTGCCGCGGGATCCGAAGGAAGCGCTCGCCTGGTACCGGGCCGCGGCGCGCCACGACCATCCCGATGCGCTCTACGCCCTCGCCCGCGCCTATGATCTGGGACAGGGCATCGCGGCCAATTCGGACGAGGCGCTCGCCTTATACAAGCGTGCGGCGCTGGCCGGCAGCCCCGGCGCCATGACCGCGCTCGGCACCTATTTCTACGAGGGCAAGCAGGTGGCCAGGGATGCCGCCGCCGCCCGCCGCTGGTTCGAACAGGGGGCGAGGCGCGGCGATGCCGACGGCATGGTCGATCTCGCCGCGATGCAGATTCAGGGGCTGGGCGGCGACAAGGACGTGGTGCAGGCCTGGGTGTGGCTGCAGCGCGCCGCGACGCTGCGCCACCAGGCCGCCCCCACCGCGGTCGCCGCGCTGGAACGCCGCATGACGCCGGCCGAACGCATCGCCGCGCGCAACGCCCTCGGCCAACGCTGAGCCTTCCCCAAGAGTCATCCCGTCTGCGGAACGACGGGACGGCTTCGTGCATTTCTCGCGGT
>JAIYAA010000247.1 GCA_027489295.1 Sphingomonadales bacterium | reverse complement strand
TGGTAGAAGTCGTAGACCTGTTGCGCCACGCCCGCTGAGACACCCGGTGCCTTCTGCAGGTCCTCCAGGCTGGCATTGCGCACCGCCCGCGCCGTGCCGAAGTGCATCAGCAGCGCCTTCTTCCGCGCCGGGCCGATGCCCGGCACCTCATCCAGCGGGCTCGCGCCGATCGCCTTGGCGCGCTTGTCGCGGTGGGCGCCGATGACGAAGCGGTGGACCTCGTCGCGCAGCCGCTGGAGGTAGAACAGCAAGGGCGCGTTGACCGGCAGCATCCGCTCGCTGCCGTCCATCAGGTGGAACACCTCGCGCCCGTCGCGGCCATGGTGCGGGCCCTTGGCGACGCCGACCATACAGACATCCTCGATGCCCAGTTCCTCCAGTACCGCCTTGGCCGCATTGAGCTGGCCCTTGCCGCCGTCGAGCAGCACCAGGTCCGGCCAGTCGCCCTGGCTGCGATCGGGATCTTCGTCCTGCGCGCGGGCGAAGCGGCGGCTCAGCACTTCGCGCATCATCCCGTAATCGTCGCCGGCGATCGTCTCGGGACGCTTGATGTTGAACTTGCGATACTGGCTCTTGCGAAAGCCCTCAGGCCCCGCGACGATCATCGCGCCGACCGCATTGGTCCCCTGGATATGGCTGTTGTCGTAGACCTCGATGCGGTTCGGCGGCTCGGGCAGGTCGAACAGATCGGCCATCTCGCGGAGCAGGCGGGCCTGGGTGGTGCTTTCAGCGAGGCGGCGATCGAGCGCCTCTTCGGCGTTGCGCTTCGCCTGATCGAGCAACCGCCGCCGTGCGCCGCGCTGCGGGACGGACAGCGCCACCTTGTGCCCGGCCCGCTCACCCATCGCCTCGGCGAGCAGCTCGGCCTCGGGCAGCTCGCGATCGACGAACACGTTCCTGGCCGGCGGCACCTCCTCGTAGAACTGCATGAGGAAGGCGGCGAGCACCTCGTCCTCGGGCACCTCCTGCGTGTGGCTGGGGAAGAAGCTACGATGGCCCCAGTTCTGGCCGCCGCGGATGAAGAAGGCCTCGATCCCGATCACGCCGGACTTGGCCGCCAGCGCGAAGATATCGGCATCGCCCACCCCTTCGGCGTTGATCGCCTGGCTGCCCTGGATGAAGGTGAGCGCCTTCAGCCGGTCGCGCAGGATCGCCGCCAGCTCGAAATCGAGATTTTCGGCGGCGGCCTGCATCTGCTCGCCCAGCTTGGCCTGGACCTTGGTCGACTTGCCCTGGAGGAAGTCGCGCGCGTCGCCCACCAGCTCGGCATAGCCCGTCGCGTCGATCCGATCGACGCACGGCGCCGAGCAGCGGCGGATCTGGTAGAGCAGGCACGGCCGGTCGCGGCTGGCGAAGAAACTGTCGGTACAGCTGCGCAGCAGGAACAGCTTCTGCAGCGCGTTGAGCGTCTTGCGCACCTGTCCCGCACCCGCGAACGGCCCGAAATAATCGCCCTTGTAGCGCCGCGCGCCGCGATGCAGCTGAACGCGCGCAAAGTCGTGATCCTGGCGCAGCAGGATGAACGGGAACGACTTATCGTCGCGCAGCAGCACATTGTACGGCGGCCGGTAGCGCTTGATCAGCTGCGCCTCGAGCAGCAGCGCCTCGGCCTCGTTGTTGGTCGTGACGATCGTCATCGACCGGGTCTGCGCGACCATGCGCTGGAGCCGCTTCGAGAGGCGGTTGACCTGGGTGTAGTTGGTCACCCGGTTCTTCAGCGCGCGCGCCTTGCCGACGTACAGCACGTCGCCGCGGGCATCCTGCATCCGATAGACGCCGGGACGAATCGGCAGGGTCTGCAGCACGTTGCGGATTGCGGCCACGCCCGCGTCGAGGTCCGGCGCATCCGCGCCGCGCACCGCGTAGGTGGCCTTTTCTTCGTTGAACCGTTCGGGGGAATTGGGGTCGTTCATTGGCGCCGATGTAGGCGCGCGCGGCGCGGGATGCCACTGCATCTGCGAACATCGAGCGGCCCGAGGCAGAAGCGTTTGCTACCCCGCCCAAGGGGAGGATACGGCTATGGCCGCCGCCTACTGCGCCCCCGCCTCGTTCTCCAGCCGGTCCACCTCGGCCTCGATCCGCTGCATCGCTTGGTCGGCGCGAACCTTCACGTCGGTCGCGCGCGCATGATCGGTCGCCGCGTGGCGCAGCGCCACCACGGCCACAAACGCAGCGAGCGCCAGTGCCACCAGGGCACCGGCGCTCAGCCAGCGATAGGATTGTTTGGGTTCAGCCATCGCCGCCCTGTAGCACGGGCAGCGCGGCAGGCCAGCTCAGTTGAGCCGGCCCAGCCCGGCAATGGCCTTGTCGACCAGCGCCTTGTCGGCCTCGGCGCCGTGCTTCTCCGCGATCACCGCAGCGGCGGCGCTCGTGGCGGCATCGGCGGCCTTGGTGCGGATCGCCTGGATCGCGCTGCGCTCGGCGGCGGCGATCTTGTCCTCGGCCATGCGGGTACGGCGGGCGATCAGCTCGGCCGCGTCGGCCTCTGCCTTTGCCTGCAGCGCAGCCGCCTCGACCTGGGCGTTGGCGACAACCGCCTTGGCATCCGCGTCCGCAGAGGCGGTGCGGGCCTTCGCCTCGGCGAGCATCGCCTCGGCTTCCGCACGCAACTTCGACGCTTCGTCCAGCTGGGTGCGGATCTTGGAAATCTGCTTGTCGAGCATGGCGCCGATCATGCCCGGCACCTTGTTGACCAGGATGATCAGGACCACCGCGAGCATCGACAGCGCCACGAAACCCGGGGCGGTGATGCCGAACACGGCAGGCTCATGATGGAGTTCCACGGTACCGACCTCGGCGTTCAGGGAATGAGTCTGTTCAGCCATGGGCAAGCGCCGCCTTCACCTTCTGTTCGACGCTGACGCGGTCGACCGCGACGCCCGAGACGCGCGCCACGATCGCCTCGACGGCCTCGACGGTCGCTGCCTCGATCTCGCCGATCGCAGCCTTTTCACGCTCGGCGATGCTGCGGGTAGCATCTGCAAGCCGCGCATCGTCGGCCGCCGTGGCAGCCTTGAGCTTGGCCTCGGAGGCGGTTGCCGCCTGTGCCTTGGCACCGGCGGTCACCCGCAGCGCCTCGGCACGGGCAGCTTCCAGACCCGCCTGATAGGCCTCGTCCGCGGCGCGGGCGGCATCGCGTGCCGCTTCCGCCGCGGCGATATCCCCGGCGATGCGGGCGGAGCGATCTTCCATCGTCCGCTCGATCTTCGGGACCATCGCCTTGCCGATCCCGAAGTAGATCAGGGCAAATACGATCGCGAGCCAGAAGACCTGCGAGGCGTAGATCTCCGATATCTGATCTAACTGCGGCATCGGCCGAGGCCTCCGTTCTGCTTACTTGACGACGAAGAGGATCAGGATCGCGACGACGAACGCGATCAGGCCCAGCAGTTCCGACGCGGCGAAACCGATGAACAGACGGCCCTGCTGGCCATCAGCCGCACCCGGGTTACGCAGCGCGCCTTCGAGGAACGAGCCGAACACGTTGCCCACGCCGAGCGCGGCGAGGCCGATACCGATCGCAGCCAGGCCGGCACCGATGTACATTGCACCCAGATCAGTCATTTCTAGCTCCCTAGATAATCTTAAAAATTCAAAGCGAAAACGGATCGACTTAGTGCAGGTGCACCGCGTCGTGGAGATACAGCGAGGTCAGCAGCGCGAACACATAGGCCTGGATCGCGCAGACCAGCAGCTCGAGCGCGCTGACGCCGACGATCATGCCGAAGCTCAGCACCCCGACCAGGCCGCCCAGCGGCGTGCCGCTCGCGAAACCCTGGACGACGAAGCTGCCGAACACCTCAAGCAGGATGTGCCCCGCGGTCATCGCGACGAACAGTCGCAGACCCAGCGAGAACGGACGCACCAGGAACGACACCAGCTCGACGGGAATGATCACCGGCATCAGCCACCCCGGCGCGCCGTGCGGCACGAACAGCGAGAAGAACTTGAAGCCATGCTTGATCAGCCCGACCGCGAGGACGATGCCGAACGAGAAGAAGGCGAGCACCGCGGTGACGGTGATGTGGCTGGTGACCGCGAAGGTATGCAGCCCCGGCAGCACCGCCAGCGGCAGCACGCCGACCAGGTTGGCGAACAGGATGAAGAAGAACAGCGAGAAGATGTACGGCGCGAATTTCTTGCCGCCCTTGCCGATGTTCACGCTCACCATCGAGTCGATGAACCCGACGGCGCCTTCCACCATCAGCTGCCACTTGCCGGGGATCAGCTTGCGCTGCAGGCCGCCGACCATGAACACGAACAGCAGCGCCGCCACGACGAACATGAACAGCGCCGAGTTGGTGAAGGAGATGTCATAGCCGAACAGGTCGATATGCCGGCCCAGTACGGGCTCGACCTTGAACTGCTCCATCGGATCGATTTTGCCGGCGCTCACTCTGCGCGCTCCTTCGAAATCTTGTAGATGTTGCGAAACGCCACGATCACGCTGAGCACCAGCAGGATCAAGAGCCCCCAGGGGCTCGTTCCCAGCCAGCGATCCAGCGCGAAGCCGATCACCCCGCCGCCCAGCGGTGCGCCGATCAGTTCGGCGAGCACCCGCGAGCCCTGCTTATAGCCCTTTTCGGGCTTCCGCACCGGCGCCTGACCGTCACGCACCGCCGCCTTCGCATCGGCGATGCGACGGTCGAGGTCAGAACGGATAGGGTCGTCAGACAAAGCGAGCACGGCGATCCAGATATGAAAAAGCCGCCGCGCAGCGGGCGGGCGACATACAGCACCGCAAGCCGACGGCCGCGATGTACGGGCGCTTTAGGAAGACCAATCGACCGAGTCAACCGTTGCAACATGTCGCGCTTCATCACGGATTCATCGACGACGAGACATTCGCACCCGCGGAAATCCGCCATTTGCGCGCGCTGCAACGCAACGACAGCCGATATGGACGGGTCGCGACACCTGGCCCTGCGGCGCGCATTGCAGCCAGCGCGGCATCCCTGCATAGTTGCGCGGATGTCCGACGATCCGCCCGACAACAGCGGCCACCGCGCGCGCCTGCGCCAACGCCTGTTCGAGGGCGGCACCGAAGCGCTGCTCGATCACGAGCTGATCGAATATGTGCTGGGGCTGACCATCCAGCGGCGCGACACCAAGCCGCTGGCCAAGACGTTGCTACGGGAATTCGGCGGTCTGCCCGGCCTGCTCGCCGCCGATCCGGAGGCGATGCTGCGGATCGAGGGGGTCCGGGACACGCAGGTCGCCGCGCTCAAGGCGATCCACGCCGCCGCGCTGCGCCTGCTGCAGACCAAGGTCCGCGAACAGCCCGTACTCGCCAACTGGCAGGCGCTGCTCGACTATCTGCGCGCCGACATGGCGCCGCACGCGATCGAGCGGGTGCGCGTGCTCCACCTCAACACCCGCAACCTGCTGATCCGCGACGAGCTGATGAACGAGGGCTCGATCGACGAGGCGCCGATCTATGTTCGCCAGGTGATCGGCCGCGCGCTGCATCTGGGGTCGGCGGCGCTCATCCTGGTGCACAACCACCCCTCGGGCGATCCAAGCCCGAGCCGCGCCGATATCGAGGTGACGCGCAAGATCGCCGAGGCGGGCAAATCGCTCGGCATCGTGGTGCACGATCACATCATCATCGGCAGCGAAGGCCATGCCAGCCTTCGCGCCAAGGGCCTGATCTAGTGCTTACTTCTTCCGCTTGAAATCGACCGAGACGACGTTCGAGCCGTCCTCGGCGGGCTTTGCCACCGGACCGCCGTCATTCTCGGCATCGTCATGCTCGTGCGGTTCGGGGCCTTCGGGACCCTCCGCCGCCTGGAAGCGCAGCTCGAAATTCACCGCCGGATCGTGGAAGCCGGTGATCGCCGCGAACGGGATCGTCAGGATCGACGGGATCTGGTTGAAGCTGAGCCCCACCGAGAATTTCCGGTCGTCCACCGTCAGGTCCCAGTAGCGGTGCTGGAGGACGATGGTCATCTCGTCCGGGAACCGCTCCATCAGCCGCTGCGGGATGTCGACCCCGGGCGCCTGCGTCTTGAACGTGATGTAGAAATGATGCGCGCCCGGCAGGCCGCCGCTCTGCGCCACGGTTCCGAGCACACGGCCCACCACGGCGCGCAGGGCTTCCTGCACGATCTCGTCATACGGAATCAAACTATCGGGCACGGTGGCATTCATGCCCCTTGGGTAGCGGATGGAAAATTACGGTCAAGATTGCATGCGACGCCGCTAGCGTTATGTGCACCTTCATGCGCATCGCGACCATCAGCCGGAAGACCAGCGAAACCTCGATCGACGTCACCGTCAACCTCGACGGCACCGGCGCCTACAACATCAGCACGGGCATCGGATTCTTCGATCACATGCTCGAACAGCTGAGCCGCCACGGCCTGATCGACCTCGACGTGAAGACGGTGGGCGACCTGCATATCGACCAGCACCACACGGTGGAGGACACCGGGCTCGCGATCGGCGAGGCGATCGCCAAGGCGCTGGGCGACAAGAAGGGCATCCGCCGCTACGCCGATGCGCTGTCGCCGATGGACGAGACGCTGACCCGCGTCGCCGTGGACATTTCCGGCCGCCCCTATCTCGTGTGGAAGACCGCGTTCAGCCAGAAGAAGCTCGGCGAGATGGATACCGAGATGTTCGAACACTGGTTCCACAGCTTCGCCCAGACCGCCGGCCTGACGCTGCACGTCGAGACGCTGTACGGCAGCAACAACCACCATATCGCCGAAGCCGCGTTCAAGGGCCTGGCCCGCGCGCTGCGCGAGGCGGTGGAGATCGATCCGCGCAAGGCGGGGGTGATCCCCTCGACCAAGGGAGTGCTGTGATGATTCTCGTCCTTCTCACCTACAAGGTGGAGCTTTCCGAAATCGACGCGCTGCGCCCGGCGCATGTCGACTGGCTCAAGCAGGGCGTCGCCGATGGCCGTCTGCTGGTCGCCGGCCGCAAGGTGCCGGTGACCGGCGGCTTCTTCATGGCGCGCGGTTCGCTCGACGAAGTGCAGGCCTGGGCTGCCACCGACCCCTTCGCCACCGCCGGCGCGGCCGACTATGACTTCATCGAAGTCGCGCCGAGCATCCTCGCGCCGGGGCTGGAGGCGCTCGGCCAGTGACCGTCGCGCTGATCGATTACGGCGCGGGCAACCTCCACTCGGTGCACAATGCGCTGAAGGCGGCGGGGGCTGCCGATGTCGCGGTGACCGCCGATCCGGCCGTCGTGCTGGGCGCCGACCGCGTGGTACTGCCCGGCGTCGGCGCGTTCGGTGCCTGCGCGTCGGGCCTGCGCGCACTGCCCGGCATGATCGAGGCACTTGAGACGCGCGTGCTGCACGACGCGGTGCCGTTCCTCGGCGTGTGCGTCGGCATGCAACTGCTCGCGACCACGGGCGAAGAGCTGGGCAGCCATGCCGGGCTCGGCTGGATCCCCGGCACCGTCCGCCAGTTGCCCGCCGGCCCCGAGGTGCGGGTGCCGCACATGGGCTGGAACGATGTGGTCCCGGTGGTCGATCACCCGCTGATCGAGCGCGGCGAGGCCTATTTCCTCCACAGCTTCGCGTTCGACGGCGCGGGCGTACTCGCCACCACCGAACATGGCGGCCCGGTGACCGCGGCGATCGGCCGCGACAATATCGTCGGCCTGCAGTTCCACCCCGAAAAGAGCCAGCGCTACGGCATCGCGCTGCTCGAACGATTCCTCGCCTGGAAGCCCTGAGATCCCCATGACCCTGCACATCTTCCCCGCCATCGATCTCAAGGCCGGCCAGGTCGTCCGCCTCGCCGAAGGCGACATGGCGCGCGCCACCGTCTACGGCGACGATCCCGCCGCGCAGGCCGAACTGTTCGCGCAAGCCGGCGCCGAATGGCTCCACGTCGTCGATCTCGACGGCGCGTTCGCAGGCGAATCGGTCAACGGCCTCGCGGTCGCCAACATCCTGGCGAAGACTCCTGCCAAGGTGCAGCTCGGCGGCGGCATCCGGAACCATGATTCGATCGCACGCTGGCTCGATCTGGGCGTCACCCGCGTCGTCATCGGCACCGCCGCGCTGGAAAATCCGGAGCTCGTCCGCGAAGCCGCCCGCGCGCACCCCGGCCAGATCGTGGTGGCGGTGGACGCCCGCGACGGCATGGTCGCCACGCATGGCTGGGCCGATGTGTCGGACGTCAGCGTGGTCGATCTCGCTCGCCGCTTCGAGGATGCGGGCGTGGCCGCCCTGCTGTTCACCGATGTCGGCCGCGACGGGCTGCTCAAGGGCTGCAATGTCGAGGCGACCGTGGCGCTGGCCCGCGCCGTGTCGATCCCGGTGATCGCCAGCGGCGGCGTTACCGACATTCACGACATCCATGCCCTGCGCGGCCATGTCGACGACGGCATCGAAGGCGTGATCTCGGGCCGCGCGCTCTATGATGGCCGGCTCGACCTCGCCGAGGCGATCGAGGCCGGGCGATGACCGTCCGCGCCCGCGTCATCCCCTGCCTCGACGTCGCGAACGGCCGGGTCGTCAAGGGCGTGAACTTCGTCGAGCTGCGCGACGCCGGCGATCCGGTCGAGCAGGCCCACGCCTATGACGCGGCGGGTGCCGACGAGCTCTGCTTCCTCGACATCACCGCCAGCCACGAGGCGCGCGGCACGATCCTCGACGTGGTGCGCCGCACCGCCGAAGTGTGCTTCATGCCGCTCACCGTCGGCGGCGGGGTGCGCAGCGTCGAGGATGCCCGCGCGCTGCTGCTGGCGGGCGCGGACAAGGTCGCGGTGAACAGCGCGGCGGTGTCGCGGCCGGAAGTGGTCGCCGAGATCGCCGATCGCATGGGCAGCCAGTGCGTCGTCGCCTCGGTCGACGCGCGGCGGACCGGCGACGGGCGCTGGGAGGTGTTCACCCATGGCGGCCGCCGCGAAACCGGCATCGACGCGGTCGAACACGCGCTGCACCTCGCCGAGCTGGGCGCGGGCGAGCTGCTCGTCACCTCGATGGACCGCGACGGCACCCGCGACGGCTATGACCTCGCGCTGATCCGCGCCATCGCCGACCAGGTGACGGTACCGGTGGTCGCCTCGGGCGGCGTCGGCGGGCTGGACGATCTGGTGGCGGGCATCCGCGACGGCCATGCCTCGGCGGTGCTGGCGGCGTCAATCTTCCACTTCGGCCAGGCGACGATCGCCGAGGCGCATGCCGCGCTGGCGGCGGCGGGGATTCCGGTTCGGGGGTAGGTGGCCCCCGGCTTCCGCCCCAATTGGGGGCTTTGCAGTGGCGCAGTTGACCGTGAGACCGCGACCTGTGACGATGGTCCGATGCTGATCGAGATGAGCTCTGGGCAATGGCCGTCAGACCATAATACCACATTGGTTGTGGGGGAGCTTCGCTATACCATCGGGCGAATTACGGCTGATGAGTTGCGGGCGGACATCTTGGCCTTCGCAGCAGGATTGAACCAGCGTCTCCCTTTTGCTCCCGAGTTTGGCTACGAGCCCCTTTTCAATGTGGAGTTCAAGGACGACACATTCGTCGCGTACAGTTGGCGACCGCGTTTCAAAAGCCGGTGGCTGTGGTGGCTTGGCGGCCGTAAGATCGTGTCGAGGCCCGAAAATCTCGACGTGACGCTAGCATATCTCGATGCCTACGCGATCAAATTAAGGCGCGTTTAGCGTCTGCTGTCCACCTATCCAAAACATAGCGCCACTAACTCGCCGTCGGCCGGCTCAGCACATACCACGCGCATCCCAGCATCGCCGCCGCCACGCCGACCGCCAGCCAAGGCCCCGGCCGCGCGCCCCAGGCGAACAGGCCGTAGCCGAGCGCCATGCCGGCGCAGGCCATCGCCTTGCCCTTGCGCGGGATCGCGCCCTGTTCGCGCCAGGCCACCAGCGTGGGCCCGAATCGCGGATGTTCGAGCAGCCATGCCTCCAGCCGCGGCGAGGAGCGGGCGAAGCAACCGGCGGCGAGGATCAGGAAGATCGTCGTCGGCATCAGCGGCAGCAGCGCGCCGATGAATCCGAGCGCGAGGAACACGAGCCCCAGCACCAGCCACAGGGGTCGCGAGAGCCGCCCCTGCCCTGCCCCGGACTCGCGTTCCTGCACCATCGTCATCCTGTCCCGCTGCCGCGAATCGCTCGCAGCTACCATAAGGGAAGCACCGCAATCCCGCGCCTCAGGATTGACAGCGCCGCACGGCTCCCGCAGCCGGAGACCATGGCCGACCTTCTCGACACCCTCGAACAGACAATCCGCGACCGCCGCCTGGGCGACCCCGCGACCAGCTATGTCGCCAAGCTCACCGCCCGCGGCCGCGCGAAGATCGCGCAGAAGCTGGGCGAGGAAGCCACCGAAGCGGTGATCGCCGCCATCCAGGACGATCGCGAGGAGGTCGTGAAGGAATCGGCCGACCTTCTCTTCCACTTGCTCGTGCTGCTGGCCGACATGGACCTCAGCCTCGACGATGTCCGCGCCGAGCTGGCGCGGCGCGAGGGCGTGTCCGGCATCGCCGAAAAGGCGGCGCGGGGGGCCTAGGCACTTCCCTCCCCTCGATCCTCGCCTGTAAGGGGAGGATCTTGTGACGGAGCACCCAATGCCGATCGACCCGACCAAGCCCTATGACGACCAGAATGTCTTCGCCAAGATCCTGCGCGGCGAGATTCCGGCGAAGAAGGTCTATGAGGACGACTATGCCCTCGCCTTTCACGACATCGCGCCCCAGGCCCCGCACCATATCCTGGTGATCCCCACCGGCGCCTATGTCAGCTGGGACGATTTCTCGGCCAATGCCCCGGATGCCGAGATCGCCGGCTTCGTCCGTGCGGTGGGCGCGGTCGCGCGCGCGGCGGGGCTGGTCGAGCCGGGCTATCGCCTACTCGCCAATACCGGGCTCGACGCCGGGCAGGAGGTGCCGCACCTCCACGTCCATATCTTTGCCGGGCAACCGCTCGGGCCGATGCTGGCGCGCTGAGCCGCGATTTCGGCGCAACATTGTTTCGCGTTGGTACGCCGTAAGGGATTGCGCGGCCCGCATTTGGGGTTAGGCTCCGCGCTTTACCAATTTGGGGGCGGCGCAACGCTCGCCGCATAGGGGATCAGGGAAATGATATTCGGGCGCGTAAAGCCTCTCGATGCCATTCTAGCCACAGCCGAAAAGAAATCGCTCCACCGCTCGCTCGGCGCCTTCCAGCTGACCATGCTCGGCATCGGCGCGGTGATCGGCACCGGCATCTTCGTGCTCACCGCCGAGGCCGCGCAAAAGGCCGGCCCGGGCATGATGATCTCGTTCGTCATCGCCGGCTTCGTCTGCGCGGTGGCAGCGCTTTGCTACGCCGAAATGGCGGCGATGGTGCCGGTTTCCGGCTCCGCCTATACTTACAGCTATGCGGTGATGGGCGAGCTGGTCGCCTGGATGGTCGGCTGGGCGTTGATCCTCGAATATGCGATCGCGGCCGGCGCCGTCTCGGTCGGCTGGTCCGGCTATATGATGGGCTTCATCCAGCATAATTTCGGCATCGAGGTGCCGTTGCAGCTGATCCGCGGGCCGTTCGACGGCGGCATGATCAACCTGCCCGCGATGGCGGTTGCCGCGATCGTCACCGCGCTGCTGGTGAAGGGCACCAAGGAAAGCGCCTCGGTCAACGCGGTGCTGGTCGGCATCAAGATCCTTGCGCTGGCGATGTTCGTGGTCGTCACCCTGCCGGTGCTGAAGACCGGCCAGTTCACCCCGTTCGCGCCGCTCGGCTTTGCCGGCATCTCGGGCGCCGCCGCCTCGATCTTCTTCGCCTATGTCGGCTTCGACGCGGTCTCGACCGCCGCCGAGGAGACCAAGAACCCGCAGCGCAACATGCCGATCGGCCTGATCGGCAGCCTCGCGATCTGCACCATCTTCTACATGCTCGTCGCCTCGGGCGTGATCGGCACCGTCGGCGCGCAGCCCGTCCATGGTCCTGCCGGCGAAGTCCTGTCGCCCGGCACGCCTGCACTGTCGCAGGCCTGCGCCGCGCTCTCCGAACAGGCCGTGGTCTGCTCGAAGGAAGCGCTGGCGTGGACGCTGCGCTCGATCGGCCACCCGTTCCTCGGCTGGCTGGTAGGTGCGGCGGCGATCATCGCGCTGCCCTCGGTCATTCTGATGATGATGTTCGGCCAGACCCGCATCTTCTTCGTGATGAGCCGTGACGGCCTGCTGCCCGAGTTCTTCTCGCGCGTGCACCCCAAGTGGCACACGCCGCACGTCATCACGATCCTCACCGGCATCTTCGTGTCGCTGTTCGCCGCCTTCTTCCCGGTGGGCCTGCTGGCGGACGTGTCGAACTCCGGCACGCTGTTCGCCTTCGCGGCGGTGTCGGTCGCGGTGATGGTGCTGCGCAAGACCGATCCGAAGCGCCACCGCCCGTTCCGCACCCCGGCGATCATGGTCACCGCGCCGATCGCGATCGCGGGCTGCCTCTATCTGTTCGTCAGCCTGTCGGGCCCGACGATCGCGCTGTTCTTCGGCTGGGCGGCCGTCGGCCTCGTGGTCTATTACGGCTATAGCCGCTCCCGCAGCCATGTCGGCCGCGGGATCGACGACCGCGACGGCCCGGACGCCTATGAGGATCTGGAGCCGCCGGTGCCCGGCACCCGCTGATCCTTCGATCGGACAAAAAGAAAGGGCCGGAGGAGCGATCCTCCGGCCCTTCTTCTTTGCGTCGCGGACGCGATCAGCCGATCTTGGCGGCGGCGAGCGCCTTCAGGTCCTTCTCGGCACGCGCGCCGTAATGCTGGATGATCTCCGCCGCGCAGATCGCGCCGAGGCGGAGCGAGTCTTCCAGGCCCTTACCCTGCGCCTGGCCGTGCAGGAAGCCGGCGGCGAACATGTCGCCCGCACCGGTGGTATCGACCAGCGCGTGGATCGGCTCGGCGGAAACCTCGACCCGCTCGTCGCCCTGCAGGGCAATCGCACCCTTCTCGCTGCGGGTGACGACGAGTAGCGGCACCTTGCCATGGATGTGCTGCACCGCCGCTTCGAAATCCTCATGCGCGCACAGCGCGAGCAGTTCGGCCTCGTTGGCGAACAGGATGTCGATCAGGCCGTCGGCGATCAGCTGGCGGAAATCGTCGCCGTGACGCGAGATGCAGAACACGTCGGACAAAGTGAAGGCGACCTTGCGGCCGGCGGCACGGGCGATGTCGATCGCCTTGCGCATCGCGGCGCGCGGCTCTTCCGGATCCCACAGATAGCCTTCGAGATAGAGGATCGCGCCGTCCGCGATCATCGCCTCGTCCAGCGCATCGGCGGGCAGGAACTGCGAGGCGCCGAGGAAGGTGTTCATCGTGCGCTGACCGTCCGGCGTCACGAAGATCAGGCAGCGCGCGGTGGTCGGCTGGCCCGGGCGCACGGCGGTGTCGAAATGCACGCCGGCGGCGCGGATGTCGTGCGCGAAAACGGTGCCGAGCTGGTCGTCGGCCACCTGGCCGATGAACGCCGCCTTGCCGCCGAGCGCGGCGATGCCTGCAACGGTGTTTGCCGCCGAACCGCCCGAAACCTCACGCCCCGGACCCATTTTGGCGTAGAGCGCGTCGGCTTCCTCGGGCGAAAACATCAGCTGCATCGAACCCTTGGGCACGCCGATCGATTCGATGAAGGCGTCGTCGGCCTGGGCGAGAATGTCGACGATGGCGTTGCCGATCGCGACCACGTCATAGCGGGGGTTGGTCAAGGTTCAGGGCTCCAATTGCAATGGGCGTCGCCGTAGAGAGAGGCTGGTGAGAGTGCAACCAAGGGAAATCCGTTTGAACGCCATGCGTATCGTCAAGCCGTCCATGCCGCTGGTGGCGCTGCTGGTCGCCGCCTGTTCGGGCACGGTGCCCGCAGCGCGACCGGCCGGCCCCTTGCCGGTGCCGGGCCGGGTGCAGGTGCCCGAGCAGCCGGCAAATCTCGCGCCGATCCGCGGACTGACCGCACCGCAGCTGCTTGCCCGCTTCGGCCAGCCGCGGCTCGACGCGAGCGAGGGCAAGGGCCGCAAGCTGCAGTTCGTGGGCCCCATCTGCGTGCTCGATGCCTATCTCTATCCGCCCGAGCATGGCAGCGGTGCGGCGACCGTCACCTGGGTCGACGCGCGGCAGCGCGACGGCAGCCCGCTCGACCAGGCGAGCTGCGTCGCGGCGCTCGGCAAGCGGCGATAGGCGCGGCTCAGGGCAGCAGGATCGTCGATCCGGTGGTCTGCCCGCCTTCGATGGCGCGGTGGGCCTCGGCGGCATCCTGCAGCGCGAAGCGGCGGCCGATCTCGGGCATGATCGCGCCGGTTTCCAGCAGGTGGAACAGCCGCGCCGCGCCGGCAGCGCGCTCCTCCGCCGTCACGTAATAGTCGAACAGCTTGGGTCGGGTGACGAACAGGGAGCCATGCTGGTTGAGCGTCGCCAGCTTCACCCCCTCCACCGATCCGCTGGCATTGCCATAGCTGAGGATCAGGCCGCGCCGCGCGGTCGCCGCGAGCGAGGCTTCCCAGGTCGCCTTGCCGACGCCGTCGAGCACCACCGGCACGCCTGCGCCGTCGGTGATCTCGCGCACCCGCGCCGCCACATCGTCCTGGCGCGACAGCAGCACATGGTCGCAGCCGACCGCGCGCGCCTTTTCCACCTTGTCCGCATGGCCCACCGTACCGATCACCGTCGCGCCGATGGCCTTCAGCCACGCCACCGCGATCTGACCGACCCCGCCCGCGGCACTGTGCACCAGCACCGTCATCCCCGGCTGTACCTTGGCCGCGCGTTCGACGAGGAATTCTACCGTGCAGCCCTTGAGCAGCACGGCCGCGGCGGTTTCGCTGCGGATGTCGTCGGGCAGCTTGAACAGCGCGTCCGCCTTCAGATTGCGCGCGGTGGCGTAAGCGCCGAGCGCCGGGCCGAAGGTCGCCGCGCGATCTCCCACGGCAAAACCGGTAACGCCCTCACCCACCGCCTCGATCACGCCGGCACCCTCGACGCCGATGCCCGAGGGCAGCTGCGCCGGATACACACCGGTGCGGTGATAGACGTCGATGAAGTTGAGCCCGGCCGCCTCCGTCCGCAGCCGCACTTCGCCGGGCGCGGGCGCGGGCAGATCGATTTCGACCCATTGCAGAACCTCGGGGCCGCCGGTCTGCTCGAAGCGAATCGCGTGTTCCATGCGGCGTCCTTCTCTCAATGTATCGGCCAGACGGCCATGATCAGCATCGTCCCTATCACCAGCACGAGCAGCGACAAGGGCGCACCCAGCCGCGCATAATCGCCGAACCGGTAGCCGCCCGGCCCCATCACCAGCGTGTTGCACTGGTGGCCGATCGGGGTGAGGAAGTCGCAGCCCGCGCCCACCGCCGTCGCCATCAGGAACGCCTCGGGCCGGTAGCCGAGCTCGCCCGCGAACGTCGCGGCGATCGGCGCCATCACCAGCACGGTCGCGGCGTTGTTGAGGAAGGGTGTCACCGCCATTGCTGCAGCAAGGATCAGCGCCACCGCGCCCCAGGGCGGCAGCGTTGCCGCCAGATGGCCGAGATTGTCGCCGATGATCTTGCTGGCGCCGGTGGTGCGCAGCGAATCGCTGACCGGGATCAGCGCGCCGAGCATTACCAGGATCGGCCATTCGATATGCTCGTACGCCTCGCGCACCGGCAGCGCGCCGAGCAGGATGGTGAGCCCCGCCGCCGCGAAGAATGCCACTGCGACGGGCACGTAGCCGGTTGCCGTCGCCGCCATCGCTACCGCGAGGATCGCGAGCGGCAGCAGCCCCTTCCGCGCGCTGCCCAGCCGCAGCTCGCGCTGGGCGAGCGGCAGGCAGCCGAGTTCGCCCAGCCGCTCGAACAGCAGGTCGAGCGGGCCCTGCAGCACGATCACGTCGCCGGCGCGCAGCTCGATCTCGCCGAGCCGCGTGGAGAGCCGCTCGCCCTGACGCGACACCGCGATCAGGTTCACGCCGAAGCGTTCGTGCAGCCCCAGCCGCCCGGCGGTGCGGCCGATCAGGGTGGAATCGGTGCCGATCACCGCCTCGATCACGCCCACCTCGCCGGTGCTGCCATCGGGCTGGGCGCGATCCTGCCCTTCCAGCACCAGCGCGTCGGTGGCGATCACGCGCTCCAGATCGTCGGGCGCGCCGGTGAGGATCAGCAGGTCGTCGGCGCGCAGGCGGTTGTCCGGGAAGGGGGTGCTGCGGATGCCGCCGCGCAGGATGGTCGTCACCGCCACCGCATGATCATGCCGCTGGCGGAACGCCGCGACGGTTTCGCCCACGGCGGCAGATCCCTCGGGCACGGCGGCTTCGGTGACATAATCCTCGATGTCCATCGCCTCGCCCAGCGTCGGCGCGGCACGGCGATCGCGCGGGATCAGCCGATAGGCAAAGCGCAGGAAGACCAAGCCGACCAGGGTGAGCCCCAGCCCCACCGGCGCATAATCGAACATGCCGAAGGGCTTGCCGGTCATCTCCTCGCGCACCCGGCTGACGATGATGTTGGGCGAGGTGCCGATCAGCGTGATCAGCCCGCCGAGCAGCGAGGCGAACGACATCGGCATCAGGAAGGTGGCGGGCGAGGCCTTGGAGCGCTTCGCCATCTGGAAGGC
>JAIYAA010000366.1 GCA_027489295.1 Sphingomonadales bacterium | reverse complement strand
CCCACAACCGCGGCGGTGATCGCCGACAAGGCGCCTGACACGACTGCATTTCCACGCAGCCGCTCGATGAACGGTGCACCTAGGAAAATCCACAGGAAGCAAGGCGTGAAGGTGACCCAGGTGGCGAGCAAGCCACCGAGTGTCGCCGCAATCAAGGGATCGATGCCGCTCGCATCGCGATAGGCGCCGAGGAATCCGACGAACTGCAGCACCATGATGAGCGGGCCGGGCGTTGTCTCGGCCATGCCGAGCCCATCCAGCATTTCGCGCGGTTGCAGCCAGCCATAGCTTTCGACCGCCTCTTGAGCGACATAGGCGAGCACCGCATAGGCGCCGCCAAACGTTACCGTCGCCATGGTCGAGAAGAAGGTGGCGATCCGGCTGAACACATTGTCGGGTCCGAGCGCGATCAGCAGCACAGCCACGGGAACGAGCCAAAGGGCCAGCCAGATGATGGCCGTCCGCAGGGTTTCGCGCCAGGTCGGGCTGGCGTGGGCCGGCGGCTCTTCACCGAGCAAGGTGTCGGCGTCCGCGACATGGGCGCCTTTCGACGCGCTATGTCCGCCCCCTCCGGCAAAGGCAGCCGCGCCGGCCCGGGTGGCAAGCCAACCGATCATGCCGGCGCCGAGCACGATAATCGGGAACGGCACCCCCATGAAGAAGATGAGCACGAAGGCGGCGGCGGCCAGTACGCGCGAAGCGTTGGACTTGAGGGCCCGGCTGCCGATCCGGACGACCGCCTGGAGCACGACCGCGAGAACAGCTGCCTTGAGTCCGAAGAAAATCGCGGAGACGATGCCGACTTTGCCGTAAAGGACGTAGATCCAGCTGAGCGCCATGATCGCGACGACGCCCGGCAGGACGAACAGAACGCCGGCGACTATGCCGCCCTTCGTCTTGTGCATTAGCCATCCGATATAGGTCGCGAGCTGCTGCGCCTCGGGTCCGGGCAGGAGCATGCAATAGTTAAGCGCGTGCAAAAACCGCTGCTCGCCGATCCAGCGCTTCTCATCTACGAGGATGCGATGCATAACCGCGATCTGTCCGGCAGGACCGCCGAACGACAGCATGGCGATACGCAGCCAAACCCAAAATGCCTCGGCAAGTGTCACCGGGCTCGGGCGAGTTACAGCGGGGGCGGTGTCCATAGCCGCGGCGATCACGACCGTGCCTCCTTGGGCGTGTGGGACGTCCAATCGTGCGTCTCACTGCGGGCGTCACGACACCAACGGTAAAGCGCATCATAGAACGGCATGCCGGCCTCGAGCTGATCGAGGTCATTCCCATGCATGCGCGAGAGACCAAGCGAGAACGCAAGCAGGCCCGCCGCTTCTGGCACAAGGTCCGGCTTGCCCGTGTCGGCACCACGTACGATCAAGGCGAGATACTCGAGCCCGCCAAAAGCGCTCAGGGCAAACTCCTCGACCATGAGGTCGAAGGTGCAGTGCTCGCCGAGGTGGCTCCAGAACACGTCGTCATGCGCGACGTCGAAGGGTGTGGCGTCGATATCGCGAGCAACCGTCAGCACGTCGGATGCGGGGGCGAACAGAAAGCGCGCCTGCGGATCGACGAAGCGACGGATCAGCCACGGGCAGGCGATCCGATCGACCTTGGGCCGCGATCGGGTCACCCAGACCGTGCGGCCTTGGCCGTCGCGGCGTGGCAGCTTCGCACTATTGAGGAGCGGGAGGCCAGCCGTCCGCCATGCGCTCAGCCCCCCTTCGAGCACGTCCGCGGCGACGCCTTCGGTGCGCAGCCATGCGGCGATTGCTTGCGCCGCAGAAACGCCGTCTTCATCAACAACTACTGCGGTGCCAACCACGGTCGCTGACCAGCTCTCGACAGCTTCGGGCCGGAGGCGGAGCGAACTTGGGATCAATGAGGCTTCATCGTCGCGGACATCGATAATGACGGGCGATGTGGGCGTACCGATGAGGCGCGCCAGCTTATCTGGGGCGATATGATTCAACGAGGGCATTATGCGTCCTTGAGGTAACCAGGTTTAGGACGCGATGCTTCGGCTGACGCCTCGTGG
Organism: Sphingomonadales bacterium; assembly: GCA_027489295.1. The sequence goes on along the minus strand of JAIYAA010000366.1, from coordinate 9,233 downwards.
GGAGACCGCCGTCCCCATGCTGCTAATAAGCACTTCGCATAGCTGACTGTCAAAGGGTCATTGGCCACCTTCGTCTGCTTTCGGACAAATGTTTGCAATCAATCAATGACCTAGATTGGGTGGCAGCCGACACTCAATTTTTCGGCCGACGGCCCCCACCGGACGCTTACCGATGTCGAACGGTGCGGCACCCATCTGCTGGGCGACGCCGATGACATGGGTGCAGGGACGAACAGAGGTTACGCCTGAGGATAGACGAACCGCCGGATCAGCCATGGGCACGCCATGCGATCGACTTTGGAGCGGGCGCGGGCAACTCAGAGGGTGCGCCTAGCATCGCCCGCTTGCAAATCGAGGAATTGAGCATCGGCAGGCCGGCACTAGCCCATTGGCCGAGCCCGCCTTCGAGCACATCCGCGTCTGCGCCGGCGTCCCGCAGCCAGGCGGCAACGTCACGGCCGACCGTGCCGCCGTCCTCGCAAACGATGATGACCGCAGCATGTGTGACGCGGGGTGGCTCCTCCCCTTTGTCGCTGTAGCACAGCGCCAAAGGGGAGGGCCCAGCACTAATCGATCACGACGTGGAACGGCGGGCTTTGCCCCCGAAGTGTTCCGTCGGACGCGACGACGAAAGCCTCTGCGGTGTGTACACCATGATATCTCAAGGGCTCCCAGCGCGAATGGCCGGCGTCGGGAGAATAGAAGTCGCCGCGGCCGCACCGCGCCACCATCGCCGCTGTGCCAGTGTTCGTGATGCGCCAGCGTATATGACAGTCGGCCGGGATCTGCTGACCGTGCAATGGCAGGATACGGAAAAGTAGACCGCCCGTTGGTGGCAGCACCTCGCCTGATGCAACGGGCCGTCCAAGAGCATCTCTAGCGCGCTGGTGATTGGCTAGAATGTGCAGGTTGACCCAAGGGCGATTGCTTATCGGCCATGGTGCTGGCACTTGATGCGAGGGGTGCGTAACGGATTGGGGCACGATGCCTTCGCCGTAGATCAGAACGCGTTGAACGAGATCCAGCTGCTGACCTGCGCCGGTTGCAACCATGGCGCGCTCGATTGCGGTGCTTTCGTTCAGGTTCTTTTTGAGATCGATCGCCTCACCCTTGGCGAACTCGGACCCGAAGACGCGACGCCATGCTACAATGCTTTCGCTTTTTCCAGCCGCGTTGTAGGCTTCGTCAATCCAACCCCGGTAGCGACTTACTTTATCCCGGAAGTTCTGATACTTTTCCTCTGTCCAATGTTCCGCAAAGTCCTCAGACCAGAGCTTTGGGTTTCGAATCTCTGGTTTCAGTGGTCTGGCTTGAAGCCAATCGTCTAGGCGGTTGATGACGGTCTTCAGCGCCGAAGGGACATCAGAGAAGGCGGCGGTGTCTTTATCCCAGCTATAGACTTGGTTGCCGAGTAGGGTCGTAAGAAGTACGGAGGGGCAGGAGAATGTTAGCTTGATATCACGGAGATATTTGAGCAGCCTCGTGACTTTACGGAACGAGTTTGAACCAGAAGAGCTGTTTTGATCTCGAAGCCACTTGGTGTAGGCTATCGGCTCACTTGATCTAAAACTATTGTTTTTCGCGTCGCAGACTTCATAGGTGCCGGTGTAGATTCTATCGACGACACAAGGGGCGATGTCGATTTTGTGTTGCTTTGAATACGTTATGGTCACGCAGAAGTCCCAGGTTTTGGTCATTTCGGCGTAGGTGGCGCTGTCTTTGAAGACTTTGCCTAACTCTTTGACATAATCCTTGGAAGTCCACCCCTCCACGGGATCGACCATAACGAGCAAGTCGGCGTCGAACTCGCCCTGATCTACCGGTTTGATGATCGTGTCATGTGCCCAGGACCCCTGTTCCTCGAAACCTCGTATCGTAGGCTTCCAGGTGCTTTGTCGAATGAAACGCTGGATAGCTCCTATTGCGAGTTCCAGGTCGTTTATCCTGGACTGATTGAGATTGACGGTGTTCGTCAGGAAGGATGAGAAGTGCTCGACGAGCTTCATTCCATCGCCCCCGCCGCAGCGTCGAGTTCCCGCGAGGTGTAGTCGGCTGTTCCCGCATGAATGCTTTTATATGCAGCTTTGTGTGCGTAAGTCGGTATCGGGCGAGCGCGTTTCTGGATGGCGCCAACCTCTTCAGTTAGCGCGACCAACTCCTTGCGCAGCGCGGTTTGATCGCCCCCAGACGCGGCCGCGCTGATTTGCACAAACTGCCTAATCTTCCGGCGTACGATGCCGTAATCTACGCCGGCAGCGTGATGCTTTTCCCAGATCTGGTCTGGCTTCATGTTGGTGACGAGGATCGTGATCAGCGAAGCAAGAAAAGCTAGACCCGCCGGCATCCAACTCTGAAGGGCCGGGCTGAGCACCTTGGTCAGAAACCCGGCACCCGCTAACGCTGCCAAAACTGCAGCCGTGTTGCCTAGCCAGAAGCCCCAGTATCGCCAGCGGTTGGCTGCCGCAAAATGTGCTTTTTCCGAGTACAGTGCATCCACCGCCAGCTTACGGCCTTCGCTTACAATCCGCTCTCGCTCCTCGGATGGTATGGACATCGGTTCCTCAGCTCGTGTTCTAGGTTTGTTCGTATCGTGACCGGATCTGCCGCGCAAGGGACCGCGCCGAAGCGTACGCCATCCAGGTGGGAGAGCAGTTGCTCTCCCATTGGAGTCACTTTACCCCGAAATCATACACGCGCGCGGTGAGGGCGCCGCCAGCGGCCCCCGCGACGGAATAGACAAAGCCATACTGGCCCGGCTCGAGCGGCTGCTTGGGTGTGACCTTGAAGACGCCCTGACGCACCTGTTCATAATTGAACTCGATGCGATCCTTGTCCATGATGCCGGTCTTCGCGCCGGCGATGTTGGCGCTTCCAACCCGTGCTTCGCGACGCCCCTTCTTCTCCATAAGCTGAACCAGCGAGAATTCGGAGGGGCTTTTTACCACCGATGCGCTGCCGGCGAGCCATGCACTGGTCTGCGCAGCGGTTCCAGGGTTTGAGTCGTCGAAGAAGAAGTAGAACGTTGGGTTCTTGCCCGTCATGAGCGTCGCTGCCGATCCGGGGATGGCTGCCTTGATGCTCATTGACGCGAGGCCGCCCGTCAATGCGTAGCCGAAAATTCCGCCGGTCTTAGCTTGGGACGAGACAGTAGGTTGCATCACAACCATCTTTTGTCCAGCGTCGGGGGAGGCGAAGTACACGCCTGCGGGGTGTGGGATCATGGGATCCGCCGCGTCAAGCGACATCGCTGGCTTGGACGCAGCGTCGGCTGCGCTGATCATTGCGGCGATGACGGGACCCGAAAGACCCTTTTGCTTCAAGGTCAGAATGTTGGACGTGGAAGTGTCGTAGTTGCCTTTTGAAGCCTTGATTTTCGCGACGAGTGCTTCGTCAGGAATACCTGCTGCCGCCAGTGACAAGATGGTCTCGTTGTTGAGAACCTCATCTGGCCTGGCGGGCGTTTGAGCGTGGACCGGCGAGCAAAGTGCGGCCGCGAAAAAACATGCAGTGATATGCAGTTTGAACATCATTTTACCCCGCTGGTGGCGCGCCTGACATTCTCCCCAGAATGTCACCTTCGACGCGGCACGCTGCAGGGCTACTCGGTGTCCGGTCTTCTGTGAAGCTGGTCTTTTTGCAAGCTGCCGGTGTTCGTGTCCCGACTTTAAAAGCCGGGCAGACGGAGAAAATCTTATTGAGGACTGATGCGATCCTGGATCACGCCGCCGAACAGGATGAGCCTCGCTTGATGGTGGTCGCGTCTTAGCTGGGCTAAGTCGGATGCAGGCGCGCTGGCTTTTCGCCGCGCATGTCCTACGTCGGGCTTCTGGCGTCGTCGCCCCCCAGCGGTGGCGAAAGGGGGAACACCACGGCTTGAGGGCGACGATTGACATTACCAAGGAGCATCTGAAGGCGGCGTTTACACCTATCTATGGAACTTCACCTAGCGTCGCATGAACCTGATGACCGGTTGCACCCCAAGCGAGCGAGCGTGCGCGGTGAATTCAGAGTAGAACTCTTCCGGATACTTGGGTGTCCACCAGTGCTTCGAGAAGGCTTTCGATGCGCTCTGCGCGCGCGGCCGGATCTTCAATACGTTCTGGCAGTAATAGCCGATTGTCCTTCCGCTCTAGTCCTGTACCATCCACCTCAGAGTCAAAGTCGGGGCGAGGTGTAAATGCAATAGCTGCTGGTCCAGCGTCGATCCTATCAATCTGCGCATTGAGCGCTCTGATACGAATGCGCGCCAACGCGAGAAGTTGAATAGCTTCGTCAGGCACCGCGCCAAACCGGTCTTCGAGCTCAGCTTCCAGTGCGTCGATCGCACCAGCTTCTGCTGCTCGCGCGATCCTCACGTAGAAGGAGATGCGTATATCATCGTCCGGGATCCAGCTTTGTGGCAGCCGCCCCTGGATGCCTAATCGCAGTTCTGGCCGCCACTCCTCCACTTGCTCGCCACGCGCTCTTCGAAGAGCAATTTCAAGCAGATGCTGGTAGAGATCGACCCCTATCAACTTGATGTGCCCAGCCTGCGCTTCACCTAGCAGATCGCCTGCGCCACGCATGTCGAGATCCTTGCTGCTGATTTCGAAGCCCGCACCTAGGCGATCGAACGCTTCCAACGTGCGCAGGCGCTTGAGCGTTCGTGGGGCGATTTGTGCATTAGGCTCGGTGAGTAGAAAGACCTGTCCACGCCTGCTGCCGCGGCCAACCCGTCCTCTTAGCTGATGTAGTTGAGCCAGGCCGAACCGATCAGCGCGATAAAGGACCATGGTGTTGGCGCGGGGAACATCGAGCCCGGCTTCGATGATGTTCGTCGCCAGAAGCACGTCTCCATAACCTTGTCCAAAACGCACCATCGCTTCATCGATATCGCCGGCAGGCATCTTGCCATGCGCCTGCAGCACGTCGAGTTCCGGAACAAGCGCATGTAGTTTCTCCGCGAGCGGCAGCATGTCCTCGATCCTGGGAACTACGACAAAACTTTGACCACCTCTGCTACGTTCTCGAAGAAGAGCGCTACGAACTAGATGTTCGTCGAACACACCGACGGACGTACGGATTGGCTGCCGGCGCGCGGGTGGTGTGGCAATGACCGATAGCTGTTGGATGCCAACAAGCGCCCCTTGCAGTGTGCGAGGAATAGGAGTGGCGCTAAGCGTGAGCGTGTGACCGGGACCTAGTGCTCGTAATCGCTGTTTGTCTGAGGTTCCGAACCGCTGCTCTTCATCGATGATCGTCAGTGCTAGGTTGGCGAACGACAATCCCTTGGCCGCAACCGCACCCGTGCCAATGACGATGTCGATCGACCCGTCAGCCAGTCCGGCCTTCACCCGCTTTCTCTCTGTCTGCGTCGTTAAACGAGACAACCCCGCTATCTGGACCCCGGTACCATCGAACCTGTCCGCGAAAGTTTCGAGGTGCTGGCGGGCGAGGACGGTAGTGGGGGCGGCAATGACGACTTGGTGGCCCGAAAATACTGCAATGGCAGCAGCCCTCAAGGCGACTTCGGTTTTCCCGTAGCCGACATCCCCGACAATCAAGCGATCCATCGGGGTTCCCGAAGCGAGGTCTTCTCGAACCGCATCGATCGCTCTGGCCTGGTCAGATGTCTCGGTGAACGGGAAGGTGGCGACGAACCGCTCGTATTTTGGCAAATCTGGCTTCAGCACGGGGGCCGAACGTTGGGCTCTTTCCTCAGCGAGAGCGATCAAGCTTTGCGCGGTGTCGTTGATGAGGGTGCTGATCTCAGCACGTCGTTTCTGCCAAGTGGTGCCATCCAGCTTGTCGAGTGGGATTACATCCTTGTCTCCGCCGTAGCGCCAGATGCGATCTGCTTCTGATGACGGAATCAACCGAACGCCGTCGCCGGCATACTGCAACGCGATCGCGTCGCCCTCGCTTTCGCCGGACGGCATTGGTTGAATGCCGGCCAGTATCGCAATGCCGTGATCCTCATGCACCACGAGGTCGCCGATGCGGATTTCATCTAGTGCCAGCGGAGAAATACCGCTGTCGGTTGGAGTAAAGTTGCGTTCCGCACGACTGCCGAGGAGATCTGCTGCTGCGACTGCTACTATGTCGTTACGCTCAAAGCCTCGCGCGATAGGCGCGACGAGGCAAGCCAAAGCCCCCGGCGGCGCGGAGCGCAACTGGCTCCAGCTGGAAACATCGTTTAGTTCAACATTCAACGCTTTTGCGATTCTGGCGCGGAGGAATCTGACGTCTCGAGCGCTCCCCAGCAAAGCCAAGCGCTTTCCACTGGATAAGATGGTTTTGGCGAAGCGACTGAATGCGCGTAGCGGTGATCGCGTTTCAACGAAGCGTTGTGGCTCGGGTCCTTCCGGTTCAAGCTCTAGCAAATGGCGATCAGCTACGAGGTCGCCCCAATCGGCTTCATCTACCGTCGCTGCAACGAGGCGGCCGGGGCGCCGCCGTCTGGCGTCGGCCACTAATGCTAGGAAGCGCTTTCGGCGATTGTCTGCACCGGGTTCCAGCACCAAGATTGCATCGGGCAAATGCTGAATCAGGGCCACGCCCGCATCGCCGGTTGGTGGCTCACTCACACGGCCGAGTTCCTGCGCGTCACATTCGGCTACTGTTCGCTGAGACGCGGAGTCATAGCTACGGACCGAATTGACCATACCGTCCACCACTTCGATGCGCGTCGGATATGGGGCATCGGCCGGGTAGACGTCTAGCACTAGTCCGCGAAGCGCTGCCTCGCCTGGCTCGTCAACTCTGTCGTCATCAACGTACCCTCCCGCTAAGAGCTTGTTGAAGAGGTCGGCCAGATCAAGCGTGTCTCCGACCGACACTCGCGGCGGTGCAGCTTCGAATGCATCCGGCGGAGGATATAGTCGTGCGAGCGCTTCGCCCGTTGTTATCAGTGCAATGGGAGATCGCTCGACAGCTCGTCGAGCGAGAAGGACTTGACGTAGCGCGGCAACGCGCTGTCCTACGTTCGCGGCGGTTGAAGGTGCTGCGTCTCCCGGCAGGGCATCGGGGGCGGGGCAGGATACGACAGTTGCTGCCGGCATAAGCGCTGCCAAAGCTTCCCGCACTGCGGTTGCCTTGGCTTCGTCGGCGGCGGCAAAGAAGACATGATCTTGTTCTAGCACCTCCGCTAACACAGCGGCGATTTCGCCTGCTGACAGTACGCGTTGAGCTGGATCGCGTCTCATAGCGGTTGCAAGGCTTGCTGCTGTTTTGGTCATTGCTCGCTCTTGATTGGGACGACCGTAACGAGCTCGTATTCCGCACGTTCCGTTTCGCGGTGTCATCGATCTGGAGCGCGCTCATTGTCGCTGAGCGCGTGACGTCGGCAATGCTCAAGATAGCCAACTTCGTGTTGACCGGCGAGCGAGACCACGCTCTCCCATAGCCAGCTCGGAGTGTCCAAACTGCCCCGACGGTCTGCGCTGAGCGTCTCCAGCCACGCATTACGTGCATCGATCGGCATTTGGCGAGCATGAGCTTTACCGACAATAAATGCCAAGAACCTTGCGGCTCTCACAGCTTCTGATCGACTGAATTGCTCTAGTTCTAACTTCAAGTCTTGCGGCGCGAGCTCTCGAACGAACAGCGAGCGTCCCAGTACTTTGATCGTAGCCATGCGCCGTCCAAGATGGGGAGAGAGCGCTTGCGCCGCGGTTACTACACGTTGCGAATTGTCTTTTGGAATTGTTGCAGTCGGAGTTGCAGGAGCTACCGGGTCCACTGCTTCTTTCAAATCAATCAATGCAAAGCTTTGTTCCCCGTCCTCATCAGGGAGGCTTACGATTGCGGCGTATCGCAAAAGACCGAGGGAACTGCATCCCTTCATCCAATAGGCAGCGTCAATCAAGCGGGGCTGGTTAAGACCAGCCACGTTCTCCCCCAACCCCAAAATAGTCGCGAGGAGCGAAGGGTCAGCGAGTCCGCGGGCGAGAGCCTCGCGTTCTTTGTCACTGATGGGCCAGAACCGCTTACTGACCGGGATCCGTGGCTCAACTGCTTCAAAGCGCTCTTTGGCAAGGTGTCTCCACCGTCGCCCCAGCGCTCTGCGCTTCACGCTTTGTACGACATCGGGTTCGACACCTGGGTCGCCACTGGTGGGGTCGTGAATGGCAGCGGTGTACCCTTCCATCATTTCTTCCAACATCCGTGCGGTGACAACGCCCGGGAGGTCTGATCCGCGTGCGGCGGTAGCAAGCGATAGGCCCAAGCGAATGAGATCGTGGGCTGGGTTGCCGATGACGGCTTGATCCAAGTCGCGGATTTGTACTTCGACGCGACCATCCCCGTTTGACAGCGGCCCAAGATTGCCAACATGGCAATCGCCGCAAATCCAGACCGATGGTCCACTCGGGACCCGAGCAGCTACAGAGGAGCTGCCAAGCCAATCGTAGAACTTGGCCGTATTTCCCGCACATAGGCATGCGCTGAACGCGCCATTTTGAGAGATCGATTGCGTTCAAGGACCAGGCTTCGGTCGGCTTGGGTGCGGGGCAGTTTCGACGCTTTGTTGGGCATGGAACACCGAACGCCTGAAAACCGAAATCGTAACGAACTGTTGCTAGTAAGGTCAATGCCGACCGCCGTTTGGCTGTCAGCCACGCAACATGAATGAACGGCGGGGACATTGTCGCTGAGAGATGCGCAGCCTCTGTCGCTTTGCGTTGGCATGTGACAAGCAATCAGTGTATCTGACTGTTTGTATCGAAACGCGCGATAGAACTTGTCGGAGTGGCCATTGCGCGGCACACTCGGCGGGGCGCTCCAGTGAGATTGATAACAGGCAAGCGTTGCCCGAACAATCCGCGCCTCAGCTTGCTGATGGTGATTAGCAGCTTCTGCTCCGCTTCATAGAGAGGCACACTCTTTCAGTGCGGAGAACCTGACGTTGGTGAAGCGTGACTGAACCTCGAATGGAGAGTGACGTGCTGGGCTTTTGGCCCAGCACGTCCATATGGCAATGATCGAACTTAGCTTGAAAAGAGGTGGCTGTCGGAGCCCATATAGCGGGCATACTCTTCTGCGTACCGAGCGGTGATGCGCTCCTGATCCGCGGGCGGGGCGGAACGGGCGAGTTTGAGGTACCAAGTGCCCTCTTCGGAAAACACGTGATGCAAAACTGCTCCGCGGATATGCTCGAGCTTATCCTGATAGTCTTCGCTCGCTGGATCGAGACGCTCTAGCAACCCCATCTCCATCTTGGCTGCGGATTGCTCCTGATATGCCAGCTCTGCATG
>JAIYAA010000269.1 GCA_027489295.1 Sphingomonadales bacterium | reverse complement strand
TCCTGCGCCATCGCAGGGGCCGCGAGCGCCGCAAGGGCCGCCGCGGCGAGAAACAGGGTCTTGCTCACTTCACATCCCCCTCGCCCGGCTGGCCGAGCTCGAAATCGGAAACCGGACGGCGCTTGGGATCCTTGGCATCGTAGAGCAGCGCACCATCGACCCACACCATCTCCGGCCGGGTGTAGACGCTGAACGGATTGCCGTTCCACAGCACCACGTCCGCCATCTTGCCGGCCTTGAGGCTGCCCGTCTTGTCGGCGATGCCCAGCGCCATGGCCGGGTTGATCGACAGCCACTTCCACGCCGTCGCCTCGGACACGTCGAAGCCCGCGCGGATCGCCGAGGCGCGCGCCTTGGCGACTTCCTGGTTGAGCCGCTGGATGCCGTTCGGATCGTCCGAATGGATCATCCCGCACGCGCCTTCCTTCTCGAGGATGGCGAGGTTTTCCGGCACCGCGTCGTAGGATTCCATCTTGAAGCCGTACCAGTCCGCCCAGACGGCGGCGCAGGTGTTGTTGGCCTTCAGCAGATCGGCGATCTTGTAGGCCTCCACCGCATGGTGGAACGCCGAGACGTGGTATCCGAACTCCTTAGCCATATCCATGACATTGGCCATCTCGTCGGCGCGATAGCAGTGGTTCTGCACCCGGATCTCGCCGTCGAGCACGCCGCGCAACGTGTCCATCGCGATGTCGCGCGAGGGCGGCTCGCCGCCGTCCTTCTCATATTTCTCCCAGCGGCGCTTGTATTCGGCGGCGCGCGCCCAGGTCTGGCGATCGACGGCGATGTTGCCCATCCGGGTGGAGGGCTCGCGGCCGCGGCTGCCATAGACGCGCTTGGGGTTCTCGCCGCACGCCATCTTCAGGCCATAGCCGGCGCCGGGGAACTTCATCCCCTGCATCGTGCGAGCGTAGACGTTCTTGAGCACCACCGAGCGGCCGCCGAACAGATTGGCGGAGCCGGGCAGGATCTGCAGCGTGGTGACCCCGCCATTGACCAGCGCCCGACCGAAACCGGGATCCTGCGGCCACACGCTGTGCTCAGCCCAGACATCGGCGGTGACCGGCGACGTCGCCTCGTTGCCGTCCGACAGCGCGTCGACACCCGGCGAGGGATAATCGCCGAGGTGGCTGTGGATGTCGATCACGCCGGGGGTGACGTACTTGCCCTGCCCGTCGATCACCGTCACGCCGGCATCGGCGGTGAGGCTCTGGCCGACCGCGACGATCTTGCCGTCGCGGAACAGCACCGCGCCCTTGTCGATCCGGCCGCCCTCGCCGTCGAGGATGGTGACGTTGGTCAGCAGCGTCGGCACGCCCGGATAGGGGCGATAGGTCGACGGATAGGGATCGTGGTTATAGCCCTTGCCGAGCCCCGGTCCCTTTTGCGCGGGTGGCGTGCTGGATGCGGTGGCGGGCTTCCCCCCGGTACCCCCGCACGCAGTTAGGGCGACGCAGGCGGCCGCCATGGCGAAGCTTCGGATCAAGCGTGACTCCCTCGGGTTGGTCTGATTGTCCCCGAAGCGAGTGATTGCGGGCCGCGCCGCGTTTGGCAAGCGGCTGCCCGTAGGTGCCTGTCGGGAATCGGCAGAAATGCGTGTATCTCCCTATGGCTTTTCGAAGAAAATTAACCGATGCTGAGTAAATCGAGGCTCAGCTTCGACCTGTGCAGGGGCAGGCGGTTTGCGCGTTGGAAGACAAGACCCGTATGCGATGGGGCGCCTCCCATCGTCTCCGAACGGCACCTTGGCGCACATGCTTGCCATCATCGCTTTGGCATGCACCCTGGCGGCGCTGGCCGGCTGGGCATTCGATCTGCCGATCCTGCAGCGTTTCCTTCCGCGTACCTATCCGATGTGGCCTATCAACGCCGTCGGCTATTCCTGCCTCGCCATCGGGCTGTTGCTGACCCAGTCGCACCGCAATCGCCCGGCGGTTCCGTTCTACGGGGTCGCATGGGCGATCGGCTTGCTGGCAATGGCCTACCCGCTGATCGGCGAATGGTTTGATCTGGGGACGCTGCTCTTTCCCCACCGGGTAGCGGCAACCGGGCTGGAGCATGCCGGCCGGCCAGGCGTGAATGCCATCGTCTACCTGCTGATGCTCCCCATCGCCGCCTTTGCGACGCACAGCCGATCGCGCCTTCTGCGGGACGTGGCCCCGTTGATCGCCATGGCGCCCCTCGCGCTGGCAATCGCCTCGGCTACCGCGATGATGCTGGCGTCGCATGCCTCGATCGTCAACGCGAGTTTGCGCGCCTCGGTGCCGGGCACGCTCGCCGCGATGGCGCTCACCGGCGCCATTCTGCTGGGTTCCACCCAGCCTGAAAACCGTCGGATCAGGCGGATCGAGCGCAGCGATCCGTTGTCGATCCAGACGGTGGTCGCCGGCGCCATCCTGCTCCCCACGCTGCCCGCCACGTTCGAACTGCTGCTCGAACGGAGCAGCCAGGCCTCGCCCGCGCCCGGCCACCTCGTGCTCGCCCTGTTCAACGTGCTGGCCGTCGGCCTGATCGCCTATTGGGCGGTCCACCGGGTTGGCGTGGAACAGAACGCGCGCGCCGAACTGAGCCTGGCGCTGGACGGCGCCACCGTGGTGATGACCGATGCGCGCGGCCACATCCTGCACTGGTCGCTGGGGTGCAAGCAGCTCTACGGGTTTACCGAGACGGAGGCGCTCGGCCAGAACATCTACATGCTGCTCCACGCCCAGTGCCCCAGCTGGAACAGCAGCTACGCCCTGCCCGACGCCGACGGCGCGCAGGAACTGATCGAGCAGCGCAAGGACGGCAGCGAAGTGCATGTCATCGAGCGGCAGCTTCGCTTCGCCACGCCGAACCGTGGTGCCATCACGGTCCACAGCATCCTCGACATATCGGAACGCGTGGCGGCGTTGCGCGCGCTGCGGGCGAGCGAGGAGCGGCTCGCACAGGCGACCGCGGCGCACGAACTGGGCATCTTCGACTGGGACCTGAGCGGCGACCATATAAACTGGTCCCCCGGCACGGAGCAGCGCCTCGGCCTGCCGCCGGGATCGCTGTCCAGTTTCACCAACTGGCGACAACTGATCGACCAGAACGACCTGGAAGAATTGCGCAGGACGGTCGCCCTGGCGACGGCCGAGCGTGCCGAGCGCTTCGCGTTCCGCTATCGCCTCGTCAATTGCGAAGGGGCCGGCCGAACGCTGGAGGGGTCGGCGCGCTCCTTCTACGATCCGGCGGGCCACCTGACCCGCGTGGTCGGCGCGGTGCTAGACATCACCGAACGAGACGATCGCGAAGCCGCGCTGCGGCGCCGCGAGGCACAGCTGCGCACGGTGCTTGAAACCGTGCCGGACGCAATGATCGTCCTCGCCGGCGACGGCTCGATCGTCCAGTTCAGCGCGGCGGCGGAGGAGCTTTGGGGCTATCGCGCGTCCGAGGTCGTCGGCCGGCATTTCTCGCTGCTGGTGCCCAACGACGAACTGGAATCCGATCAGGCGATCCTGCAGCAATTCGTCGAAACCGGCGAAGGGCTGGTCGGCGAAGTCCTTGTGGGTGCAGCACTCACCGCCGATGGCCGGCGCTTCCCCGCCGAAATGCGGGCAGGTGCCGCGCACAGCGACGGCCACCTGCTGATCACCGTCTTCATCCGTGACCTTTCCGAGCGCATCGCCGCGGACCAGCGGTTGAGCGAGCTCAACAACGAGATCGCGCACGTCTCCCGCCAGAGCGCAATGAGCGAGATGGCGGCGGATCTGGCGCACGAACTGAACCAGCCGCTGAGTGCCACCGCCAACTTCCTCGCCGCCGCCCGCATGCTGATCGAGCGTGGCGAAGGCGGCGCGCGCGTCACCGATCTGCTCCGCATGGGCTCCGAACAGACGCAGCGCGCCGGCGAGATCATCCGCCGGCTTCGCGCCTTCGTCGCCCGCGGCGAAGTGGAAATGCGGGTGGAATCGGTCGAGCGGACGATCCGCGACGCGGTGGAACTGGTGGTGGTCGGCACCGGACACTTCAATCTGCGCGTGACCTTCCACCTCGATCCCACGGCGCGCTTCATCCTTGCCGACCGCATCCAGGTCCAGCAAGTCCTGGTAAACCTGCTGCGCAATGCCATTCAGGCACTGAAGCTCGTCGAGCCCGATGAGCGGCAGATAACGATCACTTCGGAGAAGCTACCCGACCAGATGATCGCGATAACGGTTACGGATAGTGGACCGGGCCTGCCCGCGCAGGTCTTGGAAACACTGTTTTCACGGTTCACCTCGACAAAAGGAGGCGCAGGCGGAATGGGGATTGGACTTTCGATCAGCAAACGCATTATCGAGGGCCATGGGGGGATGCTGAGTGCGGAAAACTCACCGGGGGGTGGTGCTTCGTTCCGCTTTACGATTCCCGGTGTCGAAGAAGGTGAAGAATAATGACCCGAACGATCTACATCGTCGACGATGACGATGCCGTGCGCGCATCGCTGCACAGTCTACTCTCTGTCCGCCCCGATCTTATCGTTCGTGGCTACCGCTCGGGCGACGCGTTCCTCGAGCAGGAGGCCGAACTCGATCCGGGTGTGGTGCTGCTAGACTTCCACATGCCCGGCGCCAGCGGGCTCGACGTGCTGACCCAGCTGGACCGTGCGCCGCAGTTCGTCGCCATCGTTCTGACCGGCCAGGGCAATGTGGGGCTCGCCGTGCAGGCGATGAAGGCGGGGGCGCTGGACTTCATCGAGAAGCCCTACGAAGCCGAATTCCTGCTGAAGGTGATCGACCAGGCATTCTCCAAGCTGGAAGAAGACAGCGAAGCCGCGGCCCGCACCGCCACCGCCGAATCCAAGATCGCCAAGCTCTCGCCGCGCGAGACCGACGTGCTCAAGGGCCTGATCGAGGGGCGGTCGAACAAGATCATCGCCTATGAACTCGACATCAGCCCGCGTACGGTGGAAATCTACCGCGCCAATCTGATGGAAAAGCTGGAAGTCCGCAGCCTTTCCGAAGCGCTGCGCATCGCCTTCGCCGCAGGCCTGTTCCCCAAGGGGTGACATGCAGATGCCCTTGGAAATGCTCCCAAACGGAGCATTTCCGGGTGGCCAACCACCTGTCTCCAGCAAGTGACATTGTAGAATCGTCTCACGTTCGCCCACAGCGACGGTGCCGCGGGCGCCGTAGCGTAGACGGCTCAGTGCGTGGTGCCGATGTCCCGCAGCAGCTGCGTGATGGCAATGGCCGGATCGTCGGCCGTGATGTGGTGAAGGTGCGGCGCCGCGAATTGTTCGTCCCCGCCAATGACCACGAGGCGGTGCCACAAGGGATCGACGCTCAGCGCCGCCAGGCCGCCCGGGTGCAATCGTACCGCGTCAAAATCCGCCACGAGCACCGGCGCGCTGCCCCCGAGCCGGCCGATACGCGCGGCGTCGACCTGCTCCATGCTCACCACGTCGATTCCGGAAAGCGCGAGCCGCGCGGCCAGCGCACTGCGCAGGCCTGCCTCGCGAACCATCAGGATGACGAGCATGTTGAGTACCATCGCAATCGTTTCGATCCAGCCGCGCTTAGGCCGCCGATCATACCGGGTTTAACGCACGTTACCAGACTGGTATCGCTTTGGTTCGCTCGGGTGGTCGCAATCAGAACTTCACGACCAGATCGGCATAGCCGTAGCGGGCGTCACCGGTGTGCGGCGCGTTCGGGGCCTGGGTGAGGAAACGCCCCTTGGCCAGATAGGCCGCACCGACTTCCACGCGCAGGCGATCCGGGATCAGCGAGCGGCGCACGCGCACTTCCACTTCGGTGCCGGCATGGCGGCCCGATGCGCCCGTCTTGTCGCGCACGCTGGTGAAGGCGAAGGTATCGGTACGGTCCGCCAGCCACAGCCCGCGGACGGCGCCCATGAGGTCCAGCCGCTTCGAGGGCTTGACCTCGATCCGCACGCCCGGGGAGACGAGATTGGCGAGGCCCACCGGCCCGAACAGCGACGCGGGGCCATAGTCGGCGCGGCGCGCGCCGTACAGCGAATCGAACCTGCCATAGGACGGATTGGCGCCGTCGCCGCTGGCATAGTCGAAGAACCCGGAGATGCGCGGCGTCCAGCCCTTGGCGATCGTATAGCCGCCCTCGACGTGCACGAATCCGGCGCGAACGTCGAAATCGGTGCGATCGGTGGCGGCGTTCGTCAGCCGCGCGGTACCCCGCTGCAGTGCCCCCTCGGCCTCCATGTCGAACTTGCCCTTGGCCGGCACGCGGCGGAGGCGAAGGCCATATGTCACCAGTCGGCGATCGCGGGTCTGGTACCCCGGCCGGTCCTGTTCGGCGAGGCGATAGACATACCCGCCGACGCTCACCTTGTGGCCGACATCGGCGAGGTTGCCGTCGAAACCGTAGAACACGGTGCCGGTGTTGACATGATCGAGCTGCACCTTGTTTTCGAAGATCGCGTCCGCAGTGTTGGGCAGCGCATCGATCGGGCGGGTCCAGAAGACGACCAGCTCGTCCTTGTTCTTGCTGTGATATTCGGCGCGCCCGCCCAGATAGGAGGGGAAGGTGTTCCCGAAATCGGCGCGCGCGATGAGGCGCTGGGCACCAAACGTCATCGTGAAGCGACCGACCGTGGCAACCAGACTGTCCTTCTTGCCCAGCACATTGTGCAGCTTGTAGCTCAGATAGGCCTGCAGCGGCTCCACCGTGTTGATGTCGCTGGCCTTGACCGAGCTGTTATGCCCTTCGCCATAGCCGCGCGCGTCGAGCAGCTCGCCGCCGACGGTAAGATCGTCCCACTCGACCTTTGCCGCCACAAGGGTGCGGAACGATGCGAAGGCGATGCTGTCGTCCACCTTGGGGCGAAACTGGCCGTCGATCCCTTCCAGCCGGGCGCGGAAGCTGCCCTCGATACTCAGTTTGGGCCCGTCCGGTGCAGGCGTGGCGGGCTTGGTCTGTGCCTGGGCCGTGCCTGCTGCCAGCAGCAGCGCCAGCCCCGCGCACCGCAAAACCATCCCGTTATTCCGAACGTCTTCCACCTGTGGCTCCTCCGGCGCGTATTTGATGCCCTTATAGGAAGGAAAGGCACCAATACGGCCGGTCCGCCTGTTTGCTAGGGGTTTTCCGGGCATCCCGCGCTACCGTTCCGTAAATGCTCGCCCGCTAGATCGAAAGAAAAGCACCTATAATGCTTAGCACATCGCCCTTGGGCGCCAGAAAACTGCTCCGGTCCAGGATCGGGGCTTGCGGGTGGAACGATACATGTTCGCATTTCTTGATGATTGGCCCCTCACCAAAAAGATGTTGGCGGCCTTCAGCTTTCTCGGCTTGCTGCTGATAGGGCTGGCGATCAACGGCTGGGTATCCAACCGGGATCTCACCAGCATTGCCCGTCGGCACGTCGAGGTCAGCGTAGCGGGCATGTCGAACATGACCGACGTGATCAGCGACATCAAGGAAATGCGGATCATCGTCTACAGCCACTACAATGCGCTGAACGACGAGGAGCGCGCCAAGCTGCAGAAGCGCCTGGATACCGCCTCGGAAGAACTGGATCGCGACATCAAGGCATTCGCCGCGGTCGCCGACACCTCGATGTCCGCCGACGTGGCGCGCCTGACGACGATCAAGGGGCAGCTGAACGACATCAACCGCCGGATCTTCGAAGCCGACGTCATCGACAAGGAAGCCGGCGTCAAACTGATCAAGGGCGAAGGCAAGGAGCGTTCGCACGACGCGCTCGACCAGGCGCAGAAGATGCTCGACGCGCTGCGCAAGGCTTCCGAGGAAGCGAATGCGCGCGGCAATGCCTCGGCGATGACCGCACTCGTTCTCACCATCGGGCTTTCGCTTCTGTCGATCGCGGCGCTCGGCGTGGTGTGGCTGGCGATCAATCGCACCATCGCGCAGCCCATGGCCCGCCTCGCGCACGCGACGAAGACGCTGGCCGAGGGCGGCACCGCCGAGGTACCCAGCCTCGGCCGGGGCGACGAGCTGGGCGAGATCGCCCGCGCGGTCGAACAGTTCCGGCTTGCCGCTGCCCAGCGTGCGCAGGTCGACGCCCGCGCCGCCGCCGAGCAGCAGATCGTGACGAACAGCGTGCGGGAAAGTCTCGTCCGCGTCGCCAGCGGCGATCTGACCGCCGACGTCACCCTGGACTTCCCGCCGGCCTATGCCGAGCTCAAGGCGAACCTGAACGATGCGCTGGCCGCGCTGCGCGAACTGATCGGCTCCGTGATGGAATCGACGCAGAATATCCGCACGGGTTCGAGCGAGATCGCCCAGGCCAGCGAAGACCTGGCGCGCCGCACCGAAGCCAATGCGTCCGCGCTGGAGCAGACCGCGGCCGCCGTGACCCAGATGGACCAGCGCCTGCGGGCCACCGCCACCGCCGCCAACAGCACGGTGCAGCGCGCCGACCAGACGATCACCGTCGTCTCGTCGGGCCGCAGCACCGCCGACGAGGCGATGCAGGCGATGAACCGTGTGTCGGAAAGCGCAAAGGGCATCGACAGCGTGATCGAAGGCCTCGACAAGATCGCCTTCCAGACGCGCGTTCTCGCCATGAACGCCGCGGTCGAAGCCGGCCGTGCCGGTGAGGCCGGCCGCGGCTTCGCGGTGGTCGCCGATCTCGTCTCGGCGCTGGCCATGCGCGCGGAAGAGGAAGCCGGCCGCGCCCGCGACCAGCTGACCGCCACCCAGGCGGACATCGTGACCGCGGTGGGCATGGTCGAAAAGGTCGACGGCGCGCTGTCGAACATCTCGAGCGACGTCGGCGAGGTGCACCAGCTGCTCGGCCGCATCGCGACCGACAACCAAGCGCAGTCCTCGGCGATCTCGGAAATCTCGCAGACGATCGGCACGATGGACCAGTCGACCCAGCAGAATGCCGCGATGGTCGAAGAAACCTCGGCCGCCGCTCGCAACCTCACCTCCGAAGTCGCCGCGATGGCGGACCGCGCCGAGCGCTTCAACATCGGCGGCAATGGCGGCAGCGGCCGCAAGGCGGCGCCCGTCCGGCGCAGCGCGCCTTCGAACAGCGGCTATGTCTCGCCGGTCAAGCCGATGGCGGTGCCGGCCGCGACGGTCTCGGCAGGAGGAGACGACTGGGCGTCGTTCTGATCGCTCGCTCCCGATCCCGAAAGACGGGCGCCCGGCACTGCCGCGGCGCCCGTTTTCGTATGCGTGTGGACGTCCCAGCCGACAGTTCTGCCGTGGGGCGCCGTCTCCCCCTGCCCCCCCCACGCCCGCCGCGGGCGGTGCCCACGAAAAAGCCCCGGGGGAGCACCCCGGGGCTGGATGGTTGCGGATCGAGAAGGTGCGATCAGGCGGCGGCGGCGGTCGCCGTCGGTGCCGGCAGCGTTTCGCCGCCGCTCTGCCCTGCCAGGCCTTCCATGATGGTGCGGTTCACCGTGATCAGTTCCATGATCGATTCACGGCCGGCGACCACGTCGCTGGTGAAGCGATCGACCCAAAGGCCGAGCGAGATGATCTTCGCGCGCAATTCGATCGGCAGGGTGTTTCCCCGCGCGCCGCAATCGGTGACGAAGGCCGTCCACATTTCCCGGTTCCGGTACAGGGACGGCATCAGCAGGGCGCCCTTCAGGCCGGCTTCGTGGGCCGTCAGCATCTCGCCGGTGATCTCGCGCATCAGCCGCATTTCCGCAGCGCGCGGCGTCTCGGCCCGGCTCCGGGCCGCCTGATAAGCATTGATCGTCATTGTCGCTCCTTTGCTCCTGACGCCATTGTAGGAAGATTTTGCCGGGTTGGTCCGCCGTCTTCC
>JAIYAA010000383.1 GCA_027489295.1 Sphingomonadales bacterium | reverse complement strand
GCCGAACTCGAAAAGCAACGGGCGGGTTTAAACCCGCCCGTTGCTTCACCCGCGCTCCTGCGCGACAACAACGGTCGGTCTCTGGTTGCCGCTGGATGAAAGATGGGGGTCACGTCACACCACGTAAAACAATGCAGGCCACGACGGGCACGAGAGCAGGTTTGAAAACCGCCGTTAAGTTGCTCAGGAGATTAAATCCTCCGGTCCAAATGGACAACGAGCAAGCGGTTCCCCCGGTAGTGGTGAAGGAGGTGCTCTGGCGTGATGACCGTCAACACCTAGCACGCGGCGACGCCAATCGTATGGTTCGCCCGTGTCCGCATGTGGTTCCGAGGAACCAGAAGCCTAACCGAAGAGCGATCGGCTAAACCCCGCTGCCCCTGAAATGGGCGTTAGATACGAAGTGTGTAGAACCCTATACTGGAATACCTACTCACAGCTTCCCCCTGATACTGGAATTGAGAACGATAGCGATTTTCGCCCTGTCGTTCCGATGGTTCTGGTATCAGGGGGAAGTGTGTATCTCCCCTGCCTGGAATGGAATAGGTGGTTCGGCGGCTCTAGCGGACTAGCTGTTCTTCCAACTGGACCACGAAATAATCGCTTCAAGTGATTGGCCGGGCGAGGAGCGACTGCACCGCAGCACGAGTCCAATCACGCCGAAGCAGGACAAACGCGCCAGCGTTTCGTCCTCATTCCCACTTGCTCCCATACGCTCAGCGCCATTGTTAGGAGGGCTGCTCCAATAGGTGCCAAGCCTCACGATAAGGCTCTAGCCACCCGTCCTCGAACTTCCCCATTTGTAGATGCGTGAAGCTGGGCAGGAAGCGTCGAAAGTCGCCGTCATTGCGCGCTTGGCCTTTTGCCCCAGGCTGATTGAGCCATGCCTGATGGCACTCCGTGAGGGTCTGCGCCACAATGGCAGACGGAACCACATAGGTGAAGGGCGGCAATACCGTGCCCATCGCTAGATCCACGAAGCAATAGAACAGTGTAGGCGACACCAGTCCCTCATGCTTCTTACCCATGTGCCAGCCACGGTCAGCGCCCTTGCCGATCCGCGTTTTGACCTGAACGGCGCAGAGCCGCTCGCCAATGTTGTCCGTGACAACAATATCGCAATTGGGGACACCAGCCGGCGCCAGAGCAGCGATGAAGCCGCGCCTGAGCAATTCGCTCATCACGAAATGCTCGCCTGCCGCGCCGGTGAGGGTTGTTGCGCTAACCACTATGCGTTGTGCTCCAAATGCGCGTCCACAAGACCGCCGCCCCATGCCCTGCCATAATCACGGTCGCGTCAGGGCCGGCCGCGCCCGCTCCGGTCGGCGCGGAATAGATTATTTTTGCGGGCGCCATGTCGTCGCTCTCAGTGGCGCCGTCCCCAAACCCGAGAATTTGCTCTCCGAACGAGGAGCCTGTGGCTTTGGCTTCGTGGAAGTAAATTCAGCCGCCGACCAGAACGGCTGCATCCATTGATGATTAGCCAGCAGCACGATCGATAGCCGTTTGGATCGCCGTCCCAGCGGCTCAGGCCGTGGAGGGGCTTTCCTTCGCGATGACAGATTAGGTGAAGAGCTTTGTTCATTCGGTCCCCCGTGCAGAGACGCGGATACCCCAACGGGGCGAACCTGTCAGCGGGTAGCCGAAGAAGGTGGAGGCCGATCAATATGGAACCCGTTACCGATCAGGTCCTAAGCGCTTGATCGTCCTCTCCGGTTCGGAGCCTTTCGACAAATTATGAAGCGCGGATGCAAATCGGCTTCTTCATCCGGCATCGGCCATGATCGGTCCGGTGTAGCGGCCATCTTCATGCGAATTGGTCTTCGCCGTTCCCGGTAAAAAGCAGCCGGATCAGCGAGGGTCTGCTGGTCGGCAATCTTTGTTCGCCGGCGACGACGCGGCAGCATGGCTGGGATGTGTTGGGAGCGGAAATAGTTAACAACCACAACGTCGAAAGCCTGTTGCGCGGCATCGACGACGCCAATTCGGTGATGGAGCTGCCGAGCGCGTGGGCGACGGCGCACGCCCCCCTCCACGTAATCCGTCCTTACCGAGCGCTCAAGACGATGTTCGCCCATGCCGATCCGCTCGCCCATGTCCGCCAGTATCGATCTGACTTCGCCAAATTATGAATGATGTCGGGATAGGAGGCGCCAATCATTAGGTTGGCGCTTCATTAACCATATGAGAAATTATGCTTGACGGATTTCAGATCCGTGAGACCTGTTTGTAGCAGGCTGCAATGAGGCTCCTGCAAACAGGAGGCCTATACGTCTATGTCTATTGCGAATGTCGACAGGCGGGAGTTCAAGTTGCTCGGTCTCCCGACCGAGATGTATGAAAACCTTGACGACGAAGCTTACTATGGATCAAACGGAAGCCAGACGGAGAGGGCACGCGACCAGTTCTCCGAATATGTCCATAGCCTTGGCTACGACATGTCCGTTATGCCCGACGGCACAAAGAAACCGTATTATTCCGGCTTGGATATGCCCACACCGGAGAAACCTTTAATGGCTGCAGTAGAAGCGGCACTCCAGAAGCGGTTTTTCAGCAAGCGCGTTCTTGACGCCGCCCGCGCCACTCCCGAGTTTCAGTGGCTCAGGAAGGCGCGCTACAAATTCACTTATCCTGCGTCGACCTACAACCGCGGCGAGGGATCGCTGCGTTTGATCTTTCAGGTGGAAGCGCAGGCGCTCGCGTTCAAAATCGCGATGGGCGGTAGATAGTTTTTGCGGCTTAGGTTGGCGGGGCTATGCCGGCACAGGCATATTCCCGCCTCGCTGCTAATCTTTGACCTTTCCCGTCTCCACCAGTCGATAAATGGATGATCGGTTGCAGCCGAGTTCGCGGGCAATATCCGCACGCTTCATGCCGGCTTCCATCAGCGCGACAATGCGGGCGGTGTCGATGCTGGCCTTGCGTCCCTGATAGATGCCCTGGGCCTTGGCTCGCTCAATCCCGTCCCGCTGGCGATCGCGGCGAATATCGGCCTCGAACTCTGCGACTGCGCCAAGGATAGACAGGGTGAGCTTGCCGGTGCTGGTTGTGGTGTCGATGCCGGATTGCTGCAGAACGCGGAAGCCGCAGCCTTTGGCGGTCAGCCGCTCAACAAGCCGGTGCAGGTCCACCACCGATCGGGCGAGGCGATCGAGCCGGGTCACCGCCAGCACATCGCCCTCACGCACGAAGTCGATGGCATCCGCCAGTGCATCACGTCCCTCGACGGTCCGCCCGCTGCGCTTCTCGGCGAAGATCTTCTCGCAGCCGGCGGCGGCAAGCTGCTCGTGCTGAACCTCAAGGCTTTGGCTGCTGGAACTGACGCGCGCGTAACCGACGATCATGGCACCTCCTGTCTCGGATGGGTTTAGACCCGGTCGGCCAAGTGTCTCAGATGCCCTGCGTCAACCTAATTAAGACGCGCCGCGCCGTCTCGGGTGGGTGTCTTGGATGGGTAAACTCAAATCAACAGGTATCGGCGGAGCGCCGTATCGCCAAGGAGGGTCCGCTGCATTCGTCCCAGCAGATGTTCCGCGATCCCACCTAATTTGGTACTGCCCTCTGGGTCGAAACCGGAGGGGTAGAGAATCGCGGATGACTGAGGGAACGGACGTTAGGGGTAAGGGCCAGCAGCTGCGGCTCAGCATTCAGCAAAAGCTCGGCGGGGGGCCTCTCGCAATTTTCGGAGCCGCTGCGCAGAAGCACGATCTGTCGATACGCGAGGTCAGTGCCGGCGTTCTCGTCGCTCTTTCTGAGAGGTATCCCAATCTCGAGTTTCGCCAGCGGGAGCGGCTAAGCAAGGCCGAAATAAATCATAAACTTGCCAGCATCGACCCGCAGCTTGGGCAAACGCTATTTGTAGGTAGTTCCAGCATCAAGCCAGATGGCGCGATAACCGAAGTGAAGGATAAGAATGGGGTATGGAGAGTCATACTCGTTGGAGAGTCAAAGCACCAAGGGAATGACATAGAAAAAATAAGAGCAGGCGAGAAGGTTGGAAAATCAAAAGATCAGGATTTCATGGTGGCGGGAAATGCGATCGAGAGGGTCCACAAAAATATCCTTGAGATAAGAAATTTCATGATTGATGAGGCGCATTTTCCGTATGTAGTATTCTTGCAGGGTTCCAACTTTGCTACTGAAGACATTCAGGTCGTTCGTCCTGATGGTGCGATGGTGACGCTCGATCATGATTCTGGGATGTTGAATCGTATAGATCGGGTCACTGCCAGCAGTTTCGGTAAAGAAATAAACAGGAACTATTGTCGTAACGACGTGGTGAATGTCGGGGGTAGGTCCCTAATGCTTCAGGCGGCTTCTTTGTATTTTCAGGCGCATGAGTGGGGTGATAAGGAAATGGCCTTCATCATGCTCGATATCGCGGAAACAGCGATAGACGTGTTAAGCGCCGATCTCGCATAGCGAGCCACGGGGCCGGGGTCATACCCGACAACCGAAGGCGTTTGGCCCGCGCAGTTTTCTGCCTCCCCACCGCCCCTCGGAGGGGGGGGGCTCTTTTTGGAAGTTGGTTGAATGGCAAATAGGTCGCATAGGAACGCTGGGCATCGCGCAATGAATGCCCTAAAAAAATCGGGGCAGAAACATTCCTCCGAGGCGTCTCTGAGCGCAAGTGCAAATGGTCCAACCCAGCACGTTTTTGCTGTGAGCGATTGTGTCGAAGCTCTTGCTAAGATTCCGAGTAATTCGGTTCAGCTTATAGTTTGTGACCCGCCATACAACATTAATTTGGCGGGATGGGACAATCATGCCAATTATTTGGAGTGGGCTAAGACCTGGCTGGACGAAGCTGAACGAGTTTTGTCTCCCACCGGGAGTATCGCTATATTTGGCGGTCTGCAATACCAAGGTGAAGCTGGATCAGGGGATCTTCTCTCAATAATTTCACATATGCGCCAGAACAGCAAGATGCTGCTGGCGAACTTGATCATCTGGAATTATCCAAATGGGATGAGCGCCCAGAGATTTTTTGCGAATAGACATGAAGAAGTTGCGTGGTTCGCAAAAAGTAAAAAGTATTTCTTTGATCTTGATGCTGTTCGGGAGCCGTATGATGAAGAAACGAAGGCTGTATATTTAAAAGACAAGAGGCTTAATCCTGAATCTGTCGAAAAGGGGCGTAATCCAACGAATGTTTGGAGAATGCCGCGCTTAAACGGTAACTCAAAAGAAAGAGTCGGGCACCCGACCCAAAAACCCGCTGTTGTTATTGAGAGACTGGTGAGGGCGCTGTCTTATCCGGGATCAACTGTTCTGGATTTCTTCGGTGGTAGTGGCGTAACTGCTCGAGTTGCTATTCAGGAAGGGCGTAATAGCATTACGACTGATGCCGATCCGATATTCCGCCAATATATGGCAAAACAGTTGGAATTTCTGAGCGACGACGGATTGCTCGACGGTGTAAGGCAATATGTCGTATCCGAAGGGCTCGACCATCTGGATAAAATAAAGACAGTTGGTGCTCCGGTGCTAATGCAGGCGACGCTAGATGCGGAGCTCGTCTAAGCGATAATATACTGGCTACGTTAGCCTCACTCGGTGCGGTAGTTATCTGCATCGAGTGAGCACTTGTGACATGATCTGGCTTGCCAGCAACCTCGCGCGTGTGCACTCGATTTCATCGAGTGCTTCGTGGGCAACATCGGCTAATTGCAGCGCAAGTTTGAGTAGGGCATACAAACTGGGTGCGGCACCGGAACAGCGCAGATAATCGTAATAGCGCGGCGAGTGACCGAGATATTTTGTCGAAAAGAAAGCATGGGTCGTAGCACGACCGGCACCTTTCAGAAATAGAGCGGTTTTCGAGCGATATGAATCGAAATGGGATTCCCAACGGGCGTGATTTCTGATTCGGAATCCGTGCTGGTGTAGGAGGCCAGCATGGATGGGTCAGCCTCTATCGATGGATC